>JBAZEY010000021.1:0-2896 GCA_041653675.1 Patescibacteria group bacterium | reverse complement strand
ATATTCAAAATACTTAAAACCTCAAAAAAATCTCGCGCTAAATAGAATATGGATAAAAAAATTGAAAAAATTAAAGAGATAGTTAGGCATGAGCTATCCTTCTGTGCCGCCCATAATTTTGATCACGTGATGAGAGTTTATAATTTGGCTTTGCATTTAGCCGAAAAGGAAGATGTTAATTTAGATGTGATAAAAGCCGCCGCATTATTGCATGATATCGGCGGTAAAAAAGAAGCAGATGATCCCACCGGGAAAACAGATCACGCAATTGAAGGAGCAAAGATGGCGGGACCAATTTTAGAAAATTTAGATTATTCAAAAGAGAAAATAAAACATATTCAGGATTGTATTATTTCCCACAGATACAGAACCGATAACAAACCCAAAACACAAGAAGCAAAAATTATTTTTGATGCCGATAAATTAGAAACAGTTGGCGCGATAGGAGTCGCGAGATCATTTGTTTGGGTTGGCAGAAATAATGCGCATATTTACAGAAAAGTTAACATTGATGAATATGCTAAAGAAAATTTAGGCGGAAAGATCAATGGAAAAATTCAAGACAAGACAAAACATAGTCCGCAGATTAATTGGGAAACAAAAGACAAATATATTTTAGAGTATTTGTATACTGAAAAAGCAAAACAAATTGCAAAAGAAAGAATGACTTTTTATGAGATTTTTTTAAAAAGATTGGAAAATGAAATTAATGGTAAAATGTAGTTATGTTCAAAATATTTAAAACATAAAAAGAAGCCCCGGTGGTTGTTTTCCACGCGGGGCGTAGTTCTCCTTGTCGATTGGTCGCCTAGAGGGCCGTGAAGAAGATTTCGAACCGGTAGTCGTCCTCCCAGATGATCTTGATCCGGACGACGCTGCTCCAGGCTGCCTGCAGCTGCTTGAACCGTCGCCCGAACTCCTCGAGATCCGTGTAGCCGTAGGTCCGGCCTTCTCCCTCGTCTCGCCGGTACTTGCGGGACGAACGTCCGAACTGGATCAGGTTCGAGATGATGCTGTCGGAGGCCTCCTCTCGCCACTTGGCGAAGCTCTCGGGGATGGCCGCTCGTAGTTTGGCTGCGACCTTTTCCTCGCGGTTCTTGATCTCGGTTAGCTGCGCCTCCCCCCACTCTCTTAAATGCGAGATCACCCAGAACTCTAGGATTTCTGCCTTCTTGGCCATACGAATCCTCCTTTCGTTGGCAACTAAGCAGAATAACACGGATAAATGTATTTGTCAATCCGAGGAGCGTTATCTAGGATAATTTTATAAATATGTTCAAAATACTTAAAACCTCAAAAAAATCTCGCGCACGATTAGGAAAGTTGAAATTGGCGCATGGAATTGTGCAGACGCCATTTTTTATGCCGATTGCGACAAAAGCCTCGGTTAAAACGCTGGACAGCGCGGAGGTAGAAAATCTTGGCGCGGAAATAATTTTATCCAACACTTATCATCTCTTGCTCCGCCCGGGAATGGAAGTAATGAAAAAAGCCGGCGGGTTGCATAAATTTATGAATTGGGGCGGCGCGATTTTGACTGATTCCGGCGGATATCAAATTTTTTCTCTGGCAAAACAAAGAAAGATAACCGAAGACGGTGCGATTTTTAGATCGCATATTGATGGTAAGCAATTTACTCTGACGCCGGAACTGGCCTTGGAAATTCAAAAAAATCTTGGATCGGACATTGCCATGATTTTGGATGTTTGCGCGCCATATCCCGCCTCAAGGAAAGAAGTGGAGGAAGCGGTGCGGCTCACGACTTCGTGGGCAATGCGTTCCAAAAAAATAAAAAATAAAAATCAATTGATGTTTGGGATTGTGCAGGGCGGAGTTCATAAAGATTTAAGATTGAAGAGCACCGAAGATTTGGTGAATTTAAATTTCGACGGATACGCGGTCGGCGGTTTGGCGGTGGGCGAGCCGCGGAAAAAAATGTATAAAATTTTAGATTATGTCGTGCCCGAATTGCCAAAAGAAAAACCGCACTATTTGATGGGCGTGGGCCAGCCGGAGGAAATTGTGGAGGCGGTGCGGCGGGGAATTGATATGTTTGATTGTGTTTTGCCAACCCGAAACGCGCGGCATGGATTGATTTATGTTTTTAAAGGAAAAGGGGATAATTTCCGCGAGGGATTTTACGAGACGCTTCACATCACAAATGAAAAGTTTAAAAATGATTTTTCACCGATTGATAAAAATTGTTCCTGCCCAAATTGTAAAAATTATACGCGCGCTTACATTCGCCATCTTTTCATCGCTGGCGAACCGCTTGGTCTCCGCCTCGCGACAATTCATAATGTCCATTTTTATCTGGAATTGATGAGAAAAATCAGAACGGCTATCAGGGTGGGAAAATTTTGAATTATTAATTTTGAATTTTGAATCAAGTCTTAATTTTTTAATTTTTAATTCAATCATTCAAAATTCATTCGAAATTTAAAATTAGAAATTAAAAATTAGTATTATCATAAATTAAATTTTATGTTAAACTAACATAATATGGTTCAAAAGGTGACAAGTGGTCTCATCAGAGACGTATTTCTGGATATTATCCGGGAAATTTTGTATTTCCCGATTTGGTGGTATACGAAGGGCCTGGCCATGGCGGCGAATTTTTCCTGGCAGAGAATAAAGAATATGGAAGTCCGGCTTGGAGTTAAAGTTTGGGTGGTAAACATTTTTAAGCCGATGTTTGGCCAGAGAGATATTGCAGGCGTGCTCATCAGTTTTTTCATGAGAATTTTTCAGATAATCGGCCGGATGTTAGTTTTAATTTTATGGACCGTGATAATGATCTTGGTCTTTTTTGTTTGGATTGTTTTACCGCTCTTCGTAGTTTTGGGAATTATTTTAAATTTGGCAGGATAATTTTATGACGCCTAACCAAAATATT
>JBAZEY010000020.1:0-2940 GCA_041653675.1 Patescibacteria group bacterium | reverse complement strand
CTCATCATCGCCAATATATTCTAGCGCGGCCTCAAGATTCATCTCTTTTGGCGCGTTAAAATGTTCATCAGATCCATCGCCCTTGGAACGCATATTGGAAAGCTCTTTCGTTTTACAAACATTCACGCGGATATCGCCGGTTCGCGCGTTTTGTCCGACAACTTGGCCTTCGTAAACTTTAATGCCGGGGCCAAGAAAAAGTACGCCGCGATCTTGAATATTGATCATGCCGTAAAGATTGGTTGTGCCTGTTTCATGCGCCACAAGCGAGCCCTGATCGCGTTCGCGCCAGTTGCCCGGGTCAGGAAGATACTCGGCAAAATTTGTGTTTATAATTCCCAAACCGCGCGTGTCAGTCAAAAATTCGCTGCGATAGCCAAAAAGTCCGCGGGTCGGAATCAAAAATTCTAAATAAGTAATTCCATCAATTGTTTTCATATCCTTCAATTCACCTTTGCGGCTGCCGAGTTTTTGAATAACAATTCCGGAGTGCGCTTCAGGCACCTCAACAAAGACGCGTTCGTAAGGCGTCATTTTTTTTCCATCAATTTCTTTTTCAATAACTTTTGGCCGCGAAACCTGAAGTTCAAAACCTTCGCGACGCATTCTTTCAATTAAAATTGATAAATGTAATTCACCGCGTCCGGAAATAATCCACCCGCCGCCCTCCGCATCCGTAACTTTTAAGGCCATATCGTTTTCCAATTCTTTTTGTAAACGTTCTTGAATCTGGCGAGAGGTAGTAAATTGCCCTTCTTTGCCGGCGAAAGGAGAATCATTAATCATAAAAGTCATTTTGACAGTCGGTTCTTCAATGCTCAAAACCGGCAAAGCTTTAGGATTTTCCGCGTCGGCGATTGTTTCACCAATGGTTAAGTCCGGCACGCCAGAAATTGCTGCAATGTCGCCGGCCGCGACCTCTTTCGCTTCCACTCTTTCCAAACCACAGAAAGTCATTAAAGAAACTAGTCGATATTTTGCCATCTGCCCTTCACGATTGATATGCGCGACTTCTTGGCCGACTTTTAGCGTGCCGTTATAAACTCGGCCGATGCCGATTCGTCCTCTAAAAGTATCACCGGAAATATTAGCCACGAGCATTTGTAGTGGGGCCTCCGAATCGCCAGTTGGGGCAGGAACATTTTTTAAAATACTTTCAAAAATTGGCGAAACATCTTTCATCTTAGAAATGTCGGGTTCGGTTCCCGCGAGGCCAAGTTTCGCCGAAGCGTAAATTACGGGAAAATCCAGGGCATCATCCGAGGCGCCGAGTTCAACAAATAAATCAAAAGTTTTATCCAAAGCGAAATCCGGCCGGGCATGCGGCTTGTCAATTTTATTGATGACAACGATTATTTTATGGCCAAGTTCCAGAGCTTTTTTTAAAACAAATCTGGTTTGGGGCATCGGGCCTTCTTTAGCGTCAACTAGCAAGAGGCAGCCGTCGGCCATATTCAAAACTCGCTCCACTTCGCCACCGAAATCGGCGTGGCCGGGTGTATCAATAATATTTATTTTTGTTTCGCCCCATTGCACTGAAGCGTTTTTGGAAAAAATAGTAATGCCGCGTTCGCGCTCCAATTCGTTTGAATCCATAATACAAATCCTGCCGATATTATCTTTACCGACATTGGTGGATGATTGATGGAGCAGTGCGTCGACTAAGGTTGTTTTTCCGTGGTCAACGTGTGCAATAATGGCAATGTTTCTTATGTTATTCATAATTTATAACTGGTTTAAATAAAAAATCCGCCGGAAAGCAGAAAATTAATTTCTTCAATCTTGAATTATAATATAGAAAGATGATTTTGTCAACTCCGCTCTGTTTTGAATTTTTATGTTGAGGTTTTAATGTAAGATTTTATTGGCAACAGTAGAAGCGCTCCGAGGAAAGAAACAGCCACAACCGTGATAATAAGAATAGGAAAACCGCTTATGGCGGCAATGTAGCCGCCCAAAGCCGCGAGCGTTGCGCCCGTTAAATCAGTCAGAGTGAAATAAACGCCCCATTCGGTTCCTTCTTTGGCGTGGTCAATGTGCCGGGTAAAAATTGCCATGTAGGTTGGGAAAGTGAAAGCGGTGAATAGGCCTAAAATAAATTGTACAAGATAAAGTTCAAATGGAGTGTCTATCACGAGATATAAAAGAGGAATAATGGCAATCAAAATTGAAAAAATAAACATGAGCCAGAAATCATCTTTTTCCCCACGGATTCTATCAATCAGGTGGGCGATAGGAATTTGAAAAACACTTTTTGTTAAAAGATAAATGCCCGCCGCGAGACCAGCGACTGCTTCGTTGCCGCCTCGGATGAAGTCGGTAATAAAAAGAGCAAAAATCGGGCCGAGCAAACCGGCTGCTCCCATGACGACTGTATCGGAAATAATTAAGAAGCGGACAACGGGATTAATGTCTTGTAGAAAATAATATTTTAGTTTTGTTCCGCGAAGTTTCATAAATTTATATTTAAGATTTCGAAAACTAAAGATAAAAGTAAGCAAACTCTCTCAGGGCGGAGGAGGTGAGATTCGGGCTCCTCGGTGCGGAGTCGGCTATAACGACCTTGTGGGGTGTGAATTCTTTCGAACCCCAATTTGCCAAACCAATCGCAAAAGCGATTATTTTGTCAAAACGGAAGGGGTGAGATTCGAACTCACGATACTCTTTCGAGTATACCGCATTTCGAGTGCGGCGCTTTCGGCCACTCAGCCACCCTTCCACTTTTATTAATCTAACATTTTCCCATAACAAAATAAAGGGGGAGAAAAGGGGCGGAATAACAAAATAAAGAGCTCAACGGCTCCTTATTTTTATTTTTGTTTTAGTTTTTACCCCGCCTGGACGGCGGGTTAATTTTGAAAAAGAACTATTTTATAAAAGGTTCCTCCTCTTTTTTGTTTTGTTTGCCTTTTAATTTCAGCTGACAAAGACAAAAAAGCT
>JBAZEY010000019.1:0-3597 GCA_041653675.1 Patescibacteria group bacterium | reverse complement strand
AACCGAAAAGATTTGGACTTCATGCTTGAAGTTAAGGACAAGAATCTTTCTGCGCTTAAAATTAACGATTGCCTTAATCCTAATCTTGACTTTTCAACTTTGGAGAACTCCTGGAAAAGATATAAATATAAAGTGTTGGAGCACTCACCGGAAATCTACCTTCAAATTCGTGAACTCTTGAAGGATAAGAAGTCGACTCCGGTCTTTAAACTTTATCAATTAATAGATTCGGCCTTGATTCAGGAATTGACGCTTGGCCACCAAATAAATGCCATCTTGCATGTTTGGGGTTATTTTAAAAACCGAGAAAACGAGAAAAATGGATTTCAGAAGAGGTTGGAACGAGTACAGGCCGGGACATTATCCGTTTCAACGATGAAAAAGCATTTGTATTCTTTGGCCATCAAATATGAAGAAACATATCTTTTGTCCTCGTATTACTTCGCATTTTGATTTGTTGTTTCTTTACTTGAATTTCGAAAAGAAAAAACGCGATATTTTTCGCGTTTTTATTTTGCTTTCATGAGTATTGCCAGTTCCAAGATCTTTTCATCTTGGAGCCTAAACACTGACCATTCTTTTTGCTGGACGGCCCCCATTTTTTCATAGAACCCAATTGAAGAGAGATTCCAATTAAGGCACCACCAGTCAATTCGGCTGTAATTTCGTTCGGTTGCAACTTGAGCTAAAAATGAGAGAAGCATTTTTCCATATCCTTTTCCTCTGAATTCAGGATAAATGAAAAGATCCTCTAAGAACAGATTGGCTTTTCCTTGGAAAGTGGAGTAGGTGTTGTAAAACAAGGCGAAACCAACGGGGTTTCCTTGTTCTTCAGCAATTATTACTTCCGCTTGTTTTTCATCAAATAGCGTTTTTGCTAATTTTTCTTCTGTGGCTATTACTCGATCAAGCATCTTTTCGTATTTAGCGAGCGCTTTAATGAAACCGAAAATCAACGGAACATCGTTTCTTTCAGCGAACCTCATGGTAAAACCCGAGATGGATGTCATATAAACCTTCATTTTTTACCTCCAAAAAGACGGATATTATTGCTTAACCGAACCAATGATTATTATATCATAAAAATTTGATTTCTAATGCTCGAGGAGCATTTTTCGAAGCTTTTGTTATTAAAGACAATTTTGAATCACAAAAAATGAAATTCAGTTGGCATTTGTTAAGGCTTTTTTATTCCATTTATTTTGAGTATCAGTTTTTGTAATGGAGAAGATTCACATATCCGAAAAACACCCATATTCATTATTGCATATAGGCCATTTTTATGATAGAATAACCCCGTGTAAAACTTCCCGAGTTTTGCAGTTGTTTCCGATGAAAAATAAAAATATCAAGGATGCTCCTTGATATTTCGGAATTTATGATAATTAGGCGATGTTGACTAATTTCATCTCTTTATGCAAAGCTTTTAATTTTTCAAAGCGGATGTATTTGTTTTCCACTTTGAAGTTAAAACCCGAACTTATTTTGTTAAACGGTTCGCCTGGATTTTGGACCAAGTAAATTTCTTTGTCTATCAACTGAACATTGGCTCTGTTCAGAGATTCCTTGATTTGTTCGGCGGAATACTGATTGGCGAGCCGAGTTTGGAGAATCCTCATTATGACCAACGCGATAAAACAAGTTAAGAAGTGGGCTTCAATGTGGTCTTTGGTCCGGACATAAACTGGCCGGCCTTCCAAATCGCTTTTGATGATTCGGAAGGAGTCCTCAATTTTCCACAATCCCCGGTATTTGTCCAGAATTTCTTCATTGGTTAAATCCAGTTCCGAAGTCACAATCATGTAATATCCGTCTAAGGCGCAGTCTCGTCGGTATTTTTCTTCATCAAAGATCAGAACCGGATGCTTGCTTCGGATTTCGCCGGTTTCCTTATCCAACTCTTTTTCCTTCAGATATTTTTTTACGCCAAAGGAATTGGAGGCGGTGTATAAAGCCGGGTTTTTCTGGAACTTAGCGATGGATTCCTCGAGATTTCCGCGCTTGTACTTTTCCCGTTCTTCAAATTCTTTGCTCCAGAAACAGACCGTCTTTTCTTTCAAGAACTGAATGTTTCCGTCAGGATTTTTGATTTCTCTCGAACTTAACCAATCTTTCATTTTAAAGGTTCCGTCCTGGTTACCGACATAACCATTTTCATCGAGAACGGTCTCGATCATTTCCTTTTTTCGCTTCCGGATTGGTTGGGAGACAATGTAACCGTCGCCTTTGGATCGGATATAAAGGAGATTGTTCCCGCTGTTCAATCCTTTGTCTGCCACGACAATGGTTCTTCCCAACCGATACTTTTCTTTGACCGCTTCCAATACCGGAACCAAGGTAACCTTGTCATTCGTGTTCCCCGGAAATAGCTTATAAGCAATCGGAAGCCCTTGGTTGTCAATGAAGAGTCCCATCTGAACGATCGGTTCCGGACGATGTTCCTTGCTAACGCCTTTCTTTCGCAACCCGGCGTCAGTAATTTCCTTTGACTCTTCATCAATCTCGTCATCATCTTCGCGTTCGGTTTCAAAGTAATAATTCGTGACATCATAAAAAACCAGCGTCGCATCTCTTCCATACTGGGCTTTAATCTGATTGTGAATCCACAATTCCAGCTCTTCTTTAAAGTCTTTCATCCGGGTTAAAGAACGGTACATGTCATCCATTGAAAAGTCGAAGGCCAAATTAAAAAAACCGTTTTTCCGCTCATAGGCTTCTTTCTTGGAAGCGGGATTCAGGATTCGCGAGAAGACCAACAGCTTCATTATCTGATCAAGATCATAATCGATTTTGGTTTTCCGGTTTTCATTTTTTAAAAATTCACTTATGCCAAGCGAAGAATAAACGGCATCCAGACCAAAATAACCAAAATTTAAGGGAATCTCCGTGTTGTCAAGCGGCGCGTTAAGGTTAATGACCAAATCAATCAAAGAATCCTCAGTCATCCTGCGAGCTTCGGTCTTTAAGCGTTCCAAAACTCCCGGTTCGTCTTTTTGAAGTTCTTCGAGATAACCGTAGCACTTAAGGTTTCGGTGCCGGCATTTGTTATTCACGCGATAACCTTCGGCCAGATAAACCATGGTTCCGCGCCGGCTGGTTTTGCTTTTGACTAAATTGATATACATAGCTCCTCCTGCATCTGTATATATCATATCACATTGGTCACGATTAGTCAACTATATTTTGAAAATAAAAACGCGAAATATCAAGGAGTATCCTTCATATTCCGCATCAATTGTTCTTACAACTGCAAAACTCAGGAAGACTATTTTCGTTACACCCCGAAAGCCCAAAAACACCAAATAGCAACAAAACTACTAACGTCATGATTCCAAATCTTTTATTTATCATAGTTTTAAAACCCCCTTGATTATGACTGGTAGTGTCAAAATAAAAAATTTTAGTTCTACTCGCGACAAGTACTGATGGACTTATTAAATAACTGGAAAAATTGGGTTGAATATGTTATACCCCGAGTTTTGCAGTTGTTTCCGATGAAAAATAAAAATATCAAGGATGCTCCTTGATATTTCGGAATTTATGATAATTAGGCGATGTTGACTAATTTCATCTCTTTATGCAAAGCTTTTAATTTTT
>JBAZEY010000018.1:0-7473 GCA_041653675.1 Patescibacteria group bacterium | reverse complement strand
CTTTCTGTTTTTAATCATTCTTTTCATTTTCGGCTCCCTCCCCGTCTTTCCGGGGTGTCAATCTCTTATGTAATATTATAATAATAAATCGTCGTCATTTTGTCAACAAAAAATCGTCAAATTGCAACATTTTTTTCCTTTTCTTTTTGCGCCTTTTCCCGCAGTTTTTTACACTCCCGTTCGAACGCCACTTCGTCGCCGTTAAACCAGCTATGCTTATGAACGCCGTTTATGCGGTACTCGCGCGGGGCGAACCCCAGGCCGTACAGGAACATAGCAATTTTTTGTTTCGTCATATACCGCGACACGTTCGGCGGGGCGAACGTCGCCACGTCGCGCTCAATGGCGATCATATCAACGAGCGGCGAGGCGAACGCCCCGGCCCGCTGTTCGTACTGCGTCTCTAACCACGACACGGCGTCGGATTTTGTGACCTCGGTTATCATTGCCAGACCTTCCGTTTCCGGCGCGGCCCCGTGCGCGTCAAACGCCGAAATATCGATGCTCATTAAATGGTCATAAATCCACCCCGCGCCGTTTTCAATCGCGTCAAATAATTCGTTATAATACTTTTTGTCTTTCGGTTCCTGATTATTATAAATTACAAAAAATCGGCGGGAGTGTTTTTCCAGGCGCAGGGCGGACAGCTTATTTGATAATAGCAAAAAATTAGCGCAGTTATTTGTCTCATACGTCCGGGCGTATTTGGCATTGACACGCACCCGGCTTTCCGTAATGAGTGATTTCAATTCCGTGAGCGCGGCGGAGTCGTGCGTTTCGACCTCGTGAGAAACGACAAAAAGTTTTTCCGCGATAAAGTCAGTCCAGCCCGATAGTAACCGCTGCGCCGAAACGGTCGAGCAGTTGTGCTCGCCAAAAATTTTTCTAAAGAGTACCGAAAATGCGGACTTGCCCAGCCCCTCGTGCTTGCTTATTATGAGCGGCGTCCAGTCCACCTTTTGACCGACGCGCTGGACACAAAACGCGAAATAATTTTTCAAGCCCTCGCGCTCCACGTCCGTCATGGCGATAAAATCCAAATGGTCGTTGAAAATTTTTATCGCCGTTTTTTTCAAGCTCGGTTCGCGTTTCATTTCCTGCGTGTTCGGACGGAAGGAATTAAAAAACGTTTCACCGTTCGCTTCAAAAATCTTTTCCGCGCGGTGCGGCGCGTATTCCACGCGGTCACACGTTTCAACGGCGTAGTCAGACAGGAGCCGCCGAAAATTTACCGGCTCGCCGATCTCCCGCGATATAAAATCTTCGATCTGTTCACGGCTTGTTAGCGCCCGTTCGGTCCGGCAGTCGGCCAGGCGGCAGGCACCGTGAATGTAAGTCCAGTCGGCGAACCGTTCCCGGACCCGTTGCGTTATATCGAATTGATGTTTGACTTTCCGCTGCGCCGCCTCGCTCTCACCGCCCGCGACCAGGGCCGCGCCAAATTCGCCTTTGGCGTATCTGTACGCGCTTTCGATCTGATGTTTTATTATGCCGTCACTTTCCGGCGGATCGTGCCGCGCGTTTGATATTTCCCCGGCAAGGGCAAGGGCCGACTCCTCAGAAATTCCCCACTTATGGCAATCAAATCCCAGGTGCAAGAGTTCCCGGCTTCGCCCCTCGCCCTTTGTAACGACGGGCTTTTTCAAATACGTTTGCCGGACAAACGCGAGAACAGAGTTATAATCCTGAACGGGCACGGCGGCTTTTGGTTTTTCTTCAGGCGTCAACCAGTCGAATTTTTTCTCGATCGGTTGACGTTCGATTTTTTTTCTTATGAATACTATTTTATAACCGGGAGATTCGACGCCCTCTTTACGGTGCATAAAATACGGCAGGCGGATGACGCGCTCCGGATCAGATACACTTTTGTCGCCGTTCGCGTGACGTATAAGCGCTTTACTGTATTTCTTGAACGCTTCCCGCGTCGTATTTTCAAAACAAAAATACAGGTGGTGGTGCGTATCGTCCCGCGTACATATAACGTCCGCGCGTTCTTTCGCCCAGACTGGGAGCGGCACACCGTCAATGTCAGCGACCATGTTTTTAATTAATGATAATTTACGGACGGTCGCGCGGGGATTAACGCCGACACAGGGGAACGCGTCCGGATATTCGGGGGACAGCGGCGCGTCGGGAAAAATGTACAAGTGATTTTCGGCGGGGCCGTCGGCGTCCTTTATAACGCGGATATTAATTTTTTCGCCGGGTATAAAAAGAGCATTGAATAAATCCGCGTTCGTGTATTTCAAGCCGTCCCCCTCACCGCTGTGCTGAGTTTATTTTTCTCGTCAATTTTTTTTCTCATCATCTTGTCAACGCCCTTTTCAAAAAAGAAGTACACCCAACGGACGTTCTTTTCCTGACCGATCCGGCGCGTCCGGCCCTCTGCCTGTTCAAGCGCCCAGGCCCGCCAATCGATTTCCGCAAACAGTGTAAGGGAAAAGCCGGTAATGTCCACACCTTCTTTTAATGAATCAATAGTAGCCACTATAACGCTTTCGTCAACACTATTTAATTTTTGCGTTATGGCGTCGCGTTCGTCCGGCGTGGTATTTGTTCCCGTTATAAGCGTAACCGGTAATTTCTTCTTTATAAGCGCCGCAGCGATTTTTTCCGCCACTTCCTGATGGTAAGAAAAAATGAGTAATTTTTTTTCGTTTTCCTCCCACGCCTCTAAGCAATAGTCAAGGACCGCGTGGACCTTCGCCAGCCCCTGCATTTTTCTAAATTCGGTCAACTGATCGAAACTTGGTGCTGCGGCAATCGCCTTTTCAATTAAATCAGGATCGTCAATGATACGACCGAAAAGTTTCACTTCGGCTTTTTCTATCGTCTTCGGTATGTCGATAGGAAAATCGACGCGCAGCCCGTCGGGTATTTCATCGGTCACGTCGTCAATTGTGCGCCCGATATAGACGGGCGGGAAATGCTCAAACCACCGGGCGTTCGGTTTAAAGCCAGAAACCTGTAAACCGTAATTATTCCGGTGACAATTTGCGGCGAACTCACGGGCAAAATCTTCATACCCACGCGGAGCAAGCGGTGAGTTTGACGCTTTCAACCACTGGTAACAATCGGCGATATTGTTAGGGGGCCACGTCCCGGACAGGCCGAGCAGTTTATCTGCGACAACGTGGACGCCCTGTTTGCAAAGTGTCGCGACCGTGCGGGCGGCCTTATAACTTTTTCCATAATGCACTTCATCAAATATTATAAGATCATAATTAACCGACTTTGCCTGCGCTAAAATCAGCGGGTCAGATATTTCAGAATATGAATATAGCGCAAATTTGTATTTTCTTTTATCGTTACAGCGGTTTAAAATCTCGCGCCGCCATTTCGGGACCAAAAAAGCGGGACAAACAACGCCGATCATGTTATATTTTTTCGGCAATTTTTCCGCAATTTGCAGAGCAATAATTGTCTTCCCCAGACCCATCTTATCGCCGCATAAAAAACCGCGATGACCGGCGGCATAGGCGGCGAGCGCTTTATCGACGGCCTCAGTTTGATAGTGTCGAAGCGTGGTGTTTTTCATATTTTTATAAAATCGGTAATAGCGGCTTTTTCCGTTTCAACCATTAACCCGCCGTCAATGGTAAAATGCGCACCGTCCTCCCAAAACCGCACCACTACATACGGCGTTTTACTCGCCAGGACCGCCGCGCGGGTAAATTCTTGCCACGTGCTTAATTTACCCTTTTCAATTTTTGCTTCACAAAAAACTACTAAGCCGTGACAAGCAAGCATAAAATCCCAGCCGCTTGACGTGTGCCGCACGTTTCCCGCGTCCCGGTCAATGTGAACGTAAACGCCGGGCGAATTTTTTCGAATCGCTTTTATAAGCGCGTTGACGTATGCGCGCTCGTCTTTATTTCTTGAGGCCATTTTCTTTCTCCTTTTGAATTTCGAACCATAGAACGAAAAGCGCGTTCGTGGCCATGTGCGCCGCGTGTAAAAGTCCGGACTCCGTGTCAAATTTTTCGCCTTTCTGATCGGCGCAAAAATGCCGGAGCATTGCGGCCCTGTACCGCGCGTCCGCACGCTCGACGTTTTGCCAATTATTATCCGCGTATTTTCTCGCGCCGAAGGTGAGAACTTTCGCCACCTCTTCCAGCGCTTCGAATGGGAGCAGATCCATACGCGGCTTTTCCGCGTCGTGTTTTTGCCCGCCAGTCATTTGATTAAAGCCGGTTCAGTAAATTCTACATTTTTTAGCACTACGTCAAGCTGCGGTGAGTGCGCGACGTAAAATTTTTCGCCGTGCGGCGTTTTCTTGCTGATTTTGACCATAACGTACCGTTCGCCGCGAATGGTTTTTATCGCCCACGCGCACAATGTAAAACCTTGCTCCATTATCTCTTGCAGTCTCATTTTACCACCTCCGGCGCATGGCCGTAAATAGATTCAGTCAGCGGGCCGCGACATTTAAAAATCTGCCCGTTAGAAAACGTAAAACACACACGGCCACGGTCGTCAAATGACATAACCGCGCCGCTTACTAATTTTTTAAAGCTGGCGCGGGCGCGAGCCGCCGCCCGTTCTCTCTTTTCCGCTTCCCGCGCTTCTCGTTCCGCTTGTGTTAATCTCATTTCGTTGCCCCCGATTTTGTAATGGATTTATTACACACCGCGCCCGGTACGTTGTCAACTAATTTTTTTAATTTTCGTTAACTTTTCGTCCACCGTTTGCCGAAATGAATGTCAACGGCCAAGTTCATGTCTTCGCCCCAGTTCGGCGCATTACACATTATGTCTCGCAGTTTCACAGCGTCTTTTTTCGCGTTCTTTATTTCTGATTCAATTAAAATAGAGTCGTAAACGTGTAAAACCGTTTCAAGTCCCGCCTTTTCGCACATTACCAGCGCCCGGTACAAGAGCCGCGCGCACGTCGCCTGCATGAGATTTTCTGTTATGAGTCCCCCATGCATAACTTTCTTATCGCGTAAAATCTGGACGCGGTTTCGTTCGTCGTAGTGGATCTCCAGTCCCCGATAATAAAGAACGTGGCCGTCATGGAGTACGATTTTTACGTCGTTCTCACTGCCCAGGGGGATGAATTGAAAACCGTGTGCCGTGCCTGCTTTCCGGCGCACCGCCGCGCCTATAAAAGCGTCCGAAAAATTATACCACATACGCACAATCGGCGCGTTTACCTTTTTCCAACCTTCATGTAACGCCGTCGCGGTGCGTTCGTCAATCCGGTTTATCATGGAAAACTTTTTTGCTCCGGCCCCGTAACCGAAACCGAGAACGGACATTTTCATGAATGAATAGCGCGGATCGGCTTTCGTCACTTTTTCGCCGTACATCTTTTCACCGAAAATTAAATATGGCGACTCCCCGGCCTCAATCCTGGCGAGCTGTTCCTTATCGCCCGCGTAATACAATGACAGATAATTTTCAATTCCGCGCCAGTCGCTCTCAATCAGCGTCTTTCCTTTGGGGGCGCATACGATACCCCGCTGGAGCGCGGGGACCGGGGCAGTGTTTTTTTCCTTTTCCCAGTTCTCGACTTTCTGACGCGAGAAATTGAAAAAGTTCACGCCCCAGGATTGAAAGCGTCCCGTACCCGCCGCGTGAAATATGGCAGCATTTCGCACCCGCCCGCCGTGGGCGCGGTTTAATATCGCCTCGGCCTTATCCCCGGCGCGGGCGGTGAGCAATTTTCGGACGTACAAAATGCGTTCAATTTGTTTTATTTTTGGATGCGCGGAAAAGTCAATCGCTTCGAGTGTCGTTGCGCGCGCGTCGGGCAGGTCGATTTTAAAAGCCTTTTTCATATATTTAATAAATGCGGCGTTCGATGAGAGGACAAGCGCCCCGCCTGCTGTCCGCCCGGCGATTTTTTCAGCGGTCTTAGTCGCGTTCTTTTTATCAGCCTCTTTCCGGTCCAGTAAAAACCGCGCGGCCTTCACGTCAACTGGCACGCCCCGCACGTCGATTGCCTGGGCCGCGCGGAACTCATCGACATTAAAACCCTTATCGATCAGTTTGCCGTAAATAGCTTTTGACAAAACGGCGTCGTGTAAACAGTATTTTTCAAACATCGCCGCGTCTTGCTTGTCTTCACACACACGAAAAGCGCCATCTTTTTGAGGTACACTATATTTTGCAATCAGCCCCACACCTTCCGGCATTTTTTTGAGATCAAACGCCGCCGCCACGTTTTCCAGTTTCGCGCGAGGCGCGCAGATACCGAACCACCGAGCAAGCGCGGCGGTGCATAGCCAGTTTCGCCAGTCCGCCGCCCGGGCGCCGGGGTAGAACTGATTGAAAAACGACCATTCGAAAAACCAGTTATGAGCGACAAACGCGCCTTTATGGTTTAATATTTTCAGTGATATTTTCTTTCCGCCCGTGTAGTTCGTCTGAATAAGCGGTTTGTCTGTCAGGCCGACAGCGGCGCAAATCAGCCAATCGGCGGACGGGTGGGCGAAGTACCGCGTCGGGCCGTTCTCAATCGGTTCGGCGGATTTTGTTTCAAGATCGATAAAAATAGGCTTGACAATTTTAGACGGTTTTGATTTCATAATGGATTATATGATCCTCCTGGATTCCACTCTTTCCGTTCCCCCTCCCCGCCCGTCATAGGGCGGGGATTTTTTTGTTTTAAAACGATTTACAGCAACGCGCCTTTGGTTTTCTTACCCGGCTTGTACTCCACCTGATTCGTCGCGGGCGGCACGTCCGCAAACGGGTCAATCGACGCGATCCGTTCGCCGTCGGCCACTTTCCGAACGCCGTTCAAGTACATGGTGATCCCGCGCCCGGCGTCCACGTCATAGGCCGAAATGAACACGGCCACGTCGGCGATCGCGCCGGAGTAGAACTCCTGCGTAATCATCCCGGCGGGGCAGTCGGTATTGTCGGCCAGGCGAACCGTGGGCGGGTATTTGGCGACAAATTCGTCAAGGTCCGTTTCGCGCCGTACCGTTTGATGGGCCGCGAGAGACAAGCCGAGATCGGTTTGTTTGAACAGCGACTTGTCCACGTCGAGCATGAGAGCGGTTTTGAGAACCTTAATCCTCTGATCTGCACCCCACGCCACTGACGCGCTTTTCATGTACTGTTCAAGCGCCGCTTTCATCGCCGCGACGAACTCTTTCTCGCCGCCGGTCAGTACCATTTGCGTCCGGTACATCGCCTTAAGCGGATCGTCCTTATCCTGTGCGGGTTTGTCGATGAAAACCCAGTTCAGCATCACGCCGCGAAGTACCGCGTTAATCCCTTTCGGACTGATTTTCGTGACAATCAGCTCCGATTTTGCGGCCGCCGGGGCCGCTGTGCTTTTTGTTCCTTTTGCTGCTTTTGCCATTTTCTGAACCATCCTATAAATTTTGTAATTTTGCCGTTTCCGGCATGTGGGCGGTTTTGAACGTGATCGCCGCCGCCCTTTCTCCTTAAATAAATTTAAATCCCTTGCGCGGCGGACGGACAACGATAGAATTTATCGCGTCTTTATCCGCGCCGA
>JBAZEY010000017.1:0-7917 GCA_041653675.1 Patescibacteria group bacterium | reverse complement strand
GACAAAACCGGGGAAGTCCCCGCAAACTATAATTGCCTATAGCGGATTATAATTTATTATGGCGATGACTTCCGTCCAGCTCCGACCGGAGACCAAAGGGAAACTGGATGACCTGAAACTTCATCCACGGGAGACGTATGATGAGCTCATAGACCGGTTGGCTGATGCGGCGTACGATGATGAACCGCTCTCACTTCAGGAGATTGAAGACATCAGGGCGAGTGAAAAAGATATCACCGCCGGGCGTGTCCGAAGCCTGCGGGACATTATGAAGGATCTTGGTGATGATGAGGCGATCCGGTCCCTGGTGGAATGATGGCATACCGGGTAAAATTTACCCACAGGGCAGAGAAAGCCTTTGCAGCGTTGCCCCAGACGGCACGCATCAGAATTGAGATCGCGCTTGAGAAATATGCTGCGAACCCGTTTCATCGTCAGGACGTGAAGAAAGTAAGAGGATGCCCTCCAGAAAAGCCACGGTACCGGATCAGGATTGGTGAATACCGGGCGACGTTCCGGATTATCCAGGACCAACTGATCGTCTGTGTTGTGGCTGTCGGGAAAAAGAAAAATTTTGAATACTGACGGGGGACATGGAGATATCAATGCGGTACATAGTTCCATGAAAAAATTTTGAATAAAAATCCGAAACCGAAAACAAATTTCAAAAAAAAATTCCGGGCCGCCCACAAAGTCAAAAAATGCGTGCGAACACTCCACATTTTGAAAAATATTTTATGAATCGTGCAGCCAGCGCAGGATGCCGTTGCTCGCCATACATGCGTTGCGAGGGCTCGGATGGTGGGGGTGCAGGGTTTCAGACCAAAATCACGCAATGTTTCAACATACTCAAAAATATGTACGCTGTGGAGTGTTTTTCGATAATGAAAACAAAGAGTCATTTTAATAATTATGAGTTAGTCAATTATTGATTGAGATTCATGGAAAAACACGACAAAAATGCTGAAGATATTAAAAAAATATATGTTCACCTCCAACAGTTAGGTATTCATAACTTTTTTAAATCACATCAGTTTGATTTGTTTTGTGAAGAGAATGGCTTGGAGAAAATTAGGGATACTATTTACAAATCTTTGTTGCATATAAACAATATTCCAATAAAGGTGAAACATTATCGTAATTTTGAAGATATGATTATCGATTTTCAGGAGTTCCCTGAAGGAATCGTAAAACCCTTTTTAAAGGATTTTCTAATTGAAATCTATGACAAAAAACAGTTACAATTTATTGAAATTGTAGTCTCGTTTCTAACCTACTATTCTCGATATAATCAAAATTTGAATGATGGTAAACCAACACCAATAGATAATGATTTAATGAAGATAATTGGTATTGATTTGCTGGATTTAGATTTTGATGAACGTGATATAAGGATGTATTTTGACATCGCAGGATATGATTTAAATGCACTTTTATCAATGAATGATCCAAAACCTGTAAACATTCAAAATGAACCTAGTAATAAAACCAAGAGAAATACTGATGAATCAGATCAATCAAAAAAAGTTTTTATTGTTCATGGGCATGATGAAAAATTAAAAAGTGGAGTTGAAGAATTTCTCAAATCTATTGGACTTGAACCAATCATTCTTCATAAACAAGCAGATCTTGGTAAAACTATTATTGAAAAAGTTGAGTATTATTCAAATGTCAGTTTTGCTGTAATTGTTTTAACAAAAGACGATTTTGGAGGTGCATTACCAAGTGGACAAGCAAATGCTTATGACTTATTATTATTGAAATACGTTAACAATCCCACTCAAATACAAAGTATGTCAAAGAAAGATCAGAACCTCTTATCTGCGCAATTTATCGCATTGATAAAAGAAATTCTGTCTATTCTTAAACCGAGAGCGAGACAAAATGTGATTTTTGAGTTTGGCTATTTTATCGGCTTATTAGGTCGTAAAAAAGTTGCTGCATTATGTGAAGAAGGAATAGATCGTCCTTCTGACATCGACGGGTTGCTCTATACCCCATTAGATCAACGCGGAGAATGGAAGAAAAAACTCGCACGAGAGATTGATGCTGCTGGATTAAAAATTAATGAAAAATATCTATAATTTTTTTAAGATTTTGATGTAAGTAGGTCAAGTCGTCCAAAATTTAAAAAAATTGTTCAACTAAATCCGGCTCAAGTTTTTCTAATAGACTTCTATCAAGACTGTAATAGTAATAAGAAAAAAATAGGAATAATGGCTCCGATTCAAGTTTTGTGATATATATTAATGAAAATTTTTGAGCAATTTCGTCTGGTCGAAAATCAGCATAAAGAAGTCTTTCTTTGATGTAATTCAAATAATTTAACTTCTTTGTCTCAATGTTGATAACTTTCGAGCAATTTAGCATTTGAATTACAATGCTCCACATTCCAACTAGAATTATGATGAGGATCAATTCTAATCCAAAATTTTTAACGTTAAGATCTCGCCACGTCAATTGAATCAATGCTCCAAAAAATAAGATGCTGTATATGCCAAAAGTGAAAGTTATATTCTCTAATCTAATCGAATGCCGAGTTAACCAATCGAAAAAGACAATTTCATCCCCGATTTTATTCTTGAACATTCTTATCGCTTTTCGATAGATTTCTACTAATATGAAAACCAATAAAGTAAGCGCCATAATCCACGGAGAGAAATCTTTAAAAACTGTTGAAATTTGAGAGGATGCTAGTGGAAAAAGAAAACTTTCAAAGAATCCAAAAAGAAAAATCAGAACGAAACCCAGAAGGAAAGGAAAATAAATTGGTATATAATAGTAACTTCGGATCAATCGTGTGAATATTGGATATTGCTTTTGTTCTTCGATGACGTTTTTATTCTTTGAAATAAACAAACGTCTGTGAACTAAAAATTTGTTAAGCGATAAAAAAAATATTGTTAAAATACCTAGAAAAAACCAAAATGCTGTAATATCGCTTTTTTCAGTAGTTATCGTACTTGATGCAATAAAACCAACAATTATCGCAATCATTGGAAAAAAATTAGGTTTAATATCATTAATTTGACACTGCTTAATTTGAATTTCAGTATTTACTAATTTAAGATAATCATTTAATCCTAAATCATCAGTCATATCGACACACGACCTATCAAGATCAATTTTTTTAATTGGATACTAATATTATTTCAATAGATTTACTAGATCTCAGTATTCCATATACATCTTATAAACATTCTCTGGAAGAAATTGCTTGTATGAAGTCCAGTTGATTGAACTGAAAATCTACCAAGTTTCAAAAAATAGGATTCAATAGATTTCTCAATCGAATCAGCGCGCATTGAGCGTGAAATCTGAATATGAAAATGGGATTTTTTAAAATTTATGTTTTAAAAAAATACATTATGATCGTTTAAAAGGTAGTCATAATCCCGCACAGGTCAATCTCTTCTTTATTTATGCGCTCGATAAACTCCTCGGCTGCACGTTTTATGTCCTTGCTTGCCGTGATCGCACGCCCGACAACAAGAATATCGGCGCCGGCTTTCAACGCATCCTTGACGACATTTATCCGCACGCCACCGGCTGCACCGGTGCCAACCAATGTGAAAATAGTTTTCAAATTTTTTTTCCGTTGCGAAAATATTTTTTCGAAATTTTTTCTCTAGAAAAAAAATCTCCGAGAAATTTTCCGGCGCAAAGAAAATCCGAAAAAATATTTCTTTGGCGTGAGAAAAATTTCCGAAAAAAACATTTCCGGAAAAATCCGGAGACGCACGCACGCCAAAAACCAAAATTCCTCCAGACTACCCAAAACCCAGTACATACCCTGTCAAAACCCCAATTCTCCAACGTGATCGCATTGGCAGGCAGCCAAGGGCATTTGCAGCCCGTTTCTCCCGAAAAACCTGCTATAATAAATGCTAAAAAATGATGCCCACAAAAGCCCGCTAAATTGCACGGTTTTATTCGATTTAAAATGGATATTTTGGCAAAAGAACAATTTTAACGAATAATCTTGTCGGGTGTTGGCACCATTTCCACTGGAAACCAACCGGTTTTTTTCCGGTTGGGAACTCTCCGAGGTGAAGAAAGGGGCTCTCACCAGGGGAGTCGGTGGGGATAGCTGCCAGGTCCCCAGGTCTTCCTCAGGACCGACCAGTTTCTGGATTCTCCGACGTGATCGATTTGAAGGGCTTTATCGTGCGATTGGCGTTTTCACGTTTAGTGGATCAAAAACGAATTGTCAAAACAACTCGTATTTATTGTGGGGAAAATGGCATGAATGTGCAGCTCCTGATCCTTTGTAACGTGGATGAAAAAATCAAATTTACCAGGAAATGGAGAAGATCATTTTGGGATGGTGCCAGTTGGTGGGATTTGGAAAAATTTGTATGAAGGAATTGAACAAATGAGAAATGGTTATAACTCACAACCTATTGTTTAAAAATATATATGTAATGAAACCAATTTAAAAAATATGCCTCCGCGAGATGATTCAAATCTACCAACACTCCCTCAACTTGTTGTAAGTGCATTTGTAATTCTGATGATTATAGGCATAGCAATCGTGTTCATGGATACTTGGAATAAATCAGTCACTCCCACTCTTTCACCAGAAGCACAAAAACAAACTCAAGATGCACAAGACCGATTTTGGTTTTCAGTTTATATCATAGGTGCTGCAGGAATCATCATAGTTATCGCCGTTATATTGAGATTATTTGATTATATTCAGTTCAATGAATTTTTATGTTACTTAAAATTTAAAATACATAAAATCGAGGTTTTGTAATGATCACTCCTGAATTATATGAAGAAATTAAAAAAGAGAATTGTGTCATTTTTGCTGGAGCGGGTATTTCGACAGAAGGTGGAGGATACTCGAAACCGACACTTTACGACTTTATAAGAAAAGAATGTGGATTTCCTTCTGATATAATTCCCTCATTCCCTGAATTAATGCAACGATATTGTGATATAAAGGACGGAGGGAAAAAAAACTTATTGATAAGACAAATTATCGAGAGGATCGAAAGTTTCTCGGATGAAGGTGAAAAAGAAATAAAAACTACATTTTCCCATAGAGAAATTGCTCGAAATCCATTTTTTAGAATAATTGTAACCACCAATTGGGATCCTTTCTTTGAAAGAAAATTAAATGTTTTAGTACCTGTAGTAGAAGATCGGGATATCCCATTTTGGGATGATAAAAAAAGGCAAGTATTAAAAATTCATGGCTGTGTGACACGTCCATATACCATGATAATAACTCAAAATGATTATGCGAACCTAATTGCTGAAAAAATGCATAGTCCAATTTTTACAAAATTGAAGGATCTGATGGCAACAAAGACATTCTTATTTATCGGTTACAGCATGCGGGATCCTAATATTAAAATGCTATTTTCCGATTTATCGAAATCTTTAGGAGAATTCTCTCGATTGTCGTACGCAGTAGATTCAGATCCCTCAAAAGAAACGATTAGTGAATGGAATAAAAATGGCGTTCGAATTATTAACGCAAATGCAATAGCTTTCTTGAGAGATCTAAATGAGTGGTTAGTAGAGGAGAAATTGATTCCAGATCCAGATCTTGTTGATTGTTTTCAATGCCAATTGAATGGCATATATGGAATTCATCAAAGGGATACTGAAAATCAAGATGACAAATTTCTCTCGACAATGTACCAAGATGGTTTGATCCACGAGCTAGAAACAATTTTAACAGGCTCAAAATATGGCATGAAAATTTCCGATTTAAGGGATCGATTGAAACAACAGCGAAGCAGTATGAGAAGATTAGAACGGTTATACGACAGATCCGAAAGAGATGAAAAGAAAAGTCACAACCAAGAAACAAAAGACCAAGAACAAACTCGGCAAATGAATATTGTTATTGAAATTGCTTATTACAGCGGAAGAATTGAAGTATTAAGCAGATTTTTAAAGGGAGTGAAAGAACTCATACCGACCGAATTTTAGATCGGAAAAACTAGCAATGGATGCCTGCTTGTGACAAGATTTGGACGTGAAAAGTTTTGGCACCTCAGCCGAAATTTGAACCATTATAAAAGTGTAAGCGCCTTGAACTTCAAAGCAGTATGCTCCGACCAAATTCTAAAATAAAAAAATTTAAAAAAATTACATTATGACTTCTTAAAAATCAGTTATAACCTTGAACTTGCCAATTTCTTCTTTGTCCATGCGCTCGTTGAACTCATCGGCTGCACGTTTGATGTCCTTGCTTGCCGTGATCGCACACCCGACAACAAGAATATCGGCACCGGCTTTCAACGCATCCTTGACGACATTCACCCGCACGCCACCGGCTGCATCAGTGCCAACAAATGTGAAAATAGTTTCAAATTTTTTTCCGTTGCGAAAATATTTTTTCTGAATTTTTTGCCATGAAAATTTTGAAGTTTGCTGACGATAGATTAGACAATCGTAAATTGATTGTGGAGTGCAAAATTTTCATTACTTTGGTGCGAAACCTTTTGGCTTCATGCGAGTTTCTCTAGAAAAAAATCTCCGGGAAATTTTCCGGCTCAAAGAAAATCCGGAAAAATATTTTTTTCGCGTGAGAACGATGGGGGACTGTAGGTGTTCGGGTAAAAAAAGAAAATCTGATTTCCGGTATCCCGGAAAAAATGAAGTCCCCGTCTTGTTCGGAACGTTAGATAATGATCGTCGCGGACTTCTTGTCCTTCTCATCATCGAAATCCGTGATGATGACTTCGGTGGAGAGCACAAGTCCGGCGATGGAACTCGCATTCTGGAGCCCGATCCTGACCACCTTTGCCGGATCGATGACCCCGTTCTCAGTCAAATTCTGGTAGGTGCCGGTCTTTGCATTGTAGCCAAACAGGGGATCGCGCTCGGGCTTGATCCTTGCAATCACCTCAGCTCCCTCCACACCGGCATTCTTTGCGATCTGCCGGAGCGGTTCCTCCAGTGCCCGCCGGACAATGGACACGCCCACCATGCGGTCATCGGGGAAGTTCAGGGTCGCAAGTGCATCGATTGCGCGGAACAGGGTGATCCCGCCGCCCGCGACCACGCCCTCCTCCACCGCCGCTTTTGTCGCGTTGAGCGCATCATCGAACCGCATCTTCTTCTCCTTTAACTCGGTCTCGGTGGCAGCGCCGACCTTGATGACCGCCACCCCGCCGCTCAGGTTTCCAAGCCGCTTCTTTAATTCCTCTTTCTTGTAGTCAGAATCTGCGATATTGATCTGGGACTGGATCAGGGTCTGCCGGTCGTCCACGGATCTCCGGTCACCTTTGCCGCCCACAAGAAGCGTCTTCTCGCTGTCAACCCGGACGGTATGGGCAGAGCCAAGCACCTGCTTGGTCACGTTCTCGAGTTTCATGCCACGGTCTTCCGAGATGACCGTGCTTCCGGTGATCACCGCAATATCATCCAGGAGGGCTTTCCGGTCGTCCCCATAACCGGGCGCCTTCACGGCACAGACCTTGAGCGCCCCACGGATGATGTTTAAGAAAAGCGCTGCCTGGGCTTCCCCGTCCACATCCTCCGCGATGATCAGGAGAGGTCTTCCTTCCTGCGCGACCAGTTCAAGGATCGGGACGATCTGCTTGATGGAGGAGATCTTCCGGTCGGTCAGGAGGATATAGGGGTCTTCGTATTCACAGACCATCTTCTCCTGGTCGGTCACCATGTAGGGCGAGATGAAGCCCCGGTCGAATTGCATCCCCTTGACCACGTCAAGACTGGTGTCGAGGCTCTTTGCGTCCTCAACGCTGATGAGCCCGCCGTACCCCACCTTCTCCATCGCGTCGGAGATGAGCCTCCCGATCTCTTCATCATTGTTTGCCGAGATCGTCGCGACCTGGATGATCTTCTCGCGGTCCTTGACCGGGCTGCTCATCGCCTTGATATACGCGACAACCGCAGCAGTCGCGGCATCGATCCCGCGCTTGATCTCGA
>JBAZEY010000016.1:0-12863 GCA_041653675.1 Patescibacteria group bacterium | reverse complement strand
CTGTTTTATAAAATTAAATAATAGTTTGAAAATGGAATATTAAAGGAGTAATTGGCGAAGAGATTTGGACATAAAAATTTCGAAAAATTTTTATGTGGAGGACTTCTAACGGGGTTGACAAAAAGCTCAAAATATGTTAAAATTTATTAAGGTACTTATCGTACCAAAAGGTCTTTTTTAAACTAAAACTTAACATTAATCGTCACGCCGGCTTGATCTTCGTTAAACGATTTTCAAACCAAAATGTGACTTAAATAAATTTATGGCAGAAGTATTAAAATTTACGCCGCCCGAAGCAAGCCAAGAACGCCAAGAAATGGGTAATGAAGCAATAGATTTAATGAAGGAGATAGAAGAGCGCCGAGAGGCGATTGAAAAGGCTGGAGAAGAGGCTGCAGAGTTAGCGGTTCGTCTCGAGGAAGCAGAAGATAAATTAAATAACGCTGACAAGGCGAGAGATTTTGGAAACATACTTTTGGGAGAAATTGAACCTTTGCAAATGGAGTTAGCGAAAAAATTAGCGGAAAAAAGACGCCTCGGCATTGAAAAACTTGCGCTTGCCTCCGACTTGAAGACAATTAGGGATAGTAAGTTTGCTGGAGAAATAAAGATGCCGGAAGCGGGTCTTTCTTCTGCTGAAGAGGCGTGGCTCGATAAGGGAGAAAAATTATCAGCTACAATGGAAAACCTTGCGAAAATCAAAGAAGAAGACGCGATGGCAGCTGAAGAAGAGTTTTTCGGCAAAATAGCTGCTTAAAGATTATAAAAGAATAAAAAGAGAGACCCAGGTTGAATCCTCGGGTCTCTTTTGTTGTTGGAGCCTCCTTGGGTCGCGTCAGGCAACCCTCCTTTCGGTCTTAGCCGGAATGAAGAAACCGCTTTGTTCGTCGAGTTCGAAATCTCTTGTTTCGTCAGAAACGGCGAGCGTCACGAGTTGGACGTTTGCCACGCAGTAGTCCTCGTGTTTGATTCTTCGCTTGGAAGCAGCGGCATCCCACTCACTAGCCGCCTCGAGCGGAAGGATGTGTTCGTGTCCGCCATAGAACCTCACCCCCTTCATTCTTGTGACGTACTCGATGCCTACCTGTTGGTGGCGGAGGAAAAGGACTACGCGGAGTTCCTGGAAGAATCGGTCCGCCAGAAATCCTGGTAGGGTTACTCCAAGTAGGAGTTCCTTTCCTTTTACGAGCACGGCGAGACGCCGGACAACGCCGAGCCAGGTTTCGTATTTCCTGGATCCGGGGTTGAGATAGTCAATGTCATCGGCCGCCCTTTCCAGCGGAAGAGGAATCTTCCTGCCGTGGAAGAGGGTAGCGATCGGCGAGACGAGCCAGGCGAAGAAAGCCGTGATTCCAGCCCAGATTTTGAGAAAGAACCGTTTCATCGCGCACCTCCTTTTTTGCGATGGAAGATGCAAAACGCGCATCACCCAATCAAAGGCAGGGATCTGCCCAATTGAGTAAACGCGCTTCGCAGCTGTTTACCTTACATCATATTATGGGATTTGTCAAGGATAAAAGAAATTTGCCGGTTTAGTCTTAATTTGCTATACTTTTTATGAGATTTAGTTTTGAAACTAAGGTTCTATGACCCTAAGGCAATATTTGGTTTTAATGACAATTAGCGCCATTTTTTGTTGGGTAATTTGGGTTTCCGTTCTTTATTTAATCGATCCAACTCAAGCCGGATTTTTAGGTTTTACTTTTTTTTATTTAAGTTTATTTTTGTCCATAGTCGGAACCATGTCTGTTCTGGGATTAATTTTACGGATGAAACTTGGGAAAGAGGAATTAGTTTTTAAAACAGTAACGACTTCTTTCCGGCAAGCAAC
This sequence comes from Patescibacteria group bacterium, assembly GCA_041653675.1. Lineage (GTDB taxonomy): Bacteria > Patescibacteriota > Patescibacteriia > XYB2-FULL-38-15 > XYB2-FULL-38-15 > JAHIRI01. The sequence goes on along the minus strand of JBAZEY010000016.1, from coordinate 11,032 downwards.
TTTGCTCGGGCTACTCGTAATCGGAGGATTGATTTTAAAAAGCCAAAGAATTTTAACCTGGTGGAATATTCTTTTTTTACTTTTGGCCTTAATCGTCATAGAATTTTTCTTTATATCTTACGCTAAGAAAAGATAAAATAACTTATTAAAATTGCCGCAACAATGTTACAATCACAATTATTCTACAAAACAACAAAAGAAATTTCAGAGGAAGAAAAAAGCATTAACGCTAGAATTTTGGTGCGCGCCGGATTTGTTGATAAATTAATGGCTGGAGTTTATAGTTATTTGCCGCTCGGCCTTCGGGTTTTGAATAAAATAAAAAATATTATCCGCGAAGAAATGAACGCCATCGGCGGGCAGGAAATTTTGATGCCGGCCTTGACGCCAAAAGAAAATTGGACGACAACGGGACGCTGGGATACGATTGATGTTTTATTTAAATTGGAGGGCTCGGGCGGAAAAGAATATGCTCTTGGTTCAACTCATGAAGAAATTGTGACGCCGCTTGTTAAAAAAATGATAAATTCTTATAAAGATTTACCCGTTGCTGTTTATCAGATTCAGGATAAATTCCGCGATGAGCCCCGGGCGAAATCCGGACTTTTGCGCGGTCGGGAATTTTCCATGAAAGATCTTTATAGTTTTCATGCCGACGAGGCGGATTTAGATTCTTATTATGAAAAAGCTAAAGCGGCGTATTTAAAAATTTTTCATCGTTTGGGACTGGACGCGATTGTCGCCGAAGCATCGGGCGGGACATTTTCGAAATATTCGCACGAATTTCAGGTTTTGACGGAAAGCGGAGAAGATATAATTTTTTATTGTGAAAAATGCCGCTACGCGCAGAATAGAGAAGTCGCGGAAATCAAAGCTGGCGATAAATGTCCGAAGTGCGGCGGAAAAATAGCAGAAGGAAAGGCAATCGAAGTTGGCAATATTTTTAAATTAAAAACAAAATTTTCTGAGGCTTTTAATTTAAATTTTTTGGACAAAGAGGGTAAGAAAAAATTAGCCGTGATGGGATGTTATGGAATTGGACCGAGCCGCGTAATGGGCGCAATTGTGGAAGTGAGTAATGATGAAAGGGGAATCATTTGGCCAAAAGAAGTTGCGCCGTTTGATATTCATTTGGTTGCGATTTTTGGCAAAGACGATAAGAAGAACAAAGAAATCAAATCCAAGGCAGCGGAGGTCTATGATGCTTTACAAAAAGAGCGCAAGGAAGTATTATATGATGATCGAGAAGATGTGAGTGCGGGAGTTAAATTGGCAGAAAGTGATTTGTTTGGTATTCCGATTCGGCTTGTGATTAGTGAAAAAACTCTAGAGAAAGACGGCGTGGAAATTAAAAAGAGGGCGGAAAAAGAAGTAGAAATTATTAAGTTAAATAAAATTGAGGAAGCTTTGGGAAAATAATATATGTTCAATAACTTTCTTGGTCGTTTTTCCCGCGATTTGGGAATTGATCTTGGCACGGCCAACACAAAAGTATTTGTAAAAGATAAGGGGATTGTTATTAACGAACCCTCTGTTGTCGCGATAAATAATAAAACCGGACAAATTTTGGCGATTGGCGAAGATGCTAAAAAGATGCTCGGAAAAACGCCGCCGCATATTATTGCTTCCCGGCCGATAGTTGACGGTATTATTTCTGATTTTGAAGTTACGGAAAAAATGTTGAAATATTTTATTGATAAAGTCCATCAAGAAGGCTTTACAATTTTACCGAGGCCGAGAGTGGTTATTGGGATTCCTCTTGATATCACTGAAGTTGAAAGAAAAGCCGTAGAAGACGCCGCGCTTTCTGCTGGCGCCCGTGAGGTTTTTTTGATTGAAAAAACGATGGCTGCGGCGATCGGAGCAAGATTACCTATTTCCGACGCGGTTGGCAATATAATTATTGATATCGGAGAGGGGACAACGGAAATTGCCGTTATCGCTCTTTCGGGAGTTGTGACCTGGAAAACTTTACGCATAGCCGGAGAAGAGATGAGTAAAAATATTATTCAGTACGCCCGCGATGTTTTTAATTTACTTTTGGGAGAAAAAATCGCGGAAGATATAAAAATAAAAATTGGTTCTGCCACGGAGCTCAAAGAGCCGCTTGCCATGGAAATGCGAGGAAGAGATCTTCTGACTGGTTTGCCAAAGTCTGTAACGGTTAACGATACTCAGATCCGAGAAGCACTCGGGCGTTCAGTGAAACAAATTATTGATGGCGTGAAAGCAACACTTGAAGTAACTCCGCCGGAACTTTTAGCAGATATTTTTGAAAGAGGAATGATTTTGACTGGCGGAGGAGCATTACTTCGAGGAATTGATCAGGCCATAACGCGTGCTACGGAAATTCCCGTCAGAGTTGCAGATGATCCGGTAACTTCAACCGTGCGGGGAACGGGGTTACTTTTGGAAAATCTCCCGTTGCTCAAAGAAATTGCCATTCCTTCAACGCAGGAGGAAGAAAGAAGAAGATAGTGATAAATATAATAAAAATTTAAATAACAAGATTTTTTCCTATCATCTTGTTATTTTATTCTTAAGCTGGTCGCGATATGCGGTTTAATCTTGCAAAACCATTTTTGACTACAATTACAATTTTTCTGCTTCTTATTATTTTGCACTATACCGGAATTTTTTCGCCTGTGGAGAATTTGGTTCTGAAAATTTTGGCTCCGGTAGGGTCGGGATTTTATAGTGTGGGACAAAAGATTCAAACCTTTCTGAGGCCAGAAATATCTGCCGCCGACTACGAAAAAATATTAGCGGAAAGAGATAGGCTGATCGCAGAGAGAGCGGAATTACTAACACTTCAAAGAGAAAACGAAGAACTTCGCGCCTCCCTAGATTTTAAAAGGGAAAAATTATATAATTCTTTGGCGGCGAATGTCTTGGGCCGGGATCCGAATTTTTCGAATTATTTTATTTTGAATAGAGGGGCTAAGGACGGCGTAGAGATAAACTTACCGGTTGTTTCTCCGGAAGGAATACTAGTTGGAAAAATTTTAAAGGTTGAAGACAGGCTTTCCGTGATGTTGATTCCGACCGATACCAATTTTCAAACTGCCGCCGCAATTTTAGGTGAAAGTAAAAATAGCACGAGCGGTCTCGTGCGCGGCGAAAGGGGATTGGGTATTAAGATGGAATTTATTCCCCAGGAAGAAGAGATTCAACGCGACGACATCGTAATTACGTCCGGCTTGGAACTTAATATGCCAAAAGGTTTGGTAATCGGAAAAATAGCTGAAGTTAAAAGGGAATCGAGAGATATTTTTGGTGAAGCGACAATTAGCCCACTCGCTGTTTACGAAAATTTGGACACAATTATGATTCTTCTCCCATCGCGGGAGTAAATTATGAAAAACTTTGAGCGTTTTGGCCGTCTCTTAAAAATTTCTGGCAAGATTTTGACAATAGTTTTATTGGCCATATTTCAGGCCAGTTTTATTGCTGCCCTGCCGTGGCCGTTGAATTATTTCAATCTCGTTTTATCCATTTTAGTTTTTATCACAGTTATTTTGGGTTTTAATCAAGCACTGTGGTTTGCGCTTTGCGCCGGGCTGATTCTTGACGCGTTTTCTTTTTCCAGTTTTGGAACGATTGCGGCGATTTTAATTTTGGTCGCGTTAATTTTAAATTTTTTATTTAAGAATTTCTTTACCAACCGATCCTTGTATTCCTTAGTTATCCTTGGCCTCATCGGCAATGGGATTTATATTTTATCCCTGCTTATTTTTAATTTCTTATTTTTTATTTTTGGCGCGTCGGATAATCTTGAAAAATTTTTCAGCGGCGATAACGTTTTCGGTCTTATTTGGCAAATATTCTTTGGAATTATCTCTTTAACGACGATGTTTATTTTATTTAACTTTTTGAGCAAAAAAATGAAGTCAGTTTTTGTCGATGTAAAATAAAGGGTATCGGCCCTGTGTTGACTGCGCTCGTTCGGAAATGAAAATGAAATTTTCATTTCTCTCTCTCGCTTGTCAATAAAAAAGATGGGTATTTTTAGAAAAAATAAAATACGTTCGAATGACCCGTTTGCTATCCAGGAAATTCCTGTCAGAGATTTTCGTTTGAATGAAGATAGAAATTTGGATTGGATTGAGGAAAGTTTTGAGGTTGGAAACTCAGCTGAGGCAGTGGTGGGTGAGAATGAAAGCGGGCAGGGAATGAGAAAAGAGTTTTTAGGGTTAGCTTTAAACCAAAAGAGGCTGACCGTTTTTTTAATTTTTATTTTTGGGATACTTGGAATTTTGTTTGGGAGGACGGCGTATCTTCAAATTATTTGCGGCGAGCATTTCCGGGAAATGGCGGAAGGAAATCGTATTAGAACAATTTATACTGCCGCCGAGCGGGGAATTATTTATGACCGAAACTTAAATGTTCTTGTAAAAAATGTCCCGACCTTTTCACTTTATTTAATTCCGACAGATTTTCCCAAAGATGCCGAGGAGAAAATGAGTGCAATAGAAAATTTGGCGAAAGTAACAAATATTCCGCCCAAAGAAATTGAAGAAAAACTAAGCGGGGCGTCTTCTTACTCGTACTCGCCGACCATGCTTCGAGAAAATATTGATTACGAAGAGGCTATTCGGCTTAAAATAGAAAGTTCATTTCTGTCGGGTATTGATTTGAAATTAGAAAGTCGCCGCGAATATTTAAATGGAGAAAATTTTTCCACAGAAAGCATGTCTCATATTTTAGGTTATGTTGGAAAAGTAAACCAGAAAGATTTGGAACAGCACGAAGATTATAATTCAACTGATTTTATCGGGAAAACCGGCTTGGAATTATTTTATGAAGAATTACTGCGCGGAGAGAATGGAAAAAGACAAGTTGAGGTTGATGCCCTAGGAAAAGAAAAGAGCGTGATTGCCAAGGAAGATCCGGTGCGCGGGGAAAATATTACTTTGACCCTAGATATTGATGTTCAGAAAAAAATGGAGCAAATAATAAAAAAACATCTTACCGCCGCGAAAAAATCCCGGGCGGCGGCGATAGTGATTGATCCGGAGAATGGAGAAATTCTGGCGATGGTGAGCTTGCCGGCTTTTGATAATAATCTTTTTGCTAAAGGAATTTCTTCGGAAGAATATGGCGCGCTTAGAGATGATCCAAACTATCCTTTTCTCAACCGCGCGGTGATGGGGGAATACCCCTCGGGTTCAACAATCAAGCCGGTTATTGCTTCGGCGGCGCTTGAAGAAGGAATTATAAACAGAAATACTTCGTTTTTGAGCGTGGGCGGGCTTCGGGTTTCGAGTTGGTTTTTTCCTGATTGGCTCGCGGGTGGGCACGGTTTGACGAATGTTACAAAAGCAATTGCTGATTCCGTAAATACTTTTTTCTATATCATTGGCGGCGGTTATGATAATTTTGAAGGATTGGGCGTGGCGCGCATTGTAGAATATGCCAAACTTTTCGGTTTCGGAGAAAAGTTAGGAGTAGATTTGCCGAACGAGGCGGAAGGATTTTTGCCAACCGAAGAATGGAAAGAAAAAACTAAAAATGAACAATGGTATATTGGTGATACATATCACTTGGCTATCGGCCAGGGAGATCTTTTAGTCACGCCGCTCCAGATTGCCGTTTCCACGACTGTTTTTGCAAACGGCGGCGCGCTTTATCGCCCGCATTTTTTAAAGACAGTTGGATCCGAAAAAGCCTCGGCTGAAAATTATTTAATTAGAGAAAATTTTATCAGCAAAGAAAATATTGATATTATCCGAGCGGGAATGCGGCAAACGGTGACTTCCGGCAGCGCGAAAAAATTGCTTGATTTGCCGGTGACATCGGCCGGTAAAACCGGTACGGCCCAGTGGAGTACGACAAAATCTCCGCACGCTTGGTTTACGGCCTTCGCGCCATTTCAAAATCCGGAAATTTCCGTCACGGTGCTTGTTGAAGAAGGGGAAGAGGGGAGTAGAATAACGCTCGATATCGCCCGAGAATTTATGATGTGGTATTTTAGCCGATAGTTTAGAGCAGTCTCTATTGCTAATATTTTAGAAGTCCATTATACTTAACAACATATTGTACATAATTTTTAAAAAGTTTATCTATGCAGGATCAAAAAGTTTATGTGTCGAAAGAGGGCTTGGAAAAGTTTAAACAAGAACTGGACGATTTGGTGAATGTGAAAAGAAAAGAAATTATTGAGCGCATTGAACGGGCCAAAGAACTTGGCGACTTGTCTGAGAACGCCGAGTACGCGGCAGCGAAAGATGAGCAGGCGTTTACCGAGGGCAGAATTCTTGAACTTCAGGACATGATTACCCGTGCGGAAATTATTAATAGTTCGGGTAGCGTTGATTTGGTCAATGTTGGTTCAAAAGTAAAAGTAAAAACTGATGACACGGAAACGGAATATGAAATTGTGGGCGTGGCAGAAGCAGACCCGGTTTCCGGGAAAATTTCCAATGAGTCGCCGCTTGGCCGATCATTTTTAGGAAGAAGAATCGGGGATAAAATTCAAATTCAGATTCCAAAAGGAATGGTTACTTACACGATTTTGGAAATTAGATAACAACAAATTTTTATTCCCTGAGCCTGTTGAAGGGGTAAAAATTTGCTGTCAGTTGGCCTTCGACTTCGCTCAGGCAATAATAAGACTGCCCATTAAACGCGGGCGGTTTTTTGTTATCTTGACAAAAAGAGTAAAATAATTTAATATATAAAATCCTCAATTTCGAGGAAAAGAAGGAGGAAGGGAAAAGATGGGACAGGAAATCACGATTCAGTTGGCTTCGCAGGGGAAGCCGGCGGTGTTTTGCGCTTGTGACGAGGAAGGCGGAATCTACGGCCATGCCGTCGCAGACGCCATCAATGCTGTTCGGCTTTTCGGTTATAGCCAGCTTCTCATTGTGGGTGGCGGAAGCGAAGTTAATCCGCAGTGGAGTCCTTGCTCGGATGAGAAGAGCGTGGCTAGGGTGCGCGAGATGATCAGGGTCATGCAGGTCAAGGGCGAGAAGATCATGCTCACGATCACGCCCGCGAAGCCCGAGGAGCGCGAGCAGGTTGGCCTCTGCCGGATCGACCTGCGCCTCAAGAAGTAGGGCCGCCAACTGCGGCCTTTCCCGAAACCCGAGCACTGACCAGCGAGTTGGTGCTCTTTTTTATTTCAAATATATCAAATTACCCCTTACTATCAAATTTTTGACATTATTCTAAAATTAAGATAAAATTAAAGCAATAAACTGTTTAAAACAACCTTAAAAATATGGAAAAATCAACCGACGAACGGCTAGCCAGATTAGAAAAATTAAAGGAAATCAAAGGACAAAAAGTTAATCCGTATCCTTCGACTGCAAAACGAAGTCATTTGGTGCGCCAAGTTTTGGATAATTTTGATAAATTTAGTGTAGGAAAGAAAATGATTTCTTTGGTTGGACGGTTGAAAAGTGTCCGGCTTCATGGCGGCTCAGCTTTCGCCAATATTGAAGATGAAACCGGAATAATCCAATTGTTTTTTCGCGAGGATCATTTTGGGGCAAAGCCATATAAATTTTTTAAAGATTTAATTGATTTGGGCGATTTTGTCCGGGTGAAAGGCACGTTATTTACCACAAAAACCGGAGAGAAAACTTTGGAAGTGGAGGCACTTAAACTTTTAACAAAAACTTTGGCGCCCAGCCCTGAAAAATGGCACGGACTTTCCGACGTGGAAATTCGTTACCGCCAGCGATATTTGGATTTGATTGCCAACCCCAGTGTCCGGGAAATTTTTAAAAAGAGAAGTTTGATTGTTAAGGCAATTCGAGATTTTTTAGAGAAAGACGGATTTATGGAAGTGGAAACGCCGATATTGCAGCCGATTCCCGGTGGAGCGACGGCAAGGCCGTTTATAACGCATCATAACGCGCTTGGCAGTGATTTTTATTTACGTATCGCCCCTGAGCTTTATTTGAAGAGACTCGTGGTCGGCGGATTTGAAGGTGTGTATGAAATCGCGAGGTGTTTTAGAAATGAAGGAATTGACTGGTCGCATAATCCGGAATTTACCCAAGTTGAACTTTATCGCGCTTATGCCGATTACAATGATTTGATGAAAATGATGGAAAAGTTTTTCGTTTATCTGATGAAAAAAACAAATGGCGGAGAAATGAAAACGGTTTATGAAAAAGACACAATCGATTTCACGCCGCCTTACGAGCGAATTACTTTCCGAGATATTTTGATTAAACTCGGCAACTGTGATATTGAAAAATATCCTGACCGCGAGAGTATGGCGAAAAAAGCGAGAGAACTCGGGCTTGATGTCTTGCCGTCCGATGATTGCGGAAAAATAATGGATGAAATTTTTAAAAAGGTTGTCCGGCCGAAAATCGTAAATCCTATTTTTGTTATTAATCATCCGATTGAACTTTCGCCGCTCGCTAAAAAAGTTCCTGAAGATCCGCGCTACGTGGAGAGATTTCAACTGCTCGTGGCCGGGACAGAACTTGTTAATGCTTTTTCCGAGCTGAATGATCCGCTGGATCAGCGGGAAAGATTTGTTGCCCAACAAAAAATGCGCGAAGCTGGAGATGTTGAGGCGATGCGAATTGACGAAGATTTTATTGTCGCTCTAGAGCATGGCATGCCGCCAACCGCCGGGTTTGGTATGGGAATTGACCGCTTAACCGCGCTTCTCACAAATTCACACAATATTAAAGAAGTAATTTTATTTCCAACTTTAAAACCAGAAAAATAAAGGGTATTGACCCCGTAAAGTGAGGATAAAATTTATGAGAGAAAAACTATCAGAGAGGGAAATAATTTCTGAAGCCGAACTGAGCCGCTTGCGGCAAGAGCTTGAGGCGGCAGAGGCCGAATTGGCAAAGGTAGAGGAAGAATATGGCCAAATAGTAAGTGATCTTGCGGCTGGTAAAGAAAATGCGGCGAAAAAATTTAACGATTATTTGGAAAGATTAGAAAAATCCGAACAAAAAGCATTTGCTGCCTTGAAGGTCTGGGGTGACGCCGCAGCTAAATTTCATAATTTAAAAGATTAAAAAATATGGATGGAAAAGAAAAAGAATTTTCTCCGGAGGCTACCGCGGAAAGAGAGCAGTTTATAACTGAGCAATTTGAACGGGCGAATTTCGATATTCGGCAATACCCGGAATTATTTGAAAGATTTAAACGTTTACACAATCCGCCAGAGTCAAAACACTTTGAAGACGCGGCGCAGATCGCCGATATTATCGAAACAATTTGGGATGAACTTGACGCAGAACTACCATTTAAATTAGAAAAAGAAAGAATGATTTTGGCGGCACTTTTGCATGATGTTGGAAAATCTGGGCCAAAGGAAGCTGGCGCGGACGAACAAAAATTAATAGTTGCTCTTTTTGATCCAAGCCATTACGAAAAAATTACGGCAGACGGGAAAAATGTTGCTGGAGAAACTATTCTCCATGCTCTTCGCGATTCTGATTTAGCAGGCAGTACTCAACAAAAAATTGCGAAATATTTGAATAGATTAGGTATTGATATTGTAAATGAAACAATGCTTTCATTTTGGCGCCGGCACGCGGATTGGACTTTTGATGTTTTAAAAATTTATAAAGAAGATAAAATCGATGAGAAGCTCGCGATAATGGCCGCATCACATCATATTTTAGAAGGAAAAAATCCAGCCGGGCTTAATCCAGAAGATGTTCCGCACGAAGCACAGACAATTGAAATGGTTGAAACATATGAAATTCTGACTATGGTTGATCAATTTCAGGCGTACATAAAACGAAGTGGTAAAAGTCACAAAGAAGCTGTGGAGGAAGTGAGAAGTAAAATTAACAGACAAAAATTTTCGGATAAAGTTAAAAAAGAATATCTTGTAATTCTCGCTATAATAGAAAAATCGGAAGGTAAATTGCAAGCAAAATTAAAAAAATAATTATGGCTAAACTGGGGAAAAAAGTAATGGTTTTTGGCACTTTTGCGATTTTGCATCCCGGCCATCTTTATTTTTTTCGTGAGGCAAGAAAATATGGAGATAAATTGATTGTGGTTATAGCGCGAGATGCGACGGTTAAAAAAATTAAAGGATTTCTGCCGAAAATAGATGAACGGGCGAGGCAAGAAATGGTTAGTGCCATAAAATTTGTGGATAAGGCAGTTCTCGGCGATAAAATTGATTGGTATAAAATTATTTTAAAATATAAACCGGACGCAATTTGCCTGGGCTACGATCAAGTATCGCCGAAAAATTTTAAGGAAGAATTGTGGAGAAGGGGAGTGAGCGCTAAAATTTTTAGATTAAAATCTTACAAACCAAAAAAATATAAATCTTCTAAAATTTTGAATAAATAAAATTTATGATGGATATAAAATTTATCCGAGAAAACACAGACTTGATGAAGGAAGTTGCAAAAAATAAAAATAGTAAAGTTGATATTGATAAATTGCTCGCGATAGATGACAAGCGGCGTAATTTAATTTCTGAAGTAGAAAAATTAAAGTCAGATTTAAACAAGCGGTCAAAGACGAAACCCGTCCCCGAAGAGATTGCGGCGCTCAAAGATTTAAGCGGGAAAATTAAAGAAATGGACGGGGAATTAGTAAAAGTAGAAAAAGAGTATCATGATTTGATGCTTTTTGTGCCAAATATTTATTCCGCGGATACGCCGGTTGGATCGGATGACACGGCTAATCGTGAAGTTTCCAGATGGGGTAACCCGACGAAGTTTAATTTCGAACCAAAAGACCATATAACACTCGGAAAAGACTTAAATTTAATTGATCTTGAGGCTGGGGCAAAAACATCTGGCTATAGAGGTTATTATTTGAAAAATGAAGCGGTCCTTTTACATTTTGCGCTTCTTTGGTATGCCATTAATAAAATGAAAAAATACGGGTTTGAATTGATGGTGACGCCGACTCTACTTCGAGATTTCGCCTTAATTGGCAGCGGACATTTTCCAGAAGGAAAAGATGAAATTTACCAAATCGGAAATCCTGGCCGCTTGGCTGACGGAAGTAATAAAGAATCCACTTTTTTGGCCGGTACTTCGGAGCCATCGCTTCTTGCGTATTTTTCTGATAAAAC
>JBAZEY010000015.1:0-14230 GCA_041653675.1 Patescibacteria group bacterium | reverse complement strand
ACATATCTCTTCGCGTCCGCGCCGTAATAATAAACGGCGGTGCCAGAGCCCTTAATCAAATCGCCAGATGTCACAGCGTTAGCAGCTAATGGCAAAGCCAAAGCGCCAACTCCGATTGACCAAACGATTGTGGTAAGAACAACGGCAAACGTGAAGACTTTCTTCCCGCTTTTAATCAAATCGTTCATAAAGTAAATTTCTTTTTTTGCCACGAACCAAACTAAGAATAAACTTGCGTTTATTTCTTGGTTTTTAATCCGTGTTTATTTTTTATTAACGGCAGAGACCTCCGACGTATCGGAGTCGACCTTTTCAGCCGCTGCCTTTTTATAAATTAATTAATTCTTAAAACTTAAAATTATTCTACAATCGGATCTTGTTTCAAATCAATTCCCACCTTCAGCGTGCTTTCATCAATTTCTGGTTCGACCGGCGGAGTGACAACTTTAACTGGTATATAAGGTTTAACTGTATTCGTGTTGGTATTGACCTCGGTTTCGGTGTTTATAACATCTTCATTAGTGTTCGTCAAATCGGGATTTTGTTCTGTAGTATTTTCGCTGCAAGCTTCGCCACAATCCGCAACTTCGGTTTCAACTGGAACGGCGGCAACCGCGTCGGCCGCAATTTGTTCTGCTTGTTTTACCAATTCCTTACTCTCGATGGCTTTCGTTAAAGCGATTCCCAAATCTTTTTGATCCAAAGCTTCACGGGCTTCTGTCAAAACAACTTTTGCTTGATCTGCCGTTTGCTGGGCTACAGAAACCGCGGCTGGGTCAACCGGTAAAGCTAAACCGCTTACCTGTCCTTCAACCGCAATCATTTTGGCTTCGGTGGTTTCAATTTTCTCTCCCACTCTTTGAAACATTTCTTCTTCCAATTCACTAGATAAAACCACTTCACCCTGGACATGTTTTTCCACAACCAAAGTCAACGCGGCGTCGTTTGTTTTATCTGCCAAATCAAGACTTTGGCTTATATTTTGTATCGCATCATTAAGCTCTGGCAATTCATTCGTAGCTTGGACCAAATCTTCTTGATACTCGGTCGTTTTATTATCAATAATTTTAGCGACTTCAACTGTAGCTTCGGGAGACGATCCTTTATTTAAATTTTCTAATTTATTCTGGACAGTAGAAATCTCTTCTTTAAACTTATCCATGGCCACGTTAATTTTTCGAACTTTTTGAGAATCCGAGTCGGTGTTTTCTTTTATCTGTTTTATTTCATTAATTCTTTTTCCGGCTAATTCAACATGGATTTTTGCTGATTCTTTTTTATCAAACGTCAACGCAACCTGAACTTTTTCCGAAGCGATTTTTAAACCATAAAGCGCGTCGCCGGGAAGAGCAAATTGCGAGGCGGAAACCGAAAGCCCGCTACCCAAAACGAGTGCCATAACCGTCATAAGAGCCATGGCCGGCCGGGCCGCTAATTTCATCACTCTCCAGGGGAAAATAATTTTAGATAATTCCAGCGCCCATTTTTCGTCTGCCGCCGGCATTGTATTTTTAATTTCAGACATCAAAAACTCCCGATTGGAATTTTTCCATTCGGTTCTCGCTTCAATTCTCTTCAGTCCTTTAATTTTTTTCATTAAATCAGCGGACATAATTTTGTACTAAAATTTTTCGAGTGGCTTCTTCTTTCAAGGCGGCAACTGCCCGGTGGAGCAAAACTCTAACTGCTCCTTCCGACTTGCCTAAAATTTCTGCTGTTTCCTTCACACTCATTTCTTCCACGAACCTGAGAACGATTATTTCGCGGTATTCTTCTCTTATTTTTTGCAAAGCTTTTTTAACTTCTTCAAGGTCAGAGGCTAGTTCAATTTTTTCCACCAAATCTTGCTTTTCATCAATAATTTCCATCGACGGTTTTTCCTCATCATTTTCTTGTTCTTGTGGCAGAGCAACAAATTCTTTTTGATCTCGCGAGCGGTAAAAATCTATCACTGTATTTCTCGCGGTCTGGTAAAGAAAAGCGCGCAGATTATCAATTACTTCCGAACCCATTTCATTTATGTATTGCCAAGTTTTCAAAAAAACATCACCCGTTAAATCTTCAGCTTCTTCTTTCCGGCCGACTTTAAAATAGATAAATCTGTAGATCTGGTCAACATAAATATCATAAAGTTTACCGAAAACTTCTGGGTCACGGGTAGCGCGTAGTTTCAGAAAAAGATATTGTTCTTTCAAGCTTCTACTCATTGAGACGATTTTTTAGAATTTTGTTACAGCCTCATTATAGATAAAAACCGCTAAAATTACAAATAATCCGCTTGTCGGGTTTCCCCATTTTCTTGACTTTTAGACGATACCTATGTTAAGATTAATATATACAAAATGTTTAGATTAATATTATCTTATTTATCCACACCCCTATTCTTTACAAACAAAACATATACTTTATAATATAAATGTGAACATTAATTTATACATTACCTTAACATCATTATATACTTTTAGCAAGGGTTTTAACGACAAATAAAATAAATATTTTTATTAATAAATTACTAAATTAATTATGGCTAATCAAAACCCAATTCGCGTTTCCGTATCCGAAGCCGCCCGCCTCTTCGGGGTTAATCCCCTCACCGTCCGTCGGGCGCTAAAGGATCAATCTCTGCGTTATGTCGTAGTTAGAGGAAGATATAAAATCGACTTCGCGAGCCTTGTTAAATGGTCCCAACAACGGCCGCTCGTAAAATATAAAACTGAAACCAAGGGGCTCGGGCAATACGTGGAAAAATGGCGGATAAAAAATACTCTTTATTCTCCAAACCCAAAGGCCGCGGAATAAATTATATCATTATATCCGGAACAAAAAAGGCTGGGGAATTGCCCCCAGTCTTTTTTGTTTTTTATTTTTTAGCGCGCGTCGGAGTAGACCTTTTCCACTTCGGCGGTAACAAAACTCCAATTATAATTATCAGCAACAAATTTTTTCGCCCTTTCTCCCTTTTCCCCGAGATCTTGTCTTGCTAAAAGTTCTTTAAGTTTTAACGTCAAATCTGTAACATTTTTGTTTTGAAAACTAAAACCATAATCCTTAATCAATTCCATGTTTTCCGGAATATCAGAAGCCAAAACAATCTTGCCATAACTCATAGCCTCAAGCACGGCGATCGGCAAGCCTTCTGATTCTGAAGGATGAACCACCGCCAAAGAATTCAAAAATAAATCTTCAAGCGGCCGGCCGGATTGAAATCCAACAAATACAATGCTTGAATCATCTTTAGCTAAATCTTTTAATTCTTTTACATAATCATCAGTAAAAGCCGAATCACCGGCAAAAACCAATTTTAAGTCGCAAAAAGAAGCGTCCTTTTCCCGAAGATCGCGAAACGCCTGGATTAAATAATGAGCGCCCTTGTGGCGGACCAAACGGGAAACCATCAAGAGATACTTATCCTTTACTAAATTATATTTTCCTAAAATTTCCGAGGACGGGCTTGGAATATTTTCCACAACATTTACGCCGTTTGGAACGTAAGCCGTGTCTTTATCATAAGCCTCGGAACAATATTGCTGAAGCGTTTTAGAAACAGTAATTGTTTCGTGGGCAAAACGACAAGCAGCCCATTCCCCTGCTCGGAGCATAAGCTTGGCAAACAATCCCCACTTCTGATGTTTTCTATCAATGCAATGAAAAGTCGTTATAACTTTTGTTTTGCGGCAAAAAATTCTAGGCAAGAAAGAAAGCAAAGCCGGTCCAACACCGTGGTAATGAATAATATCAAACTTCCCAAACATCGCGTAAATCGTCGCTAAAAAAGTATGGGAAATAGCGTCAAAATGTTTTGTTTTTAAAGAAGGTAAATAAACTAATTTAATGCCTTTGTAAATTTTTAATTTTTCATTTTTAACCTCAGACTTATTTCCATACCACGGCCGGCAGAAAACTGTAACATCAAAACCGCCCTCGGCTAAACGAGCGCTTAATTCCTCTACGTGGCGTTCAACGCCTCCGTAGACGGCCGGTATTCCCTTTTGTCCAACCATAGCAATACGCATATTTGATTTATTTTAAAAGCTTTTTTCCCTTTATTTTGACTATTTATTAGAACCATATATCCTATCAGATTTTAAGCTTTTTGTCAACCCCGTTAGAAGTTTAAGAGAATTTATACTTTATTATGTAAAGAGAGACGCAAGTCGGCTTCGCCTATCTTAAATTTTATTACAACGCACACGGCTGAACTTCTAAGCGGGGTCAACCCCCAAAAACAAAAGAGGCCTGAGTTAAACAAGCCTCTTTCTTAATATACGAATTAACCCATTTATTTTTGCACTTTTCCCTTGCCTGCGGCCAGACTATCATAAATCAAATCTGTTGTCTGAATTGGTCCGGATTTTTCCAAAAATTGTCCGGTAAATTTATCCTCTCCAAAAAATTTAACCTGATCTAAAAGTGCCGCTTCGCTCCCCACTTGTTCCGCAGTCGGCGTCAGAACTACCTCAAAGGCGACACCTTGTTTTGGCCAATCTTCACCGGTGTAATGCCCAACTTCGCCAACTTTCCAATTAACTTGCCTGCGTGCTGAATTATAAGTTAGCTGTCCCAAAGTCACACTCATTTTACCTGTCCAAAAAACGTTTGGCGGTAAAGTTGCGGAAACGGAAACATCGCTTAAGTCATTCAAATTATTATTTATACTCCAAAAAATCCAATACGTTGTTTCTCCCCCCACTTTGGGTGGCAAAGGACCAAGACCAAGCTGATCTCCTTCCTGGGTATAATATCTTACTAAACTATCCAAAAATAAATCTGAATTAAATTTATCTTCTCGGACGCCGCTTCGAAAATTATAAGCCTCACCAAAATCACTTTCCAGTTTATAAGAAATTTCTAATGAACTTTTGAGAATACTTCCAAAATTTAACGCTCTAGCCGGAGGGACAACTTCGCTTGTACTGACTTTAAATTTCAATTCTCCTTTCGCCCCGGGCGATAAATTCGCGAAATCCGGCATCTGGTCTTTTGTCCAAACAACTCCTCCGCTGCGAAGAACGCCCTGGCCCGAAGAAAATTGGTTAAGATCAATTGCCGCCCCTTCTAAATTAACCTTTAGGGCGACATCATAAATTTCTTTACTCCCGCCATTACTATAATAAATTGCATATTCCAATTCTTCACCCGGATTTATAATCAAAGAGTTCTGTCCATTTATTTTAATTTCCGTTTTAAGCATTGATTCAGCCACTGGCCCGGAAACCCCGCCGCCGACTGTAATTTCTGGAAAATTAAACCAAGACAAATTCCCGTTCATTCGGCTAAAAAGCAAATAAATATTAAAGCCAAAAAGAAGCCCAATAACCCCCAATAAAATCAAATCAACTATAAATAATTTTTTGGCTTGGCCATATTTTTTCCCATAATTTTCTTTAAGCCCTTGATATGGCGCCGCGAAAAAATTCACCGTGCCAATCCAAAGATTTGCCTTTTTCTTTTCCGTTTCCAAAAATGATTCTTTCGCCTCCACCTTAACCACCTCGCCGCCTTTCGCGCAAACCATTTCTTTCTTATCGGGTGATTCCACACAAACCATTTCTTCCGCCGCGGGTGCGATTATTTTTTCTTTCTTATTTTTTACTTTTTTCATATTATTTTAAATTATATTCTAAAAAGAAAAAACGTCTGTCGTTTGCGCAACGATTTCCTCCTTGCCGTCATTATCCAAATCTCCTGCGGCAACCGTTACTCCGCCACGGCTTGTTACGCTAAAGGCAAAAAAATTAATCTTCAACGAAAAATCTTTAGTATTAAAAACTTTTACTTCCGGACCGCCGCCGATTCCCGGACCCGTAATAATTTCTGCCCGCCCGTCGCCATCCAAATCGGCCATGGCCACATTTACACCGCCGCGGAAAGACGGATCATAAGCAAAAAATCCTGGATGCATTAATTTTCCTCCGCCAGAAAAAATTCGAACATGCGGACCGCCGCCAAAACCAGCGCCAGTAATAATTTCCGGCCACCCATTACCGTCAGTATCCCCCACGGCAACCGTTACCCCACCACGGAAAGACGAAGCATAAGCAAAAAATCCCGGATGGATTAATCGTCCTTGCCAATTAAAAATTCGAACATGCGGACCGCCGCCGCGAAGAGTTCCCGTGACAATTTCTAATTTCCCGTCGTGATTTAAATCACCTACCGCGAAATTAATTCCTTTATCGTAATTTTGGTCATACGGAAAAAATGAATAAAGTTTTTTACCGCTGCTGTCAAAAATTTCTACTTTTGATGAATCTGCCACAATGGTCTCTTTTGGACCATCTTGATTTAAATCAACTGTCACAACCTGGCTCGATGGTTTATATTTTCCTTCGTAAGTGAAAAAACCAGTTCGTTTGAGTTTTCCATTCTCATCAAAAACGCGGGCGAAGGAACCATTTTGAAAATTGGAAACTGTCTGAGCTTCCGCCCGGCGCAAAAGAATAATTCCATCTTTTGGCGAAAGATAAATACTTTTAATTGTTGCTCCGCTGTTTGCTGTCTCGTCCTGACTGCCATGTATCCTCTCAAATTCCTCTCCTAAATTAATTGTCTCTGCTGTACTCCCGGAATTTACAAGCACTATGCCATTTTGAAAATCTCGGCGCCAAACTCCGGCGACAACTTTTGTACTGCCATTAGAAAAATTATAAGCGGAATTTATCGGCTTACCAAGGGAAACATTATATTCGTCATACCACCAAGTTTGGTTATGAGCCTGATCACCATAATCGAAGCTAAAGTATCCGTCGCCTAAAAGAGCGCTCGCAAGGCAGAAACGCATTTTCGCGTAATCGTCTTGCCGCCCCGTGTTTTCCGTATTGCAATTTAAAATTGTCGTGTTTGGCGCTTGCCCATTTTTTAAAATAAAAAAATAATTATTCAGAGCTTCCGTCCAATTTGATTTATGGAAATGTTCAATGGCTATGCCGTTTAAATAGGAAGCATAAACTCTCCCCTTGCCGCCGCCAACGCTGTTGCCAACAATAATTTTTCCGGGCGCGAGCTCTCTTGTCCGACGGAAAATTTTGCTCATTCCCTCGCGCCATTTCTCGTCCGCCGTAGCCCGCGCTTCAGCCTGGCCATCACGGTTTAAATCAATCTCATTACCAGAAGGCATCCAAGAAACGCTATCCCACGCATTATCATAAAAAACTCCATCCCAATATGATTGGCTTAAAATTTCCCGGGCGACAAATTCCGGCAAATAATCATTCCATCTTTTTCCATTGCTATCAGTTGGCGAATTATCAGTCACGTTTAAAAGCCAAGTGCCTGGCCACCAAACAAGACGGCCTCCGCCGGAAGAATTTAACCACCAAGAATCAGACATTCCATTATACAATTTTCTTCGTAAACTACTCGACTTTAATTTAGAAACATTTGAAGTAAATTCCTGTGAGGTAATGTACGCCAAAATTTTTACTTGCGGATTATATTCTTTAATTTTTTTCAAATTTTCCGGGGTGTTAATTTGCGCCTCCATATCAATAACCAAAACATCCCACTTAGCCAGTTCCTGCGCTTCGCTGGCAGAAATATCCCACTTAAAAAAAAGATTAGCGATCCGAGGATATTTTTCTTCCATTTTTACTGCCTGAATAGAAAAATCTGACCCTTCTTGATTATAAAAAACAGCCGAGAGAACAATCGTCCCGACCATCAAACTTAAGGTTAAAAATTTAAAATATTTATTTCTTAGCCAAAACAAACCCACTCCAACCCCCGGCGCATCATGATCAATTTTAATTTTTTGTTTTTGTCCTGACATGCGAACTTACAACTTACGACCACGAACCGCAACTTATTGTTGTTAGCCGTTTGCCGTAAGTTTCTCGTAAACTTTCATTATTTTTTTATAATGTTCTTCCGGAGAATTTTTTTCAATCACCATTTCTCTCGCCCGACGACCCATTCTTTCGCATAATTCATTATCACCGAAAAGGCGCTGAATTTTTTCCCGTAAATCGTGCGCATTGCCCGGTTCAGCTAAAAATCCATTTTCTCCATCAAAAATAATTTCGGGAATTCCGCCCAGGCGCGTGCTCACCACGGGTTTACCTAAAGCTCCGGCCTCAAGCAGAGACATCGGATAATTTTCATACCAAACCGACGGCAAAACAACAAATTTCGCGCTACGAATCAAATCATACAATTCTTTTCCGCTTTTATGCTCAATAAATTCTACGTTAACTTGTAACTTCGAACTTAAAACTTGTAACTTTTCTTTCTCCGGCCCATCGCCAATAATTTTTAATTTTATACCTGTCTCGACCAACGCCTCAAGAAGAACGCCTACTCCTTTTTCTTTTACCAATCTTCCAAAATAAATAATATAATCGTCCGGTTCATATTTTTGCTCAAACCGATCAGTCTCAAGAAAAAGCGGAATATTTTCCACTCTTGCTTTGACTTGCCACACCGTTAATTTTTCCGCTAAAAATTTTGACGGGGTAACAAAACAATTTACTCCTTTTTCATAAAATTGGCAAGCCTTATGAAAAAACATTTCCTTGGCCTCAACCAGACTCTCTAAACGCGAATCATGGACGCAACGATGAAGCGCGGCGTTCCAATATTTATGTTTTTTGCACCTCTCACAAACCGCGCCTTCAGTAAACAATTTAAAATTTGGGCAAATTAATTGATAATCATGCAAAGTCTGCACCACTGGAATTTTATATTTTTTTAATACACTAAAAATTGACGGCGAGATGTGGTGCGAAATATTATGCAGATGTGCGATGTCTGGTTTTGTTTTTAAAATTAATTTTTCTAATTTTCTTTTTGCCTCAAGAGAATAAAAAGAGTGGCCGATTTTTTTTAAATCTCGCGCCAATCCTTCTCTTTTCCCAAAATTTATCTCATCAACAAAAAAATCGTCGTATGGCGAAGAAATATTTTCCGGTGATTTAGTGCTGAAGTGAACAATTTCATGGCCATTTTTCTGGAGTAAATCCATTAATCCAAAAAAATATGTCTCACTTCCGCCCCGCCGATAAAAAAATTTATTAATTTGGAGAATTTTCATAAAATTTATCCTGCCAACAATTCTTTATATAATTTATCATACTCCTCCACCATTTTTTCTACGCCAAATTTTTCCTTCACCATTTCTCTCGCCCGCTCGCCCATTTCCTTTGCGTCTATTTTTCCTAGAAGAACGCGCTCTAATCCATCAGCCAAACTTTTTACATTTTTCGGCTCTACCAAAATTCCCGTCTCGCCGTCGCTAATTATTTCTGGAATTCCGCCCACGCGCGAAGCCACAATCGGTTTTCCCGCAGCCGCGGCTTCAAGCACGGCTAAACCCAAACCTTCCCAAAGTGAAGGAAAAGAAAAAATGTCTATTCCACTCAAAATCTCTGGGATATTTTTTCTTGCCCCCAAAAAAATTATTCTTTCGCGCAAATTCAAATCTTTGGCCAACCGCTCGAGCTCATTTTTTTTCGAACCATCACCCACCACCCAAAGAATCCAGGGAATTATTTTGATTAAATTCAATGCTTCAAAAAGATACTTATGGCCTTTCTGCTCTTCCAATCTTCCTACGACTCCAATCACCGGCGGATCGCCAAATTCTTTTTCTGAAATTCCCACAAACTTATCTAAATTAATTCCATTTGCGATAACAATAATTTTTTTCGCCTTAATTTTATCGCGGCTCACCGAGTAATTTTTTACTGCTTCGGAAACGGCAACAATTTTTTTAGTAAATAAACTTAAAAACTTTTTCACTTTTCTTTTCGCCCACCCTTCATCAAAATTTGTGTTGTGTTCCGTGGAAACAATTACGGGTACTCTGGCTAAAATGGCGGCAATTCTTCCCCAAGTATCTCCACCAAAAAGATGCGTATGAACAATGTCTGGTTTTTCGTGGCGCAAAAATCTCCAAAGTTTCCAAATTACGCCTAGACCCACCTTTCCCCTCTTTTCAAAAACACTAACTTCAATTCCCGTCTCTTTAAAATCTCCTTCTAGCGACCCGCCACGAACTACCGTAGCAACTTTAATTTCAAAAAATTCCGAAGAAAATCCGCGCGCTAAATCTAAAAGCATAATTTCCGCTCCGCCAAAATTCAGACTCGTTATAATATGTATAATTTTTATTTTTTTCATAATTACGTTTTTTTTACAACTGATTTTTCTTCCTCGGCTAATCTTGCGGCAGCAAGCGCCACGCCGAGCGGTAGCCACATTTTTGAAACAAAATAGGAAGTATTAAAAAGTTGGAAAATAATACTTCCGGCGGAAGTTAGAATCAATGCCAAGAGAATATATTTGTATGGTGATTTATCAGCCGTTTCTCTATAAGTCCGAACTAATCGCAAGATTATATAACTAAGCAAAACAAAAAATGTCAAAAATCCAAGCGCTCCGGTTTCCGCCAAAAGTTTCTGCGCGACGCCGTGCGCTTCAGATGGGCTGCCAAAATCAACAATGTACCAGCGATTCATTGCTACTTGTTCAACAAAAGTTCCCGCGCCGGCGCCAACGACTGGATGTTTAATAAAAGTCTCAAGAGCAATTTTCGTTAAAGCTATCCGATTCATGTTAGAACTGCGAACAATTTCGCTCGTTAGAAAAAAATATCCATAAACCAAAAGCGGCGAAATAATAAGCATAACCACCAAGCCAAACTCAAAATAACTTCTAATATTTTTTCTATATTTTATTAAAACCAAAGCTAAAAGTTCAAAAGCCAAAGCAATCCAACCGGTGCGGGAAAAAGTCAAAAGATTAATCGCGGCCATCAAGAGCACTCCTGTTATTAGGAGTTTTTTAAGCCAAATTTCTTTCGTTTCCCAAATTAAAATAAAACCAATCGGGATAACGCTGATTAAAACTTCAGCAATTAAATTATGATTTGTTCCCAAAATCGGCACGCCGAAAATTGGCAAAGGCAGGGCGCGCCGCAAAAGCCCGGAATTTTCAGAGAATAAAATCGACCAAAGCCCCATCAGAGCAACAAAAATTCCTACCCCATAAAAAATTCTAAGAACATTTAACAAAACTTTCTTAGAATTAATAACATTATATGGTAATACAACAAACATCAGATAGAAAAAAGTCAGCGGCCGAAAAATATATTTTAGACTATAAAGAGTATTTTCCGCATTGATTAAAGAAAGGAGCGACGCCGCGAGAAATAGAAGGAAAAAAATAAAGCCAGGAAAATTTTCAAAAGAAAATTTGGTTCCCTTGCCCAGATTTTTTATAAAATGAATTCCCCCGTAAGGCGGAAAAAAAATGGAACGGACCGCCCAGGAGAAAAAAACTACCATAGCAAGAAGATCGACGTAAGGAATATTAATATCCCGCCCGACAAATAGCTGAAGGTAAATGAACGGATAAAATAAAACCATCAAATACAACCCGAGAGTAATGAACCTAAAAAAGAAAAGCAAAATTAAAACTACAGCGATGGTTCCCAAAACGTATTGCCATGGGGCCAAAAGCGCTACCACCGTAATTCCAACAATCAAAATCAACGCCAAAATCAAAAATAGTTTTTGTTCATCTGCCGTATGTCCAGGAAATAAAGTTTGGCCGAGACGCAACATAGACTTCTCACCTTAACCTTACTTTTTAAATTTATTTTTTAAAATCCACCAACCGACTCTTAACGGATGATTTTTAATCGCCGTTCTCGCCGTGCAAATCATCCAGACATCTTGTTCCGCTTCGCGAACTTTCGCCCTCGCCGCTTCTGCCTCGGGAGAATTCCAAATTTCTTCAAAATTTTTATTATGAACATTTCCCATCACGGCGTTATGCACGACAGACGGATAAACATTTCCAAACGGATCTAAAAAGAAAAAATCCGTGCCGGCTCGCGAAGGCAAAGCTTGTTTTCCGGTAATGGCAAAATCTAAAAGGCTTTTTGTAAAATACGCCCGCACCCACCGTTTCGGTTGCCAACTCCGCAGTTCCTGCCGAATAACATAATTAAATTGTTCCTTTAAAATATTAACATCCGGAGGCTCTTCCACCTGTTTCCCCCCAAAGAAAAATTCTGAGCTTTGTGCCAAGGCCATAGTAAATTGCACACCAAGTTCTCGAGATAAATCATAAACTTTGCCCAAATGTTCCACATTTTGTTTAGAAACAGTAAAAGCCAAACGCAGATTTTTCATGCCCAATTCTTCGCGGAGAACTTTTACTGTTTTTGTAGCCAAATTAAATCCGCCGGGAATGCCGCGAATTTTATCGTGCATTTCACTAATTCCATCAATAGAAATGCCTACACCAGCGTTGGGCGCGTATTTTAAAATATCGCGCATTTTTTCTTTAATCAAATCTGTGAGATATCCATTCGTAGAAAAAACAATTCTCGCCTTTGGACAAGTTTCGTGCAAAATTCTGGCTAAATCCACTATGTCCTGCCGCAGAAATGGTTCGCCGCCGCTTACATTAATATCACACAGTGTTGGCGGTAATTTTTTGTATTGGTCCAATTCCAGCTCCGGTGTATCTTTCAGTTTCCAAATGTCGCACATCGTGCAGCGCGAATTACACCGGTAGGTCACGGCCAAAACACAATCTATGGGTAAATTAGTTTTTATCATACCCCGTAGTGAAATTTCCAACTATTTTTTAAACTGATAAAAATATTCTTTTAACCTTCGCTTTAACAGTCTCTGCCCTTGCGTAGTTTTAAGGTAACGCTCTCGACGCTTTGCATCTTCTATATTTAAACACGCCTCGTAATATATCAATTTCCATGGAGCAAATGGTCTCGTTGACCTGTTTAACCCCTTGTTATGTTCACTAAATCTTTTTTCTAAATCATTAGTATAACCATAATATAATTTTCCATTCTTGGTACTTTGCAAAATGTAGTTATAAAACATAACAATTGGAAATTCTACTACGGGGCATATTACATATATTATAGCATCTCGCGGAAATAAAAAAAGCGGGCGGGACGCTCTACGTGTTCGATTGCTCTCGATCACGTAAAACGCCCGCCCGCAGCCCCAATTTCAGGGGCAGCGGATCATTAAGGCCAACTTGCGTCGGCCCGCCTGACCACATCTCACACCCCGTCTACTGGGGTGCAAGGGTTTCCGAGGAGGGAAACGGAAACCCCCACACTCTCCTCCTTCGTCCGCCATGTGATGGCGAACTTACGAATTGTCCCTCCAGGAGGTTGTTACGGCCGCTGGTACCGGAAGTTGCAGCCCCCGTGCAGGTTGTCAACCATGCTGGGCGTGACAGACGCACCACCGAGAGTGGCGATGTAGGATCCGTTCACGACGCCAGGATAGTTGATGCAATTCCAGTAGCTCGGCAGGAGGTCAGAATCCGCGTTGTACTCGATGTACATACCGGGATCCAAGGCCACGCTCATGCAGAGCGAGGGCACGCTCGTCCCTTCCACGAGCAACTGCCAGCCCGTCCAGCCAGACGGGATATCCAGCGTTCCGTCGATCCCGTGGCCGGGACCGGTCGTGATGTGCCACCCCACCCAACCCCAGAAGCTTGCCCGAGGAGCAGTCCCCGGGAGCGTCCAGCAATGAGTGAAGAGTCCGGGTCCGGCACAACCGTCGTCGATGACCGTGTCACAGTCATCATCCGTACCGTTGCCGCAGACTTCCGGACCGGGCGTGCACGGAACGCTGCCGCAACCGTCATCGATGAAACCATTGCAGTTATCATCGATTCCGTTGCCGCAGATCTCGGCAGGCACGGGTCCGCAGGTGCCGCAGGAGTTCAACAGGCCTTCGTCGACCGTCCCGTCGCAGTCCTCGTCTGCCATGAGCAGATCGCAGACTTCGGTGTCGGGGTTGGTCTCGCCGAGGCAGTCGCCCCAGTGACCGGTTGCGTCGCAGAGCTGGGAGCCCTCGACGCAGAGGCCGACGCTCGTACCGCACGAGATGGTCGAGCCCGGAATGCATCCACCGCATCCATCGTCGACCACGCCGTTGCAGTCATCGTCGGTCAGGTTGGCGCAGGTTTCCGCGGTGGCCGGATAGACCGGACCAACGCAGGCACCCCAGGTTCCGCCAGTGCAGGTCTGAACGCCGGGCCGGCAGACGCCGGTCACGGATTCGGGCCCGCAAGGCTGGATGTCGTCCTCGACACAGGAACAGGTCTCGTTCGCCGTCCCGTCGCAGTCCTCGTCTGCCATGAGCAGATCGCAGACTTCGGTGTCGGGGTTGGTCTCGCCGAGGCAGTCGCCCCAGTGACCGGTTGCGTCGCAGAGCTGGGAGCCCTCGACGCAGAGGCC
>JBAZEY010000014.1:0-14299 GCA_041653675.1 Patescibacteria group bacterium | reverse complement strand
AAAGGCTGGATGTCGTCCTCGACACAGGAACAGGTCTCGTTCGCCGTCCCGTCGCAGTCCTCGTCTGCCATGAGCAGATCGCAGACTTCGGTGTCGGGGGCGATGCCCGAACAGGTAGACCAGAACCCGCCAATGCAGAACTGGGATCCCGTCGTACACGCGCCCATCGTCTCGCCGCAAGAACGCGTCTCGCCGGCGCGGCACTCGCAATCCTCGTCGATCGTGGTGTCGCAGTCGTCGTCCGCACCGTTGCAGGTTTCGGAGGCCGGGCTGACACTGAGGCAAAGACCCCAGTGACCACCCATGCAGTACTGCACGCCTGTGGTGCAGGCGCCGACGTCAGTGCCGCAGACGCGGCCGTCTTCGTCAACGCACTCACAGTCTTCGTCGATGGACCCGTCGCAGTCGTTGTCCGAGCCGTCGCAGTACTCCGGGGTCACGACGCCGCAGGAACCGCACGCATTGAGCAGTTCCTCGTCGATCCGCCCGTCGCAGTTGTCGTCGAAACCGTTGCAGATCTCGCCCGACGGGAAGTGCAGCGGCTGGCACGGGCCGTAACCCGTTCCATCGCTGAGGCAGAACATCTGCCCCTCGGCGCAAGCGCCGAAGAATCCCGGAATCATGCAGTGGATCGGCAGCTCGCTGTCGCAGGCACAGTTCTCGTCCGGCCTGCCATCGCAGTTGTCGTCGATGCGGTTGTCGCAGATTTCGGGGCTGTCCCCAAAACGACGCGGGCTACACGGTCCGAAACCGGACCGATCGCCCAAACATCGCTGGACTCCTTCGCCGCAGATGCCGTCCATGCCGGTGGCACAGGCGATTTCCTCGCCAAGGTTGCACGGCTGGCAAACGCTGCCTTCGTCGGTTTCGGTATCGCAGTCGTTGTCGAGCCCGTCGCAGATGTCCGGACGACACTCCGTCATGGGATCGCCTTCGCAGTAGCCGGTGGCCGTGTTGCAGGGCAGCCGGTTGCCATCCATGTCGACCGGGCACATGAGTGCTCCGCGACAGGGGTAAGAACACTCCCCGCGGAAACACTCCAGCCCGAGCGCGCAGTCCGAATTGGACTCGCACTCGGCCCCCGCGTAGATCACGCGGGAATCGCCGCAACCGAAGCTGCCGACGCTGAGCATGGTACACATGCCGAACGCCACGATCCAGTTCATCCAGTTCCTCATCTTGTTCTCCTTCATCTTCCCGTCCCTCCTCCTTGTGCGGCGGTGCCGCACGCGGCAGAACCGCCGCCTTCTTCCGAACAACCAATTCTAAGTCGCGCCTTACGACGCGAAAACTCCTAGACGCGCTCGCGTCAAGGAGAGATTACCAAAATTCCTAATTGTCAAGGAACTGCAGTTTCGACCCTTCAACTGATTTTTAGAACAAGAAAAGGGCTTTTTACCCCTCCCTCTCGGTCAAAAACCGCACATTATAATTTAACATAAACTACGAATTTGTCAAGAGGACAAAACAAAAACAGAGCTTAAGAGCCCTGCTTTGTTAAAACGTTTTATTCTTTATTATTTTACTGCTTCCACAATCTTGGCAAAAACTGCTGGATGATTTTCCGCCAAATCAGCTAAAATTTTTCTATCCAAATCGATTTTAGCCTTATGAAGCGCGCCCAAAAGCTTGCTGTAGCTCAAGCCATTTGTCTGACTTGCTGCACCGATTTTAACTTGCCAAAGCTGCCGAGCAACTCTTTTTTTTGCCCGTCGATCGCGATACGCGTAAACTCCGGCCTTAAGCATCGCCGTTCTGGCTAATTTTATTTTACTCTTTCTCCCCCATTTGTAACCCTTGGTTTGCTTCAAAAGATTCTTGCGTCTCTTCAAGTGATTTTTTCCTCGTTTAACTCTCGGCATAAAAAATGTTAACTAAAAAAATATAAATTAAAATTTATTCACCAATGTTTTTACTGTTTTGTCATAGACCTTGGAAATCTTTGCGGTCCGTCTTTTTTTTCTCGTGATTTTTCCTGGATCGCGAGTATTAAAATGATCCTGGCCAGCATAGCGTTTCAGAACTTTTGATTTTTTTGTGACTTTAAATCTTTTGGTAGTTGCTTTATGAGTTTTTACTTTCATAATTTCAAAAAATTAATTTATTTCTTTCCCACCGTCACAGAGAGTCTTCCTCCCTGAAAACTTAATGGCTGTTCAATTTTTGTAGGCACTAAATTATTAAGCGCGTTGATAAACTGGTTAGCAACTTCCCGCGCGGTATTTCCGTATTGCCTCTCTCGTCCTTTCAAAATTATTTCTATTCTGACCTTATCTCCTGATTCTAAAAATTCTTTTGATTGATTTAATCTGACATCGCGGTCGTGCGGACTGATCCGGAGAGAAAGCCTGATGCCCTTAATTTCCACCTTTTTCGCTTTAGCTTTTTGCTTTCTTGCTTCCTTATCTTTTTGATACAAAAATTTTCCGTAGTCAAGAATTTTAGCGATGGGCGGCGCGGCCTTGGGAAAAACTTCCACTAAATCAAGCTCCCGTTCGCGAGCAGTCCGAACTGCGTCCGCTATTGCCATAACGCCCAAATTTTGCCCGTTTTCATCAATCACGCGAACTTCGGGCGCTTTTATTTGTTCATTGATCCAATACTGGACCGACTGAACCTTAACTTGTTTTCTTGAAATGCGCAAGGGTTTTAATTTTAATATTAAATTATTTTGGTGGAGATGGCGGGAATTTCACTGCTCGCTCGCTTCGCTTTAAAACCCTGCGGTTTTAATATTTCCGCGAACGGAAACCTAACGGTTTCCGACCCTTCCCTGGTTCAATTCCCTATCTCAAATAACAAACTATTTTTTAATTTCTAATTATTTTGGTGGAGATGGCGGGAATTGAACCCGCGTCTAGAAGCCTTCGACAAAACGATTCTACAAGTTTAGCTAAATTAAATTTTTAAAATAACAAGGTATAAATTTAGCAAAAATCCTTGCATTCGAGGCCTATTAATTTTCAAAAATTTCTCTAAGCCGAAGAAATTTTCTATCTCAGTTATAACACCGGGACCCGCCTACCGAGAGTCGGCGGCCGATGTGTCGCGGCTATTAAGCAGCGACAGGAGCAAAGCTCGGAACGCGTAAAGCGTTCTTTACTCTGTTAAATAAGTTTGCACTTATGATTTTGCCAAAGTTTTACGAGATTGTGGCAATACTCGACTTGCTCATCTTGTAAAGAACTCCTATCGAGGCCTGTCATCCCCAAACTAAACCTTCATTGCTTCCCGTATTTTTTTGTTTACTTCTCTTTTTTTAATAAGATCTCTCTTTTCATACTTCTTCTTGCCCCGGCCGATTCCAAATTCTAGTTTTATCTTATTGCCTTTAGTATAAACTCTGATTGGTACTAAAGTCAAGCCCTTCTGCTTGATTTTACCGTAAAGTGAAGCTAATTCTTCTTTTCGGAGGAGAAGTTTTCTCGGCCGAGTCGGATCATAATCCAAAACCTGCCCGGCCATTTTATAAGGAGGAACGTGGGCATTAGTGAGCCAAGCTTCGCTACCTTTTAGGGTAACAAAAGAGCTGGCTAAAGAAATATGGCCAGTTTTGATTGATTTGACTTCCTGTCCCCGAAGAACCATTCCCGCTTCAAACCGCTCGAGGATTTCATAATCAAAACCAGCTCGTTTATTTACGGAAATAATAGCCATAGCCCTTGTATTATAAACTAAAAATCTTTAACTTTCAATAAAACTCCTTCCCCGTGCCCGGGCTTTAATATTTGCCGTGAGTCTTATTTTATGATAATGTAAAATAATAATTTAACAATATTTAATGTAACAATTTTAATTATGCCAGACCAAAAACCAGTCACATTTAACATCTCTACTCTCGCAATCGTGAAAGTTATTTTGACTTTGCTTATTTTGTATTTTACTTATTTAATGTGGGACGTGTTAGTGTTAATTGTGATGGCAATAATTTTATCAGTTTTAATTGATCCTTTGGCTGACCGCTTTGAAAAAAGAAAAATCCCGCGAACACTCGCCGTTCTCTTAGTTTATATAATCTTACTTTCTCTTGTCGGTCTTATCGTCATCTTGATTGTTCCCCCGCTCACTACCCAATTTCAACAACTTACCGACAATTTGCCAAGTTATTGGGAGCGCCTCAAATCTTTAGGCGCGGAAGATCTTTTGGCTAAATACGATCTCTCCTCTCTTCAAAATAGTTTTAAGGCAATTGGAACAAATCTGACCGAGGGAATTTTCGCAGGCTTGGGCGGCATCTTCGGTGGGGTTGTTTCTTTCTTCTTGGTTTTGGTCCTAACTTTTTATATGGTTGTGGAAGAAAAAGATTTAAAAGGAGTGGCGCGTTTGTTAATTCCTACTCGCTACCAACCGTATCTTTTTCAACTTGCCGCCCGTATGAAAGAAAAAATGTCCGCCTGGCTTAAAGGGCAATTGATTCTCTGTTTGATTATTGGGCTAGCTGTTTTTGCGGGCCTTTCTATTTTAGGAGTAAAATACGCGCTAGTGCTTGGCCTTATTGCCGGCTTTTTAGAAATCATCCCTTACGTCGGTCCGTGGATTGCCGCCATTTTTGCAGTCTTCATCGCCTTGGGCCAATCGCCCATGCTCGCTCTTTTTGTTTTGATTATGTTTGCCGTGATCCAATGGTCGGAAAATAATATACTGGCGCCGAAAATTATGCAAAAAGCCGTTGGCTTAAATCCCATTATTTCTATTCTTGCGATTATTACTGGCGCAAAAATCGCTGGCTTTTTAGGAGTTTTATTTGCCATTCCTATTGCCAGTGCCCTTTCTATTTTGCTCCAAGATTTTTTTAATAAAGATGAAGAAAAAACAAACCCACAATAAATAAAATGTCTCTTACCACCAATCAATCATCAAGCCCTTGGATTCAGAAAGTTGATGAAAAAGAAAAATTAAAAGACGAAATCCGCGGAGAAGTAATTTCTGAAATGAAAAACAAAAAACGCAGAAAATTTTTTACCTGCTGCTTTTTAAAATTACTTATTGTAGTATTAATTTTGGGAGGCATCACCGCCGTGATTGCTAAAACCGGTTTAGTCGACATTCCTGTCTTTTCTAAATTGTTTTATAAAACACCATCTCCGGAAAGAATGGTTTCGGTAAATCCCGATGAAGAAAAAAAATTCGAAGATGTCCTCGCTCAGAAACTTGAGGAACAAATTGGATCTAAAGCCGAAGGCCAACAAGAAGTAGCGTTAGAGTTTAATGAAGAAGAACTTACTTCATTTATAAAATCGCTGGAATCTACCAACGACTATCCCTTTACCAATGCTCAAGTTTCCGTAACTCCCGAAGCAATAGAAATTTTTGGACAACTCAAAGACTTGAATCAAACATTTTTGACAGTCGCGTTAAAACCGGAAATTACAGATGGCAATTTAAAAATTACTTTTGAAAAAATAAAAATCGGAAATCTTTCCTTGCCGGCGGTGCTGGGAAATTTACTAGTAAACAGATTGCTGAAAGACCAAATTAGCTCCGCGGAAGATGTAATTTCTAAAAATGGAACATTGGAGAGCATCGATCTTTTGGATGGGAAAATTATTTTTCATGGTGAAATTAACACCTCGGATTTTTCTAAATAAACAAAAATGATCAATCGCCTTATCCCCATAATCACTCCCCTTTTAATTTTCTCCGCCCTGGAGCTCTTTTTTTTCAAACCGCAATTTATTTATTTTATTTTTATATTCCTTATTTTATTAATCGGCGGCGCGACTTGGAAAATAATTGGCAAAGGCTTAGTCAACGTTTCCGTACGGTGGCTTTATCTCCTGACACCTTTTGCTTTTCTTATAAGCGGCATCTTGTTTCTTATGTTTTTGGAGCAGCCGTGGGAAAAACATCTTCTTGCCCTTTCTCTGGCTTTTTTTTGTGGCGTATTTTTAGAAAATATTTTTGTTTACATTTATCAGCACGCGAAATATCAAGTAAATTCGTTAGAAAATATTTCCAACTATCTGAACCTGACCTCAATGTTTCTTTTTAATTCTAGCCTTTTTGGTTTCTCAGTTTTTTTAAATGTCGCGCTTTGGCAACTTTCTCTTATTTCTTTTATTTTCACTTTTACTCTAACTTTTCAAACCGTTTGGATAAACAGAATAAATATCCGAGCGGCTCCCCTTCAAATTTCCGTCATTTGCCTGATTCTTTTTGAACTTTTTTGGGCTGTTTCTTTTCTGCCGACCGCTTTTTATGTCAACGGCTTGATCATTGCTATTTCATTTTATTTGATGAATAATTTAATGCGTCTCCACCTACTTAATAGTCTTAATAAAAAAGTCATTCGCCGGTACTTTGTTCTCTGCAGCTTAATTATTTTCTTTATTCTTTTAACTGCCCAGTGGGTTTAAAAATATGAATATAAACTTTTCCAATCTCAAAATTATTATTTTTGCCGTTATCTTTGGTTTGGGGGCCGGCATAGTCGGACAATTAATCGCGACGGCGTATCTTTTACCTCAAGAAATTTTTATTACAAGCGGAGATAGCCGCATAAAACAAACTATAAACCAGACCGCCCAAAATGAAAAAATCATTGAAGCGGCCCGCTCCACCACGCCAGCGGTTCTTGAAATTTTCCCCAAAAAAATTGCCTCCCATAATCCAGAAAATCAAATTTATCTTCCAAGCGATCGCGTGGCCTTAGGCGCCGCCCTCACTTCAGACGGATGGCTCGTGAGCTTTGGGCAAAAAATAATTGACCTAAAAAATAATTTTGTTGTCATAACAAGTGACCAAAAAATTTTTGAACCTAAAAAAATAATTTCCGACGGGGCAACAAACACAGTTTTTATAAAAATTGACGCGGATAATCTGTCGGTTCCTAAATTAAGTTCGGAAGAAAATTTATCTCTGGGAGAAAAAGTTTTAACTCTAAGAAACAAACAATCATTCAAAATTGGCCAGACCGTCGACCTGTCATATAATTCTGCTACTTCGCCGAGCCAACTTTTAAAATCCTCTGAAAAATTTTCTAAACTTATTCTCCTTGACCAAACTATTGCTCAAAACGAAGTCGGGACTCCTCTCGTAAATCTTTCCGGCGAAATCGTGGGAATAGTTTCTAGCCACTCGCCCGCGACGGCAATATCCATAAATTTCTGGCGTGACGCCTTCTTGGAAATTTTAAAAACTGAAACGACCGGACGGCCATATTTTGGAGTTTATTATTTAGATCTTGGAAATTCTCCAGGGATAGGTGAAGCTCTGAGCCAAGGAAAAAATGCCGGCGCTCTTGTCTGGAGCAGCAAAACTTCAAAAATTTCTGGCGTGGCTAAAAATAGTCCGGCAGCCGCGGCTGGTCTCCGTGACGGCGATATTATTTTAAAAGTTAATGATGAAAATTTAAGCCAAAAAATTGACCTTTCGGAAATAATCGCCCATTATTCTCCTGCCGATAAAATCCAAATCACTATTTCGCGGAATGGAGAAGAAAAGAAAATCGAGGTTACTCTCGGCGGAAAAATGTGATATAATAAATAAACTATTTTAGATTTTACTAACCTCTCAAATTTTATGGCTATGAGTTACGTAAAAATTTTAAAACACGATTGGCGAACAATTTTTTTCATTACTGGCGGCGCCCTGGCCCTCTCTTTAATTTTTAGTCTGGTGCAGCCGTTCCAATACAGCGCAAAAACAAGAATTCTCGTGATTCCCTCTGGCAGCGGACTTGATGCCTATAGCGCCCTAAAATCGGCTGAAGCCATTGGCGAAAATATTGCTCAAGTAATTTACACTACATCCTTTTTTGACAAGGTGGTCCAGAACAACTCTAGCATTAAAAATATTTGGAGCACTGATGAAAACAAAAAGAGAAAGCAGTGGGAAAAAATGATTCGCGCTGAAGTTATCTACGGAACAGGAATGGTTGATATTACTGTCTATCATAAAGATAAAGAACAGGCATCAATGCTCGCTTTCACAATTGCCGATGTTTTATCAAAAGAAGGGCGCAATTATTTTGGCATGCCCGGCCTTCAAATTACCATGGTCTCCTCTCCTCTTCTTTCTAAATATCCCGTTAAGCCTAATATTCTTTTAAATGTTTTTATGGGATTGCTCTTGGGCTTGCTCGGTGGAGTTACATTTACTATTCTCACACACCATCCTGCCATGAAGGAAGAACCCATCGCAAAACCAATTAAAATAACTGAACCGAAAATGCATTTCCGCCCCGAAGAGAAAGAGGAAAGAAAAATTGATGAGGAACGGGAAATTATCAGCATGCATAATCATTACGATAAGCATTAAATTCAGGGAAAAAATAAACGTCTGAATTTCTCCGTTTTTGTTTCTTTTTAAAAATTTGATTAACCAATTAATTAATCTGTCACCTCCCCTTGACAGATTTTTTATTTTATGGTATAGTTAATCGTTCAGTAATAAAACAGTTCATTTTAAAGCAAAGGCAAATTGGGTTTTTTCGCTAAAACAAAACCTTTTTTGATAGAATTCCGAAGCTGTTTGGCTTGGAAAATTTAGTGGTGATTGGCTTATATTGAGAAGCCAAATCTACCCTCGTTCTTTATCATCACCAGGCCAAACGACTCTGGAATTTCATCCAAAAATTTTGCGGGAAGCCACAGTTTAAGAAAGAATAGTCATAAAGGAGTTGAATCACCGATAAGGTTGTATCACGCTCGTCTTAAACTGCGGTTTCCTGCAAAAGGTAGTTCATTGACAATTGAATAACAACGGGCTTTAGCTCTCCGCCAACGAGGCGGATCGACGCGCGCCTGATGAAATAGAGGGATAAAAATCCTCTTTATCAGGCTTAGGCCTGTTGAGATATACAGAAAACCTCCGGGGCGTGGTTGTTCCGGCGGTTACAAGTTTAGACAGTACAACCGTCCCGCAGGAATGCGGGACAACGAACAGAAGGAGTTTGGAGATGAAGAACTTCGTGTTCGCGATGTCGGTTGCCATCCTCGTGGTGGCCCCGATGACGACGTCGGCCCAGGTGGCCACGTCCCTCCACTGCGACGCGGGCGAGGTGCAAGTCTGCACCGCGCCGACCACGGACGGTAGCTGGGAAGTGCTCTTCGATACGCACGCCCGCCCCCGTTTCGACTGCGACGTGGCGACGGATACCGGAGTGGACCTCCGGTGCGTCGACGCGAACACGGTCTGCGCCGATGCCAAGAAGGCCTGCGAAGGCCTGAATGGCGACTGGCGCTGGTCCGAACGGCGTTGCCGCTGCTACCAGCACGTGGAACGGGACCGCGAAGGCGGTTCCGGAAGCGGAAGTGGTGGAAGCGGATCCGGGAATGGAAACGGCGGTCAGGGCGGTGGCGACACCAACGTGACTGTCGTGGTCCAGACCTGCGATGCAAGCGACTTCGCCGAACTTTCCGAGGAGCTGGACCAGATCGATCGCGACCTCACGGTCGTGGCCGAGCTGCATCCTCTCCAGTTGCGGGCAACCGCAGTCTACTCCCGCCTACTCGAGTGCGACGACGGTTCGGCCGAGGCCACGCGCCTCATCAGCCGAGCCGCTCAGATGATCGCGAACTTCGAGCCCGAGGCGGAAACGCCTCACGACTACACCGACCAGCTCGAACTGATCCGCGAGGAAATCGCGGGTCTCGACGATCGGCCGGTCGAAGTCAACGTCAACATGGAGCCGGAAGAGAACTGGTGCACAGACACCCACACGGGTCGTTTCGTGTGCATCGCTCTTCCCATCATCACGGGACTCGCCGCCATCGCTGGCGGTGTGATCCTCTTCGACTACCTGGACGACGGTTCGGCCGACGGCATCATTCACTGGTAACCGCCGGCGGTTCGGTACGGAACATCAACCCGGGGTCGGCCTGACGGAAGTCGGCCGGCCCCACAGAATCTTTCCACTCCGCGAGGCGGAGTGCGAAGGGAGGGAGTTTCCGATGAAGAAGAGCAACCTGTTCGTGATCGTGACCCTGTGCCTGTGCGCGGTGTTCTCCAGCCTCGGCTGCGACGAGGACCCGATGGAGTTCGTCAAGATCTGCGATCCGGGCAACGACCCGGAGAACTACGACTGCGACGGGATCGGCGACGGGATCGACAACTGTCCCCTCGTGGCGAACCCTGTCGTGGCCGGCCTCGGCCAGCCCGACCAGGACCGTGACGGCGTGGGCGACGCCTGCGATACCTGCCCGATCGAGCAGGGTCCGCGCGCCAACAACGGCTGCCCCATGGGGGGCGCCGATGCGGACGCCGATGCGGACGCCGACGCCGACGCGGATGCGGACGCGGATGCCGATGCGGATGCCGACGACTACGAGGGCGACGAGCCCGGCGAGTGCACGGACGACGCGGACAACGACCACGACGGTCTGTTCGACTGCGCCGATCCGGGATGCGCCTTGAGCACGGCCTGCGACGACCGCGACACGTTCGAGGGCGACGAGCCCGGCGAGTGCACGGACGACGCGGACAACGACCGCGACGGTCTGTTCGACTGCGCCGATCCCGGTTGCGCGAGCGACCCGGTGTGCGTCGCGGCTCCCTACTGCGGCGATCACGCCTGCAACGACAGCGAGACCTGCGGCACCTGCCCGACCGATTGCGGTACCTGCTCGCCGACCTGCGGCGACTGGCACTGCGACAGCTCCGAGACGTGCGCGACCTGCGCTCACGACTGCGGAAGCTGCTCTCCGATCTGCGGTGACGGCGTTTGCAACGGCGCGGAAACGTGCTCGAGCTGCGCCGGCGACTGCGGCACCTGCGGCACCCCGACTCGCCGAGTGGTCATCACCTGGCGGCGAGTGAGCGGCGGGTTCACCGGACCTCTCACCGCCTGCGGCGAATTCATCGACGACGGCGACGAGGATCTCTCCTGGGGTTGCGGCGCGGCGGTATCGAGCGACACGGTCGTCTACGACGACTGGCTCGATCCCTCCGACTGCGCCACCGGGCCGGACGCCTACTGCGAGTTCAACGTGCACTTCCTCGGGTCGAACCGCGACGCCGTGGAACAGTGCAGCGGCTCGCCCTGCGCGACCGGCACCTATTCGGTCACCGTGACCGTGGACGGTGTCGCTCGCAGCGTCGCTCTGAAGCGCAACGGAGTTCCCGTCAGCGCGACGACCGGCGGCTACGGCGGCGGCAACTACTACTACACGCTGTAGCAACCTACTAACAACTTACCCGTCCGATCCCTTGTTCTGACTTCGGTCGGAACAGAGGCGGGTAAGTCCCACCAACAAGATGCAACCTAGGGCGGTTGCATCTGCACCGATTCAGCAAACAATCGATGCTCGACGAGGCCAGCTTTCCTTTACCGGATCGCTGGCCTCTTTTTTTATTTATTTGTTTAAATTTTCAAGTTCGATTTATCGGGGGTTGTTGCCTCAAATTTAATGTAACTTTTATCTTTTCTTTTCGTTTTACATTAAAGGCTTGATTGTCATAAAACCTTGACAAATCCGGTCTTTTGTTATAATCTATAATGTTAGTTCATTGAACAACCCTTGCCACAAGGTAAGGTAAAATATAGCTACTAAACGACCGAAAAACTATTCGCCATCCAAGGAGGGAAGCGATATGGCAACCGGCGGACGAGTGACTGGTGTCCACAACGTAATGACCGGCAAAAAGCTGGCCGACCGTTGGCATGTCCTCGAGATGCTCGGCGGTGGTGGCATGGGCGTGGTTTATCGCGGCTGGGATCTGAAGCTTAAGGCCCATGTCGCGATCAAGGTACTGAACAACGAGCTTCGCGGCGATCCCTCTATCGTCAAGCGCTTCTCGGAAGAGATTGATACTCTGAAGCGCAGCGCCCACCCGAACATCGCCATCATCCACGACTTTTCTACCACCGATATCATTTACCTGGTTCTGGAATTCCTCGACGGCACCATCTTGAAGATTGCGCTGGACGAATCACCGGGACGACGAATGCACCCCCAGCGTATCCGCAGAATCTTCACACAGATTCTGGATGCACTGGCCGTGGTGCACGAGCGTGGCATCATCCACCGTGACTTGAAGCCGGAAAATGTCTTCGTTCTCCGGCTCGGAAGCGGGCGGCGAAACACGGATGTCGTGAAACTCATTGACTTCGGCATCGCCAAATTCCGTGGTGGTCCGCCCGGAACGCGCCCCGGCCTTACCCAGGTTGGAACGGTTCTCGGAACGCCGCTCTACATGTCCCCAGAGCAGTGCCGCGGCGAAATCGATGTCGATCAGCGAACTGACATCTATGCCGTTGGCGTCATGCTCTACGAAGCAGCAACGGGGCGGCTACCCTTCAGCAAGCCGACCAACCCCGAGATCATGACGGCACACCTGAATGACTGCCCGGACGCACCGTGCATGATCAACCCCAAAATCTCTCCTGAACTGGAGATGGTAATTCTCCGGGCACTTGCCAAGAAGCCCGAGGACCGCTTCCAGGATGCCGTAGAGTTTAGCGAAGCGCTCGAGGCGGCAATTCCGGAAGATAAGTCGTTCTACCGGGACAGCCAGAGGGTTTCGCCAGTTAACGGCAGGGCCATGACAACTCCGCCGCGCGTACCGGTCGTGGCCGAAGATGAGCAACCGACCGCGGAGCGGCAGCCGCCAGAACCGGCGGCTGATCTTTCCAAGACGCCGACCCGTAAACTTGAAGGAGAACGGCCGGCTCTGGGAATTGCCCTGGACAAAACCATCACGCCGATCGACCTGGATAAAGAAATAAGGATGTCCTCGGCAGGGCAAGTACGTGAGGTGTCTGACACGGCGGCGGTCGATCACCTCAAAATGTTCGGCGTCTGGATCGGAAGGGTCCCGCGGCGAACAATCGCGATCGCAGCCGGCTGCGCCATCTTCACCACTGTCGCGCTCATCATCCTTGCGGCACTTCTCTCGGACGGAAACAGCAAGCGCACTTCTGCGACGACTCGCGATGCCGGCGTTGAGAGCACGGCCGCGAATCATCGGAACGAGGAGCGCGATGTCCCGGACGTGATTGTAGTTCCTGTGCCAATGCCCCTGCCTCCGCCGGTGGCAACTGGCGTGCCCGACGCGACGGCCGACGAGAGGGATGCGGCAGAAACCGCACTTAGCGTTGGCCCGCCGAACGGCTACGCCGATCTACTCGCGGCGGCAAAACGCGCCAGGAACTGGCGCACGACCGTCTCGAGACTCGAGGAGGCAACGCGACTCTGGCCTGAAGGTCCAGACGCCTGGGAAGAACTAGGCAACGTCTTCATGATGCACGGAAAAATTCGGGAGGCCAAGGAAGCCTTTCGAAAATGCATCAGCCTTCTGCCTCCGGACGCGTTCGTCCAACGGGCACGAGTGGAGGGACGACTTCGGGGTCTGCGATAGACTCCACGGGCAGTCACACAAGATGGAAACATCAAGTGTGGCTGCCCTCTTTTTTTTATTTTGTAAAAATCTCTTGACAAATAAATAACTTTATGGTGTAATATAGGATGCTCAAATAATGAGCAATAGGGGGGCAATAGGGCCTCCCTTCGAAATTTAGGAGGGACAAAGATGAAGTTCGTCACTCTGATCGCGGTGGTTCTTTTCGCCCAGAACGTGTTTGCCCAGACGTCGGAGTCGACCGAGATGACCAGTTCCGGCGGACCCGGAGACGAGGCTCGTGCGAGCTGTCTCCTCGCAGACGACCAGACCCAGTGCTGCACCGACTACGGCGACTGCGTGCAGAGCTTGGGCAACAGCTCCGAACAGTGTGCGGCTGTCGCCCGTCTCTGCGGACACCAGGATCCTGCCACCGCTCTGCAAGACGGTTGCCGGCAGCGAAACAGTATCGTCCAGGGCAACGAATGCGTCTGTTCGGCCGGTCTCCAGTGGAACAGCGACGACAAGACTTGCTGCACGACGAACCCGGCCACCTACGAACGCCGCCGATCCGCCTGCGAACGCTCGCGCGGAACCTACCACTGCAACGATCACGGCGGCTGGTGCGGCTGCCCGCTCGGCATGAGCCATCCGATCGACGAGGATGGCCACGTCGACTACAGCACCTGCGGTGGCGAAGCGGTGAATCGAGAACGCATCCAGGAGATGCGCGACAACATCGCGACGCTGACCGCCGAAGCTGAGGAAGCCGGACAGCAGATCGCCGCCCTCCAGGCCGAACGAGATGCCCTGCGGGCGCAGCTCGACCAGGCTCTCAGTCAGCTGGATGAGCTGGACAATCTCGCAGACACGGTTGGCGAGATGGAACAACGACTCGTCGAGATGGATGCCGAACTCTCGTTCTTGCGCCACCTGCGCGAGCAGTACGAGGAATTCATCGCCAGACAGGCTCAGACGATCGCCGACCTCGGCGGAATTCCTCCTCTGCCTCCGGGCATTC
>JBAZEY010000013.1:0-24234 GCA_041653675.1 Patescibacteria group bacterium | reverse complement strand
TTGAGACGTACCGTTAATTCGGGTAACGAACGCAACCCTTGCCCTGTGTTTTAAATGTCACAGGGGACTGCCCGAGATAATTGGGAGGAAGGCGAGGATGACGCCAAATCAGCATGGCCCTTTGATGTCCTGGGCCGCACACGTGGTACAATGGCCGGTACAATGCGCTTCGATGCCGAAAGGCGGAGATTAATCGCACCAAAACCGGTCTCAGTTCGGATTGAGGTCTGAAACCCGACCTCATGAAGCTGGAATCGCTAGTAATCGCCAATCAGCTACGTGGCGATGAATACGTTCCTGAGTCTTGTACTCACCGCCAGTAAAAAGCGCGTCTGGCAGCTTAATTAGCTAGTTAGTGCAAATCTAACCTTTTTTAAAGAAGAGTAGCCAAAAAAAAATTAGCAGCTCAACTTCCGTAAGGAAATGAGCGGAGGGCTTGAGGCGAATGACAGTCCCAAATGTTTCGTGTTTTATTAGATGACCTTCACCGGGCGGTTGAAGGGAAGTCAATAAAAATGGTAAAATACGATAAGAAAATGGGAATGTTAGAAAAAGTTAATTAAGTGACCCAGAGAGATCCTAAAAAGATGAAGGTAATTGCTTTTTAGGAAGTCAGCTAGCGTCATAGTACCCGTTCGCTTCTAAAAAGCGAAATAGGGGAAGGACCTAACCTAAATTTATGTTATCAGCAGATTATGTTGTTGGTTTAACCGACGGCGAAGGAAGTTTTACTATTTATCCGCGTCCGCCAGGAAGCAGTAGGGGTGGCAAGAGTTATAAAATGGAATGCCATTACTATTTGAAACTCCAAGAAGACGATTTAGCTGTATTGAAACAGCTTAAAGAATTTTTCGGATGCGGGGCGATATATTTTCAAAGAGATAGAAGAGAGAATCATACAGATTGTTATCGGTATGAAATAAATCATTTTGAAAAAATTGCAGAAGTAGTAATTCCTTTTTTCGTAAAGCATAAATTGCAAACAAAGAGTAAGAAAAAAGATTTTGATTTATTTTGCAGAATCTTTAAAATGATTCAAAAACAGAAACATTTTACAGAAAAAGGTTTTGCAAAAATTATGGAATTGAAATCAGAGATGCATAAAAATGGGGCTCGCCGGATGCGGGAAATCCGCTCGTCCGGTGGAAACGGAGAACTAACCTAAAAGTACTCTAATCCGTCAAGCCAAGCAAGCTGGGGATAGCCGAAGTTCCATGCAAATGGGCCTAAGCTAGATTCAGTAAGAGGGGCTAAGTCGTAACAAGGCACGGGTAGCGGAAGCTGCTCGTGGATCATTTTTTTAAAAAATGTAGTCGACTTGATTCGAAATTTAAAATTTGAATTTTGAGTCAGAAGCGTTTTGAGAAAGGTCGCTAGAAATCTTTCTTATTCGAAACAGCTTTAAGAAACTAAGGGAGTCCCGCTAATCGGGACGAACACTTACCCCGTGATAAATTTTCGCAAAATTTATTTTTCGGGGTAATACTGCCCAGAAAATTATTCACCCCGCTTAGCGGGACGGATAATTTCTTGGGCAGTTAGTACCCAGTGCGGTGCGTATTAAAGAAAGGAGGCGTCCTCGGCGCGCTCAAAAGACGCGTTTGAAGGTTGCCGCTTGTGTCACCCACCTGCGGTTTTCTTGCGACACTATGGCATAAATGGCTTGAATTCCCAGTGCTGTTCCAGAGTACTGGCTGCCTCGCGCCGATAGCTCAATTGGTAGAGCACGTGACAATTAATCACGGGGTCGCAGGTTCAAACCCTGCTCGGCGCTTCCGAAGTTTCGTCGCGGTTTCTGCCTCCCCGCGATGGTTTGCCGGTACCTTAATGGTAGAGGGGTGGGGTCCATTCCCACGCATGCAGGTTCAAATCCTGTCCGGCAAACTCAAGTTTTTTATCCGCTCTTTCTCCGGTAGTTGGCAGGGATGACTGCCAGGGTCCGCCGAAAACCCTAGAAATCCCGTGGCGCCCCTACCAACTACTCTTTTATTCGTCATGTCGCGTTCGCGCGACTTTTTTTTACTGTTGACTTAACATAAAATTATTGGTATACTATTGATACAATTCCTAATCGTTATGGTTGGGTGCCCTGAGTTTATCGAAGGGAACGGTGAAAGACGGTTGCACCGATTCAACTGTCACGGTTCTTTTGCAAAAGGTGACTATTATGGCTACTGCGGACACGAAATTGAAGATCTACGTTTCGAATGGACCTAGAGAGTTTGGCTTTCATATTGAAGGGTTTATACAGGGAAGAGAGCAAACTTTTACCTTTGGCGCTCACGGTCTCGGAAGAGTCGTGGTTGGAGTCAAAATCCAATCAATGGAGGCGATAAATCGCTTATCTCATACTTGGCGGGCGAAATGCCAAATGACGAGCACAATGCGTCTTAATGAGCCGCATTCAGAGTGTCTCGCGATTCTTTTGCAGAGGATGTTCGACGCTGGTCCTGTTACCATCATCTACTCGACAACAGGAGCAGGTCATATCGAAAAATAAGGTTGCGGCGGCCACTGCAACTCCTTCGGGCCGCACTACATACAATAGTGCGGCCATTTTTTTACACTAAACTTGAAAAATTATAAAAATTAAGATAAAATATTTATATGGTTCAGTATTTTACAAAACAAGGCCTCCAGAAATTAAAAGATGAATTGCACGAATTAAAAACAACTAAAAATAAAGAAATTGTTAAATTGATAGCAGAAGCGGCTGCTTTCGGCGATTTAAAAGAAAACTCGGCTTATCACGACGCAAGAGACAAAATGTCTTTTTTAAGAATGAGAATAGCAGAGTTAGAATCTGCAATTAACGAGGCAGTAGTTAAAGACAGAGAAGAAACAGACAAAATTCAAATTGGCTCTGAAATTAAAATATTATTTGATGTCAAAGAAGAAAAATATCATATTGTAGCTCCCAGCGAAGCAGATATCTTAAAAGGTAAAATTTCTTATCATTCGCCGTTGGGGCAAATGTTAATTGGAAAAAAATTAGGCGATGAGTTTGATTTTCAGGCAGGCAGTAAAATGATAAAAGTAAAAATCTTGGAAATAAAATAAAATAAAAAAACAGGGGATTAAACCCTGTTTTTTTATTGCTGTGGACCCGGGGAGAATCGAACTCCCAGCTTCTCGTTGCAAACGAGATGTGTTGCCACTATACCACGGGCCCTAGTTGAATTATGTTGATTATAATTGATTTTTTGCAAATTTTCAAGTACTATTACATAATATTATTTGTAATATAAAACCTATGCCAAAAATATTAGAAGGCTTTAAAAATTTTATTTTAAGAGGCAACGCAGTTGACCTTGCTGTTGGCGTGGTTATTGGAGCTTCGTTTGGAACAGTTGTAACTGCATTGGTAAAAGATTTGCTTACTCCGCTTATTGGAGCTATTGCAAAAGTGCCGGATTTTTCAGGTTTGTATTTTACCTTGAATGGAAGTAAATTTTTGTACGGTGAGTTGATAAACGCTTTGATCTCGTTTTTACTTGTTGCCCTCGCAGTGTATTTTTTTGTGGTTATGCCGATGAATGCTTTTATGACAAAGGTAAGTAAAAAGAAAGACCAAAAGCCAACCC
This sequence comes from Patescibacteria group bacterium, assembly GCA_041653675.1. Lineage (GTDB taxonomy): Bacteria > Patescibacteriota > Patescibacteriia > XYB2-FULL-38-15 > XYB2-FULL-38-15 > JAHIRI01. The sequence goes on along the minus strand of JBAZEY010000013.1, from coordinate 20,650 downwards.
ACAAAAAATGTCCGGAATGTTTGAGCGAAATTCCTGTTGATGCCAAACGCTGCGCCCATTGCACTCAAATCATGGTAAAATAATTTTTACATTTTAAATAAAATGGAATTAAAACAATTTATTAAAGAGGCTTTATTAAACATAGTAGGTGGCGTTGAAGAAGCTAACAAAACGCAAAACAGGTTTAAAATCATTGGTATAAAACGTAACGAAAGTGGAGTAGATGGTAACTACGTCGACTTTGATGTTTCTGTAATTGTCAACGAATCTTCGGGTGGAGAGGTAGGAGGTGGGGCGAGCGTATCATTATTAAATGTTGTTTCAACAAATATTGGTTCGAAAATAAATCAAATTACTTCGCACCAAAATACACACCGTTTAGTATTTAAGGTTTATATTTCAGAAAATGAAACAAATTAGTCAATATGTCTTTATTTATTGGCAGAGCTGGAACACTACCCGACATTGTTTGGGCGATGACAGCGTAAAATTAATACCGTTTGAGTTTAGTATAAAGATTCCAACTTACCCCAAATACATAGATTGACTTTGTGTAAAAAAAGGTCGATGGAAATGAATCCACCGACTTTGTTTTGTAATCTGCCAGAATTAAGCTCGCCGTCTTCGCAGTAATACTGGGAAGCTTAATAGGAGACCTAAACCGAACAGACCAAGTGTCGCTGGTTCAGGAATGGTGGTAGAAATCTCAAAATTGTCAAAATCCCCACCAGAGTTACCACTAATCAGTCCTGACTGCCCAGTTCGCGTTGCTGTGCTAGTCTGATGTGTAAAAAAGAACGAATTGTCTAATGACACCGTCAATAGACCGCTCGTGCTATCTGCATCAACTACTAACTGATGCCATGTTTCCTCGGTAGAGATATGTGAATAACGAGTTAAGCTACTGGATCCACCACCGAGCTTCTCACTTATCCACACTTCGCCGTAAGCGGGATAGATTAGGATTGCTGTGTAGTTATCAGAATCTTGATACCAGATTGTTATACCGCCATTTCCGGCGTGTCCGTGAAGCAACACATCAGTTTTGACTGATTGAGTCGAGGCTATGATGCCCTGCGCCAAGGGAATACATCCATCGCCACCAGAGTCTTGTGCGAATATTCCGTTCTCGACATGCCAGTTTCCCTTAGTAAGCAACCAGCCATCTGCGTTCCCGTCATTAAAATTATCCGAGAACGTGATGATGCTGGCTGATGTTGAAGTGGCAGAAACAAGCAAAACCAACAACGTCACAACTGTCAAAATCGTCTTCATCTCAATTCTCCTTTCAAAGAGCATAAAATTCTAGAGTGCCACGGTGGCACTCTTTCTGAATCGTATACTACAGTAATATAAATACTTTGTCAATGTTTTTTAAAAAACTCCGTTATGGGTTCCTTTGTTGGAAGTTTTTTATGTTGGTTGAAAAAAATAAAAAAATATGGCATAATTTTAAAATATGAGTTTATCTATTGGCACAGTGGGAACACAGCACGACCTACCGCCACGCCAGTCCTTATACCATTTAACTTCAAAATAACCCTCCCAGCACCCCGTTATGAGCGCCTGATCACAAACAGAGATGAACAGGGGAGAATATTACATTCAGTGTCACCTTAGTTTCGAATCCAAAATGACCAAATATAGAAAGTCAAAAAGAATTGATGAAAAAGCGATCTCCATCCTAACAGATTATTTTGTTAATAAACACGGAGATAGATTTGATTTACAATTTCACGGAATAAAAGATAATACTCCAGACACAGACGGCTTTCTCAGACTAAGAAAGCCGGATGAGGGAAAAAAAATGCAGGGGAACTACCTTAATCAGGTAGTTTTTTTCCAATTAAAAGGATGCGAAGAGCCAATAAAAGATAATACTTGCAGATGCCCCAAAAGATTGGTCGAATTTTGTAAATTAATTAATCTACCAACAATATTATTTTTGGTTTCTAAAATCCGCGGCGATAAACAAAAACAGGAAGATGCAGAGATATATTGGTATCACTTTAGTGACATAAATGTTCAAATATTAAACGAAATCAACAAAAACGTAAAAGATAAAATCAAGATTCCAAATTTAGAGTATCTTAGAATCGGGAATCATGACTTTATTGATAATCTTTATGTCCATATTGAAAGCCTTGCTAGAAAGAACGAATTCCTTGATTTGCCTAATCAAGTATTAAATCTAGCCATTGAATCAAAAAATATAATTTTAGACGTAGCGGCACTAATATATCTGCTTGGTAATGCTTCTAATAGTGATTGCAAAAAAATTGCAAAATTACTCGGCATATCAGTTAAAAAAATGCAGGACGTTTTATCGGGGCTATTAAAACAAGATTTAATACATAAAAGTAAAAATGGCATCATATTCAAATCTAAACAAGACGAATTTAAGTCAGAAATCGGAAGAGTCATTCTCTTTTCTGCTATTAATAGAATTAAAATTAGTAAGTTAATTTCCACCTTTCCAAGCCATAAGCAGAAGCTGCAGATTTACGGGAATTTAGCCCAAATGCGACACCCTTTGATTTCTAAATATTTCAAAGGTGAAGCAGGTAGGTTACTAAAACATGTATCGCACAAATGATGATGTTTTTAACGATTTAGAAATACTTGAAGAATATGCCTTTCTCACGCCAAAAGAGGCCGTGAGAATTATTGGTTCAGTTATAAGATTCAAGCCGTTAAAGCAAAGTGTACTAAAAATAAAACTAAAAGGTTGGCCAAAATTATTTGGTAAGTCAAGTAATGATGTTTTTATAAAGTGCGTAGATGTTATTAAAAAAGTATGTTACCTCGAGACGGTTGACTCTCTAAAACTACTCGAAGATATCTATAAAAGGTGCAAAAACGACGATGTCAGGTCGCATGTATTAAAAGCGGTTGAGAATTTATCTAAATATAATTTATTTGCTCTACAACAAGTAGAATATCTTCCGCAAAATCTTATTCTAAAATCGATCAATCGGTTTAGTGCGAAGAAATTGAATGAGAATGCAGAGATAATTTTTGTTGTTGCGCGAGAGCTTCTCAGCCCTACATACGAAGGACGTTCTTATCCTGATTATAAAACCATTACCTTGCATTCAGGCCCCTTAGTTGTTTCCGATAAGCTTAAAGGGTTACGTAAAGAATCTATTAAGCTATTAGAGAAATTATATTATGCAACTAATGAGCTCAGTAAAAGAACAAAAGTAATCCAAATTTTACAAGAAGCTACGCAGACTCCACACAGCCACGTGTATTCAGATGATATGGAGGGTATGGTTTTAGACGATACAAATTCAGTAATAGATTTTTATATTAAGATATTGCCGGAAGCAAAGAATGAAATTATACAGCAAATTGAGGAACAGAAAGCATGGTTTATTCGACGATTCGTTAAAAATCCTCCTCAAAAAATAAAAGAGTTAAGCGAAATTATTGATAAAAACGAACGGTATAGTGTTTATAGAGTCTTCGTCGGATGGGATGGCCGGCTTGATCCAGATTTTGATTTTGATAAAACAAAAAAAGACCGAACCGAAAAAATTCATAAGTTCGTATCTGAAATTTCTGAAGATAATTTTGAAGAATGGAGAAGCAAAATTTTATCTGTTATTCAAAATTATTATAGTTCAGATCCCGGCATATATAGTTATTTTGGGGTATTTCTGACTGAACTTGGACAAAATAAGCCCGAAATTGCGTTGAGGATTATCCAACTTAACGAAAAGGAATTAAAGCCCTTTTTGGTAAGTCTGCTAATTGGTATTTGGAAGGGTGATTCAGTAAAGGCCAAGATACTAATAAATCAGTGGATTGACGAGAAGAAGAATCTCACCGTATGTGCATACTTATTGTCCATCGTGGATGATATTGATTTAGAGATTATTAAACAGATTTTTTTAAGCGCAAAAGCGACAAAAGATATAGGCGCGCTAAATAATCTCCTCAGAGCAATCGTCGAAAAGTATGGTCAAAATAAAAATTTGAAGTATTATTTTATTGAGACAATAAAGGAGCTAACAATAAATAACGACACATCCTGGGTAAATAATTTATGGTTTAAGCAGTCACCGCTGTTTTCAGATATTAACGATAAAGAAATAGATACTATTTTGGACGGCATGATTCTTTGCACAAGAATTGATTATCAGGCAGAGGAAATACTGAAGACGATTGCAGAAAAATTTCCAAAAAAAATCATCGATTTTTTCTATAGGCGAGTATTGATTAGATCAAAGAAAAAAGAATTAATTACTGATTACTATGATGCTATCCCGTTTAATCTAAATAAGCTTAGAACGGTGCTTGAAGGGCACGCCACCATTACAGTGCCTCTTATCTTCAAATGGTATGATGCTGGAGACAAAAAACAAAATGGGCTATTCGAGTGGGAAGCGGGCGAGCTCCTTGAAAAAATCTTTCCGCAGTTTAATCCGGTTTTAGAAAAATTATTGATTGAGACGATTAAAAAAAATGGTGATATTGGTATGAAAATAGCCTTTTCTATTATTGGTAGATATACAGGAGAAGAATTTTTGTGGGGGATTATCAAAGCTTTGATTAAAAAACATGTAAATACAAAAAAATATAAAGAGGTAAAAGGCCATCTTTTTGGATATTTGTCGCAAACAGGTGTCGTCTCCGGAGAGGATGGATTTGTGCGGTCATTCAAGAGCAAGAAGCAGGCAATTAAAATATTTGAAAAAGACGCTGATATAAAAGTCAGGAATTTCTTTGAAGAATATAAAAATTATCTTGATAAAAAAATTATTGCCGAACAAAAAAGAACAAATGAAGAAATAGAATTAATGAAAAGAGGTATACAATAAAAGAAAAGCCCATTGCGAAGATGAGCTTTTTTGATGCAACGAGGCGTGCTTGTTGCCCGTTCGTGAAGTTTTTTATTGAGGAAGATTTGAGGCATGACATTTTGCGGATCTGCCATGTCCCGTGAAAACGGCAATCCAGTTTCCTGGAACAACGCTGGTTATTGAACCACTGATCAAATTGCCGCTTATTCCATCGTAAGTTGATATGTCCCATGCAAATTTATAGCAAATCCCGTTCTCTACCAAGCCGCAGCTTACCCCAGATATACCCGTTGAATACAACTTGCCAGATTGAGCATTTTCAGAAGTCCACATTATAGCAGAAAATGGGCCCTGACCATAAGGATTATTTGCTTGTCCAAACGTTAGGGTGCAGGTTGGAACGGGTGCTGTGCATGATTGACTTAAAACGGGTTCGCCAGTAGAAGATTCACAATTATTTGAATCAGTACAAGTTCGTTCCTGTTGGGAATTTATGCAAGCACCCCAGTCTCCGCAGGACCAATTTGGAGTGCAAACAATCGGAGTCGTGTTTTGGGCAATTTGTTGTGTGTTCTGTTGAATCTGATTGATCGTCTCGGCTTGCTGCTGAACGGTTTGCTGCAGCTGTTGGACTGATGTTTGTTGAGTTTGCATCGCCTGAACCTGTTGCAATAAAAGAGCAATCTGGTTTTGTAGAGATTTTACAACGTCGTTAGTGGTTTTTGCGGGTTCAGCTGGCGGAGGAGTTGAGCCAGTTTCCTGAATCGCTTGCTGATTCGATGGTTCAACATTTGCGGATAAAAGCGTATTTGCTCTTTGACGAGTTAAGGGGCCAAAAAATCCAGAAACAGGAGTAATATTTTCTTTGCTTTGAAAATCCTTAACGGATTTTAAGGTTAAAGAATAAAAGTTGCCGGTAATGGGACCCGAGTAAACACCTTGATCGGTAAGAAATTCTTGCATTTCTTTGACGCTGTTATTGTTTTGCAGGCCGTAATATAAATTTGCGTCAAAAGATGCGCTCGCCAACAGCGGAAGGAATAATAACGATAAAATAAATATTACTTTTTTCATATGTTTTAAGCTTTTAATAATTTGTTAAATCTTTTTAATATCTCTTCGCTTCTTATCTTGTAAGTATTCTCATCGTTCTTGAATTCGTGTGTGAACAATTTATGATGCAGTGTATTTATGTCTTTCCAATCTGTTGCGATTTCTAACAAAGTTTTACCATCGTGCTTATATCTTTCTTTGAGCCGCGTATATTTTTGTTCAATTTCTTCGAGCACGTTCATGGCCTGCTCAACTTCCTTAAGATGTTTATTTGTATTATCAAAATCACCTTGGTTCAGTAAATTTACAGAGACTTGAACAGAATCAGCTTCTATGGCTTTGATTGCTTTTAGGTATAGTTTATAGCCTTCGCCATCAATACTCTTTATCCGATTTTTGAATAAAAAATTAAACATATATTTTATAAACACAAAACCCGCCATTAGGCCGAGTCTTGCGACCCCATATCCCTTTCGGAATATGACCGAACAAACAGTTGCCTAAACGACGGGTTTAGTATGTTTGTTCGGAATTTTATGCCATGCTCACAGAAAATCTATGAGTTTAGGCTCAATATTAAATTGTCGCTTTTATAATAACATAAGGGCGGGCGTTAGGCAAAGGCGAAAAAGACTGGAAAAAAGTTATAGCTGGGTATAAGATTAAAATAATTCACGAAAGACAGCCATATTATGACAGAAGATTTTCAGTCAGAAAATTTTATCTGTTCGAATTTTTATAAAAAATACTACAACGAAATAGAAATATTCAATGCTTTTTTGTTGGGTAAGAAGGTGTCCCAGAAGGTTATCCAAATTCTGTTGAAAGCGTTTTATGAAGCTGATGTTGTGCCAACAATTGATAATATAAGTTTCATTCAACTAAGGACGGGGATATCACCAGAATCATTAGGTCTGACGGTCTCAAAATATAATCCATTTTCTGGCGGTATAGCAATTAATCAAGACGAAGTAAAACAAAATGATGGTTTTCAGAGCTTATCTGAAACCTTCAAAATAACAGTAAGGGACAGAGAAATTTGGATAAATGATTACCTTTTGTCAAAACCACACGCCGTTGGAAATAATTTTGAATTCTTTGATTATGTTCGTTTGCAACCTGCAAATACAGAAATTAAATGGGAAGCAATATCAGAAAAAGCAGGCTGGCTTACGATGAAAGAGAATATAAAGGGTAGAAGGTTTGTAAAAATTCTAAACGCACTCGGTTTTGTAGGAGAAGTTACAAAAGTATTTTTTTACAAGGTAGGTCCCAGGTCATTTTTTTATAGAGGCGATGAGGTCTCTGCTGAAATTTTAATAAAGGAAGGGATAAATATTCCATTATTTATTAAAGAATTAGAACGAGCTAATCTCAAAAATAGTTCTAAATAGTCCGGTTTAGTCCGATATTCAAATAGGATTTTGCATATAAGCCATACTTAAAATGTATGGTTTTTGATTTGATTAAAAAATCGAGGCAACTAAATATCTCATTTGAGGCTCTGTCTTGAAGCGTTGACACCCTCAGGCAGATAAGCGGATATTTGGAAAGTTATAACGGAGGATTAAATGTTGGAGCAGACACCAACAGCTTCCAAAAAATTTTCTTACTTGCCCTATCGTTGAGCCAATTATTTGGCGCGGGAACTAATGTCTAAATCCTTGATGAAGTTGCCCTGTGGGGGCGTTAAACTAAATGAGCAAGGTTAATATAGGGCGTTAGAGCGATGAGCAGGAAATCCACATTTTAGACCTCGTGATCATAAAGAAGATAAGAATTATAAAAGCACCTTCAAAAAAAGTGATAGAAAAACGCTTCCGAGCAGGAAAGAGTCGACACCGAAGACAAGGTGCTGGACTTGATGAAACTCACGATTCAGTCGGACACAGAAGACATGGCCGATGACCTTGGCACAATCTTCTATGCAGACGGAACAGGAAACGCTTAAAAGCAAAATAGGTCTCATAAAAAAATGGCGAGCGAAAAATTTCAAAAATTAGCAAGGATCAGTTTCAAAAAAATTGAAGCGAGCGAATCAGAAATTGAGGACCGAGTAAGTCACGCCTTTTCTTTGCTTTTTGAAGAGACCCTTAAAAGAATAGCTGAAAAACGAGGTAATGCAGATGTGGGGAGGTTGGCTTGCTTTAATCAAAGAGTAAGCCATAATGGTAGGTGATAAAAACTATGGAACAGGTTACGCAAAAAATCACGAAGCTGGTTGCCATTTATGCGAGAGTATCAACCGGGAGGCAGGAAAAAGAAGAAACAATTCAGAATCAACTGATGGTTCTTAAGGAGTTTATTGAAAAAAATAATTACACATTAGTGCGAGAATACACCGATGAAGGCTGGAGCGGCGATAGTATAGTAAGGCCAGCCTTAGACCAGCTACGCATAGATGCTAAAAACAAAATATGGGAGGCAGTTATGATTTATGATCCCGACAGATTGGCTCGCAGATATTCTTATCAAGAGTTAGTAATGGATGAATTGACGGAGGTGGGGATAGAGATAATTTTTATAACTACGCCAACCCCAAAGAACGATGATGAAAAAGTGATGCACGGAGTTAAGGGATTATTTTCTCAATGGGAAAGAGCAAAGATTACAGAAAGATTCAGATTAGGAAAATTACGTAAAGCAAAAGACGGTCACATTATTACAAGCGGGGCTAAATATGGATATACCTATATCAGAAACGACAAAGAAAATAAAATTGTTGGCCATTATGAGATTAATAAACAGGAAAGTGAGGTGGTCAAAATGATTTTTTTATGGGTAACTGACGAGCGGTTGACATTGCGTGCCATTGTGCGACGTTTGCATGAATTAAATATAAAACCAAGAAAAAGCAAAAGAGGCGTTTGGAACACAAGCACATTAAGCACGATGCTGAGGGATCGGACGTATATTGGCGAGGGACACTATCTTAGATCGTATGGAGTAATCCCAGAGAAACCATTAAAACAGCAAATATATAAAAAAGTTAAAAAAACTAGCAGAAAACTAAGACCAAAAGAAGAATGGATATTAATACCAACTCCCGTAATTATTGATAAACAAATATTTGATAAAGTCGGCCAAATTCTCAAAGATAATTTTACGATGTGCGTAAGAAATAAAAAGAATGATTATCTGCTTGCTGGTAAAATTTACTGCACATGCGGCAGAAGAAGAGCAGGGGAAGGACCGCAACACGGGAAGCATCTTTATTATAGGTGCACTGACAGGGTTTACAGCCATCCAATGCCACCGAATTGCAATGAGGGAGGTCTAAATGCTCGAATTTTAGATCAATTTGTTTGGGATAGAGTAAAAGAGATAATGACAGTTCCTGATCTGATGCGCAAAGAGTTGAGTAAATGGCTTAGTGGAAGAGAGACAAACCAAATTATATCAGGCCCTTCTATCGAGCAATTAAATGAGGAAGCCGAGAAATTAAAAAAAGAAGCCGATAGATACGTCAAAGCCTACGGAGCTGGCGCAATTAAAATTGAACAACTGAAGCAGGTAAATAGCGAGATTGATGAAAAGATGTCATCTATTAAGGGGCAAATTATGTACAGCGAACAGCAAAGAAGACAAGCACGCGAAATCGTTTTGCCCACTGACGAGGAGATGCAGAACTTTTGCCAAGAGGCCAAAAATGTGCTAAACTACTTTAATTTCCAGCAAAAAAAAGATACAGTCAGAGATATCATAGAAAAGGTCACTGGGAACCAAAAAGAAGTATTAGTAGAAGGTTGCATAAACATAAACCAAGATTATCATGTCGCATTGTGCTCTATCGGTCGGAATTGTGGGGTTGCCGAATGTGGGCAAGTCAACACTGTTCAAAACATTAACTAAAAAGCCGGTTTTGATTGCCAATTATCCGTTTGCTACAATTGACCCTAATATTGGGGTTGTTTTGGTTCCAGACGAAAGAGTTGATAAGCTGGCTGAATTATCAAAATCAAAAAAGAAAATTTACGCCACAGTTGATTTTGTGGACATTGCCGGATTGGTTAAGGGTGCAGCGCAGGGCGAAGGTTTAGGAAATAAATTTTTATCTCATATAAGAGAAGTTGACGCTGTTTTGTATGTTTTACGCGCGTTTAAAAACGCAGACATTATAAACACCCAGCAGGAAGTGAATCCATTGAAAGAAAAAGAAATTTTAGATGTTGAGCTGATTTTAAAGGATTTGGAGACTATAAACAAAAGAATAGATGGGCTGGATGGGGAAGTAAGGCAAAACAAAAAAGAAGCTGTAAAAGAAATGGCTGTTTTGAAAAAAGCTAGAGAATTTTTAACGCAGGAAAAAGTTTTAATTGACCAGGAATTTATTGATGAAGAAAAAGAAATTTTAAACGGATATCAATTACTGACATTCAAGCCAAGATTATATTTATTGAATGGGAAGGAGGAGGACGTGGCTGATGAAGTAAAAAAAGCTTTAAAAAATTATGTGGTTGTCGACGCGCAGAGCGAATACGAGGCTGAGGGAATGGCAAGGGAAGAGAGGAAAGAATTAGGTTTGCCGGAATTATCTGAAACAGATATTTTGGTAAAAAAATCATACGAGCTCTTGAATTTAATAACTTTTTTGACAACCGGAGAAGACGAAACCCGCGCCTGGACAATAAAAAATGGCGATACCGCGCCAAAAGCCGGTGCTGCCATTCACACTGACTTTGAAAATAAATTTGTAAAAGCAGAAGTTGTTTTTTGGAAAGATTTGCTGGACGCAGGCGGTTACCCCAAAGCTCGCGAACAGGGCAAGCTCCGCACCGAAGGCAAAGAATATGTTGTCGCTGACGGCGACGTTATAGAATTCAAGCACGGTTAGTTTTTTGTAAAAAAAGGCCGCACTAGTGGTGTATAGTGTGGCCGAAACAGATTAGCTGGGGTAGATAAATCTGATAGTGCCATCGCGCTTGACCGTGTTGAATTTGATTTCGGCGGTCCAGAGTTTCTGTGGGTGAGTCCCGTAGATGAGCCAATCATGCCCTTCGCCCACAACTGCTATATCTGTGATGTGAGCAGTAACAGGCTCTTTGCGATCGACTTCGTGTTCCATAAGAAAGCTCACAGATCCGAGCTCCCTATATTGCCGGCCCAAGCGCAGAGCATCAAATAACTCCTCGCGGGAAGGACCATTCACGATCTTAATTTCGGTAGCCATACAGCCACCTCCTGTAAAGAACGAGTAGCCCATTGGTCGAGGTGGGGCTTTACCTCCTTATCCTTGTGGACGACCTGCTCATACGAACAGGAATTCACTCTATATTAATTATAGCATAATAGTAAACTCCTGTCAATAATTCCCTAAGTAATAATAAAATATTGACCGCGTTGGTTATCACGCGATAACCTGAAAAATTTTTTGTAAAAAAAGAGAGCAACCTCTCCGTAGAGTGATTGCTCTGACTGTAGCTTGCTAGACGATGAACGTGATTATCGATGGAAATTGACGTCTGCCAACATTTCGTCATCGCCGGGTACCTGGGCGGCCGGAGGAACAGTCTTGTCGTCGTAAATTCCTTCGACGACGATAACAGAGTGGACATCTCTGTGGTATCCGTAGTTGAGAAAGCCACGTATGTTTCGCGGACACGTGTCGCCATGGATGGGGAAATACGTGTCCCCCTCAAACTCGATGAAAGTGCGGTTAGTGTTCGTCGACATCCTAAAAATCCGGACCCGGTACGTGGCGTTGCCGTCCTCGGCACACAACGTCAAGTTGTCCCCAAGCGTCTTCTTGTCCGGAAAGAAGTGTCTGTGTAATTCTTCGCGGGACGGGGTCTTGATCAAGATTCGTCGTAGCATGAAATAGCCCTCCTAAAGAACGTTTTCTGTCGCGAATTTACGAGCAGAAATTAGTTTTTACTAATAATAAATAATATCACAATAGATAAGCTGTGTCAATATTCACTAATAAGTAATTGTTGACAGCTCAGGTTATCACGTGATAACCTGAAGTATATGGGAAAAACTTTAAAAGATATTTTAATAGAAAAAAGTGAGTTTTTGTCGGTGAGCCAGCTGGCAAAGCTTTTAAAAATAAGCCGGGTGGCTGTGCTCAAAAGAATTAACAGGGGAGCCATAAAGGCCGTCAAAGTTGGCAGGAGTTTCGTTATAAAGAAAAGAGATATCGGTCATCTTCTAAAAAAGTAATTAAAAAATGTCAGGTTGTCAATTGATAACCTGAAGTAGTTAGACGAGAGTTATTTTTGAATATGGATTTTGTGATTAAAAATATAAAAGAAAATATTGTTGCTGTGGCCAGGGATATTGGGTATGTTATTATAGATACAAACGGGAATGAATATAATTTAGTTAGGAAGCTGGCGGGCGAGAACTACCCGAGGTTTCACACATATGTGAAGTCCTTCGGCGCGGTTCAGAATAAACTAAATTACGAATTTAGTTTACATTTAGACCAAAAGAAACCATCGTATAAAGGAAGCCACGCGCACTCGGGCGAATATTTCGGCCCGGTTGTTGAAGCCGAAGCCGACAGAATAAAGGAACTATTATCTAAAAATTAAAATTAATTAAAATAGCGGTTTTTTGCCGAACGGCAAAAAACCGCTAAAATAAGAATAAAAATTTGAAAATTTATAAAAAAAGGGAGCGTTGTGGCTAAACGCTCCATTCGCGAGATTGCCGAAGCAATCATCTTCTCCGCAATGCGAGATAGCTTTCCCGCAATTCCTCCCAGCCCTTCGCCTGCCATGTTAGAATGCAAGCCCGGGCGAAACCGGCGGCGATGCTGTTTGTGATGGGGTCTTGGCGCCGGGTAATAATGTCAATACCATCGTCGTGCCAGTAAACCTCGAACCATCTTTCGTCACTCATCATGTCGTGCGGTCTTTGCGGAAGACCGGAAATGCCTTGCCAAGGATCGGTTGGCTTTCCGGGCAGAGTGCAAATCCAGCATTCTCGGTTAAAGTCATCCTGGCCGAATTCGACCGTGCCGATGCCATTAAGGTAGTTTCCTAAAAACTGGCTTAGGACATCTTTTGAAGGAACTTCCTTTTGCCAATGGATATTAGCGATATCTTGACCCATGATAGTTCTCCTGTGGAGGAAGAATATTCAAGGAACTGTAACCAACGTCATAATAAACACTATAATAAACGCTATAATATGTCAAGCGTAAAAGTTTTATACGAAGATAATCATATTATTGCGGTTGTGAAACCTGCTGGTTTGCTTACACAGGGAGACAAGTCGGGCGAGGCGAGTTTGTATGATATGGTAAAAGACTATATCAGAATAAAAAAGGGAAAACCCTTGCCGGGGAATGCTCGCCCCGTAGGAAACAGCCAGCCCATAGGCAGGTTTCCTGCGCGAAGCGCTGGCGTTGTTTCTAGCGGGGTATTTTTGGGGCTGGTGCATAGGTTGGACAAACCTGTGCAGGGGATTGTGCTGTTTGGGAAAACTTCAAAAGGAGCTTCAAGATTATCAGAACAATTTAGGGAACATACAATACAAAAAACTTATCACGCAATTGTGGTGGGGAAGTTGGACAAACAAAAAGGCGAGATAAAAGAAAAAGTTAATAAAATTTCTTTTTTTGCCGAAGGTTTTACAAATAAAACAGATGCAGAACTTCTTGAAGAAATCAAAAAGGCAACCAAAACCAGAACTGCGGAATTGTCGTGGGAAGTTGTTAAATCAAATGATAAGTACTCGCTTTTGAAAATAATGCCGAAAACCGGCAGATTCCACCAAATTAGAATTCAAATGGCGAATATGGGCCATCCGATACTCGGCGACGCAAAATACAGCACGCAAAAACCATTACCCGATAGATCTATTGCGTTATGTGCTACAGCGATTTCGTTTAAAACAGCAACCCTTCAGCCCGGCCCAGGGCAAGCCGAAGATAAAGTAATAAATTTAGAAATTCCTTTACCAGAGGAGTGGGAATCTTTTTTGAAATAAAAAAACCCATCAAGGTTTCCCGATGGGTTACGGTTTTTCAAAGGCTTCTTTTTTTTGCGGCCCTTTTCCAGTGGCTCTTTTGAGCAGGGTATTGTGGCCGCACCATAGGCAATGTCGCCAATGCTCCCGCCAAATCATATTGTGTTCGTTGTCGTTTGTAAAGATTGTTATCGTTTTGAATCTATATGATAAGCGCGATCCGCACCTGTGGCATTTAGCGCGCTTCCACCACAAATTTGTGAGAAGAGAGGAAGAAAATAAGACAGCAGTCGTTATGGAAATAACAAGCATCGCGAAAGCAAGAAGTTTAGGCATTAGAGATACTACATCAATGATGAATTTGATTGTTTCCGGCATAACCAGCTCCTTTGCGACTTTGTGAACGTTCTAATATAAATAATACAGCCAAAAAATTAAAAGTCAATATTTTTTTGCCCTAAAAAGTTATCCACAGGGCGAAGGGTTGATTTATGTTTTGGTAGTTGGGATAATATATAAATAGTTGGTTTTAAGGCTTTTTTGCCTTTTAAAACCCAAAAGGTCGATAAAAAGCAATTAAAATCAATAAAAAATTAAAAAAATAATAAACATGACATATTCAGATTGGTTGTCAGTTGTTCAGCCACTGCTGCAACAGCTGATAGCTTTCATAGCTAATTTAGTGGTAGCTATAGTCGTTTTCATAATCGGTTATTTAATTTCTGTTGGAATCGGCAAATTAATTACCGAAATATTAAAGTCAGTAAAATTCAACAAACTGTTTGAAAAAGAGGGATGGAGAAAAGCTTTGCAAAGAGCAAATGTAGACGTAAATCCATCAGAATTTATTGGAGCAATTTTTAAGTGGGTTTTTGTCATTATATCTTTGTTGATTGCTGTAGATGTACTTAAATTAACAGCATTCGCAGGATTTTTGACGCAGGTATTAAATTATTTGCCTAATGTAATCGTAGCTGTTTTGGTCTTTGTGGTTGCTATTATTATTTCGGACATTGTAGAAAAGGTTGTCAGGGCAACAGTAGAGAGGTTAAGGGTGGGCTACGGATATTTGGCAGCTTCAATTGTAAAATGGGCAATTTGGATTTTTACCTTTTTCTTAATTTTGGATCAGCTTTTGCCAACCAGCGCATTAATTAAGACGCTTTACAGCTCAATTGTTTACGGAATAGTCGGCGCAGTAGCATTGGGCGTGGCGTTAGCTATCGGACTTGGCGGAAAAGACACAGCTGCAAAGGTTATTGAGGACATGTACAGAAAGATAGAAGAGAGGTAAAAAATAAATATTGGACCGTTCTGCTTTTGTGGCAGAACATAAATGTAAATGTCTCGCTATGCGAGATCTGGCGAAGCCAGACAAAAGAGCGCGTACGTACCGCGCCTTTTTGTTTGTTGTGCGGCACTTTATTTACAAAATAATAAAAAATTGATAGCATAATACTAATTCGGCCACCAATCTCTTGAAGGAGGGGAAAGCAATGAGACACATTTCTGTTTATTTTTTGACTGTTATAGCTTCCTTGCCGCTTATTATTTTGATTCTGTTCGTTGACAAGTGGTACATAGGATTTGCATCTTGGGTTAAAGTGAATTACCCAGGATTATTTTGCCTAGCGATTCTTCCGCATTGTTTCATCGGAGTTTGCCTCACGGTTTTAGTTTTTCTTATCGTGTACATTGCTATATGCTTACTTTTTCCGCGGGAGAAGCATCAGTAAATAGATACAAGGGGTGCGTAGGGGCGAGAAATCGCCCTTTTTTTGCAAAATTTTTTATACTGTACTATTCCAATATTCCGCGGAATAACGGAATAGCTAGGTTAACATATGTTAACCCGAGATCGGGCGTTGACGAGAGATTTTTTACGTGGTAAATTTATTTTGGAACCTTTACATAAGCTTGTCACCAAAGCTTAAAAGGGATTTATCCCAAGCGTGAGTTAGTCCGCGAGACTGTGGAGAATCCACAATGTCTAAGAAACGTCGTGCAAAAAATCTGGATTGGCAACCCGAGCAAATCGCGTTGATTGAGGGGGCGGCACCTTGTTCGTTCAGTTGTGACAGGCAGGGGACAATGCAAAAAGTCCAAAAGTTTGTGGACGCTTGTTGTCCGTACTGTTGCAACCCTCTTCCTTCTTTGCGAAGAGCATACCCAGGCTTGGAATGGAAGTATTGGACTGTAGATGCGGCCGTCGACAGTTGGCCGTCAGGTGAAATCGGCGAGAAAGCCAAGAAGGTGCGGACGCGCATCGCCAAGGAAGCTGACTTCGTCTGGTTTGTCACCGGGTCCTGTAATTTTGTCACAGCCAAGACGATTGGCAGCCTTGTCATTAATCCAACTCTGTATCTGTTCGACAATAGTGACAAACAAGTCAAGACTCCACACAGGGCAGAGTTTCCGACAAAATGGCCTCGTCGATAAATTCGGCGATGATGCTCGTAAATTTCATCCGCTTTTTACTCCGGTAAAAAGCGGCTTTTTTTTGCTTGAAATTATTTTCACGCAATTTTAATCATTGCTATTGACAAGGTTAAATAAATTTAATAAGATGTATTTACATGGTAAATATTTTATTAAACACCACTAAAAAAAGAAGCGGATAACTGCCAGACCTTTTTTGTTGAATGAGTGACCGCTCCACAAAGGCGGTTTTTAATTTAATGTTATATCACGAACTTTGAAAATTTAACCCTGTTAAAATTTATTTTAACAGGCATACTTAATCAAGCTTTAGACATGGGGTCTTTAATTGATTAAGTAGTAGGTAACAAAGCATACAAAATAAAAGTTCATAAAAAGATACATAAAATCTGTATCTATTAGAAACTTACGCTGCTCTTCACTTCGTCCCGTAAAAACGGGACAGGCAAAAAGGAGGTGAAGGGTTAAGAAACCAACGGTAAATTCAATTTTTGAGTTTATCGAAGGATAGGTTATAAGCGAATGGCGGATGCCTTGGGATATTGATGCGAAGAAAGACGTGGCGTGCCTGCGATAAGCTTCGGGGAGGTGGCTAGCAACCTTTGATCCGGAGATTTCTGAATGAGGAAACTCTATTGTGGTAATTCACAATAATTCGTAACGCAAGTTACGGAAGCGCACCCGGTGAAGTAAAACATTTCAGTAGCCGGAGGAACAGAAAACAATGAAAATTTATATTCTTTGCGCCGGTTGCAGCACTTTATTGTGCGACAATCTATATGCGCGTAAAGATTATGAATTTTCGCATTCCCTTAGTAGTGGCGAGCGAAGAGGGAACAGCCTAAACCAATTTTTATAATTGGGGTTGTAAGGTTATAGCGTCGGGAGCACTTACATGGACAATTTATTGTTTATGTAAATGTTTGCCGAGGGAGAACACCTAGATAAAAGTTTTAAAAGAAGCACTCTGGAAAGAGGCGCCATAGAGGGTAATAGCCCCGTACTTAAAAAAACATTTTATGCTCCTTGCTATTTTTCTTGAGTACTGTCGGGCATGATAACCTGGCAGGAATCTGGCCGAACTATCGGCCAAGGCTAAATAATCAATATCACCAATAGTGAACCAGTACCGTGAGGGAAAGGTGAAAAGTAGGGGGTTGACCCCGGTGAAATAGTACCTGAAACCATTTGCTTACAAAGAGTCGGAGTGCTGAGGCCGTAAGGCCGAAGTATGACGGCGTGCTTTTTGCAGAACGAGCCAACGAGTTTGAATAGCCAACTTGTCTAAGCCCTTCTGGGGCGAAGGCGTAGCGAAAGCGAGTGTTAATAGCGCGTTTGTTGGATATTCAAGACCCGAAGCCAGACGAGCTTACCTTGAGCAGGATGAACCCTTGTGAAAACGAGGGGGAGGTCCGAACCGGTGAGGCGTGCAATCCTTTCGGATGACTTGAGGTAAGGAGTGAAAAGCTAATCGAGTTTGGTAATAGCTGGTTCTTCCCGAAACAGCTTTGGGGCTGGCGTCTACAGCCAAAATACGGGGGTAGAGCACTAAATAGAATTCCTTGGAGTTTCTCCAGGTTTTCTAATTAAACTCCGAATACCGTATTTTTTGTGTAGGCAGTAAGAACGCGGGGGCTAAGCTCCGCGCTCAAAAAGGAAACAGCCTAGATCGTCGTCTAAGGTCCCTAAATTAGACTAAGTGTTTTTAAGGAAGTATTTTGCCCTCGACAGGCAGGAAGTTAGCTTAGAGGTAGCTATCTTTTAAAGAGTGTGTAACAACTCACTGCCCAAACTTTCTTCTTTTGAAGAAGGAGGGGCGAAGTGCGCCAAAGATTTCCGGGGCTAAAGTCTAATACCGAAGACACGGATTCTAATAATTTATTATTAGAGTGGTAGGGAAGCATTCCCAGGGCGTCGAAGCAGGAGGGTAACCGACTGTGGAGCGCTGGGAAGAGAGAATGTTGGCCTGAGTAACCGCATTCCGGATGAAAGCTCCGGACACCGAAAGTCCAAGGTTTCCTTGGCAATGGTATTCAACCAAGGGTTAGGCGGTCCTAAGGCAAACCCGAAAGGGGTAGCTGATGGGCAGTCGATTAATATTTCGACCCTTCTTTATTTTTTCAATATGGTGCGGAATTTAGTAAGTAAGGCGGCTAATTGGATTGTCGTCGGCAGCATAACGCAAGAAGTGCTGACGGGAAGTCGTGTTTACACGGCGAACCTTACTGAGCAAGTTCCCTAGAAAATCCGTATTTAAATAGAATAGAGAAACCGTACCGCAAACCGACACAGGTGGACAAGCGTAAGTATGCTAAGGTGAACGGGTGAGACCTCGTTAAGGAACTCGGCAAATCAGTGGCCGTAAGTTCGCAATATGGCCTGCCCCGCTTAGGCGGGGCTGCAACAAACGTACTTCAAGCGACTGTTTATCAAAAACACAGCTCCCTGCTAACTCGTAAGAGGATGTATAGGGGGTGAAGCCTGACCAGTGTTGGAATGTTAAGTTCGGGGGTGGTGGCCGCAAGGTTACTGCTCACTGAATGAAGCACCAATGAACGTCGGCGATAACTATAAACAATGACGATTGTAGTTACAAAACTTCGCTATATGCTGGAAACTCTGTAGTATCTGATGCTACTATGGTATAATAAAAAAAGGTGGGTTTCCCCCTTTAATATTATGCAAAGTAAAAATGCAATCAGTGCAGACAATCAGCAGGAAAGAATAGAAGTTTGTGGATGGATAACTGGGTTTGTAGACGGAGAAGGGTCTTTTCTTGTTAATATATTTCAATCTCCAAGAGCAAAAAGTAAATGGCAAATTTTTCCGGAATTTAATGTTTCACAATCATTAAAAGGAAAAGATTTGCTACATAAGTTAGAAAAATTTTTTGCTTGCGGACATATTTACGCGCATAACGCGAGAAATATAAAACAAGAAAAATGGGATCCTCTCTATAAATATTGCGTCAGAAATAGAGGCGAATTGCAAAAAATAATTATTCCCTTTTTTAAAAAACATTCTTGTTTTGGCAAAGCCAAAAGAAATGATTTTGAAAGATTTGTTAAAGTTGTTGAAATAATGGACAAAGGAGAACATTTAACAAATAAAGGAATGATAAAAATTGCAAGAATCGCTGAAAAAATGACGCATCGCAAACCATTTAAAGAATCTTCCATATATAAATTTTTATTATCCTCAGAGACTATACGCGAAGATCGCTAAAAAAGCGATATGATATAGTCCGATCTTTATGGCGACATAAAGGCTGACCTGAAAAATGGTCTAATAAAAAGATGAATCGTCCAAAGGTATTACAAAATGCTTTTGTAAAACTTGGCTATATGCTGGAAACTCCGTAGTATCCGGCGCTACTTTACTCGTAGTAAAGTGAAAATGCGTCCGGTGCGGACAATCAGCAGGAAACTATTTTAAATAGGATCCTCAACGACTATACGCCAGGCAATTAATTTATTAATTGAAGATATAGTCTGAACTGCATGGCGACATGCAGAATGCAGCAGAAATGACTGCAACGGTGTTGAGAATGACTTGTTTAACACTAAGTAACAAAATTGAGCGTAATCCCTTGCCGGGTAAGTTCCGGCCCGCATGAATGGCCTAACGACTTGAAGACTGTCTCAACGAGGCGCCCGGTGAAAATGCAATAACAGTGAAGATGCTGTTTACCTGCGGCTAGACGGAAAGACCCCGGAAGCTTTACTGTAGTTAGATATTGGTTATTGATTTCTGATACGTAGCGTAGTGGTGAGCCTTTGAAGCGATGGTCTCGGCCATCGTGGAGGCGCCGATGAAACAGCCATTTTTAGAAATTAATATTCTAATCCTCTTTGCTGAGGTGACAGTGTTTAATGGGCAGTTTAAGTGGGGCACTTGCCTCCTAAAAAGTAATGGAGGCGTTTAAAGGTTGGTTAGCTTCGGATGGAAATCGAAGCGATAGGGCAAAGCCATAAACCAGCTTTACTGCAAGACGGCTATGTCGCGCAGTTGCGAAAGCAGAACTTAGTGAACCGACTAATTTTTATAGAAAATTAGAAGATCATCAGCCAAAAGCTACTCCGGGGATAACAGGCTAGTACTGCCCGAGCGTCCATAGCGACGGCAGTGTTCGGCACCTCGATGTCGGCTCAACTTATCCTGGGGGTGAAGTAGCTCCCAAGGGTCCGGCTGTTCGCCGGTTAAAAAGTTACGTGAGCTGGGTTCAAACCGTCAAATAGAACCATAAATATCGAGATCAACACGGCGGCTTTCACGAGCAATTGTGATAGCAAACCGACTCATATCGGTGAATTCCTAACAAAGTATTGAACATTAACCTGTCATATGTTAGGATAATACCGAGGGAAGTTGTGTATGAAAAAGTTGATTTCGCAAACAAAAAGAGCATATTTAGCTGGTTTTCTCGATGGAGA
>JBAZEY010000012.1:0-25711 GCA_041653675.1 Patescibacteria group bacterium | reverse complement strand
CGAACGGCTACGCCGATCTACTCGCGGCGGCAAAACGCGCCAGGAACTGGCGCACGACCGTCTCGAGACTCGAGGAGGCAACGCGACTCTGGCCTGAAGGTCCAGACGCCTGGGAAGAGCTGGGCAACGCGTACATGATGCACGGAAAAATTCGGGAGGCCGAGGAAGCCTTCCGAAAGTGCCTCAACCTTCTGTCTCCAGACGCGTTCGTCCAGCGGGCACGAGTGGAGGGACGACTTCGGGGTCTGCAATAGACTCCACGGGCAGTCACATAAGATGGAAGCATCGAGCGTGACTGCCCTCTTTTTTTATTTTGTAAAAAACTCTTGACAAATAAATAACTCCGTGTTTTAATATAAGGTGCTCAAAGAATGAGCAATAGGGGGGCAATGGGGCCTCCCTTCGAAATTTAGGAGGGACTAGAGATGAAGTTCGTCACTCTGATCGCGGTGGTTCTTTTCGCCCAGAACGCGTTTGCTCAGACGTCGGAGTCGACCGAGATGGTCAGTCTCGGCGAGGCTGGAGACGAGGCTCGCGCGAGCTGTCTCCTCGCAGACGACCAGACCCAGTGCTGCACCAACTACGGCGAATGTGTGCATAGCTTGGGCGACAACTCCGAACAGTGTGCGGCTGTCGCCCGTCTCTGCGGACACCAGGATCCTGCCGCCGCTCTGCAAGACGGTTGCCGACAGCGAAATAGCATCGTCCAGAACAACGATTGCTCCTGTTCGGCCGGTCTCCAGTGGAACAGCGACGACAAGACTTGCTGCACAACGAACCCGGGTGTCTACGAACGCCGCCGATCCGCCTGCGAACGCTCGCGTGGAACCTACCACTGCAACGATCATGGCGGCTGGTGCGGCTGCCTGCCCGGCATGAGCCATCCGATCGACGAGGACGGTCATGTCGACTACAACACCTGCGGCGGCGAAGCGGTAAACAGGGAACGCATCCAAGAGATGCGGGACAACATCGCCACCCTGACCGCCGAAGCCGAGGAAGCCGGACAGCAGATCGCCGCCCTCCAGGCCGAACGAGATGCCCTTCAGGCAAACCTCGATCGGGCCCAGGCAGACCTCGCTCGCGTCGGAGAACTCGAAGGCCAGTTGGCCGAAGTCGTGGCTTCCGTCGAAGAGATGGAGCAGGACCTCGTCGAGATGGATGCCGAACTCTCGTTCTTGCGCCACCTGCGCGAGCAGTACGAGGAATTCATCGCCAGACAGGCTCAGACGATCGCCGACCTCGGCGGAATTCCTCCTCTGCCTCCGGGCATTCCGGATGAGGACGAACCCCTGCCGGGAACGCGTGAAGCGATCGCGGCAGCAGCCGGCGGAAGCCAGCCCAACCCCCTCGCGCCGACAACTCTCCCGCCCGAAGAAGGCGAGGAGACGCCGCATTTCTGCAACGCGAGTTTCGGCGGGGTGCTGCTCTGCTACATCCTGCCAGCCGCGGCACTAGCCGGACTGGGGGTCGGGATCGCTTGCGCCGCCGGGGCGTGCGACTCCGACAGGGCTACGATCAGTTGGGGACGGAACTAACAACACGACTTCCTTGGGGCACCCCACCCGAGGACCAGGCCGACGTTCTGAGACAACCATGTCTCGAACGTCGGCCTATTTTTTATTATCAAGCGAGTGAGAGAAATGAATTTATTCATTTCCGAACGAGCGCAGATAACACGGAGTATTATCAAGCGAGTGAGAGAAATGAAATTTTAATTTCATTTCCGAGCGCCCGGCCTCGCCGAAGACGGCGAGTCGAGGCGGGAGCGCAGATAACACGAAGTATCTGTCAGATACCCTTGACAAAACTTTAAAAATATGATATATTTAATTGTTCTGAAACCGGTAAAATCCTTTCGGAAAAACAAAATTGGGTCTTAGAGTAGTTTGGTTTGATACCTGGGTTGCCTCCTCCTCAACCTCTTGGTTTTCAAATCAAACTACTCAAGGACCCGAAACAATGGTCCAAGCAACCCGGGACAGTCCCGGGTTGAAAGGGTTTGTGATGAAAGGAAGGAATGAAATGGCGGACGCGAAGAAACCCGAGAAGCCGAGGGATCCGAAGAAGGCGTTCCTCTGGGGACTCAAGGGCAACGTCACAGAAGAGTATCTGCGGCAGGCGATGGAGCCGGCGGCCAAGGGCGAGGCGATCGTTTCGATCTCCATCGTCCCGGACAAGGACCCCGATTACCCGGGGTGCATGATGGCCTTCGTCGAGTGCAAGGACGAGACGACGGCGGCGCTCATCATCGACCTCCTCAACGGAAAGACGATCCCCGAGATCGCCGACGGCAGAGTCAAGGCGGCGCTCGCTTTCGACAACCGCCTTCGTCTCCTCACGGAAGAAGAAGCGGAGAGCATCGCCAGAAGACTCGCCGCGAACCCCCACTTCGTGAAGAAGTGTCAGGGCCAGAAGGGCGAGTCCGGCAAGGACGGCGCCCCCGGCCAGAAGGGCGACAAGGGCGATCCCGGTCCCGTCGGTCCGCAAGGACCGAAGGGCACCGACGGCGCCAAGGGTCCGGCGGGGGCGAACGGCCAGAACGGACCGCAAGGTCCCCAGGGCAAGGATGCGCCGCAGTGGCCCTCGTGGGTCTTGGTCGCGATCGCCCTCGTGGCGCTCATCATCGCGAGCTACGCCGCCTGCGGAAGCAGCCACGGCGAGCAGGGACCGCGGGGCGTCCAGGGCCAGATCGGTCCGCAGGGTCCGCAAGGTCCCCAGGGCCAGATCGGTCCGCAGGGTGAACCCGGAACCGCGGCGCCCACGGCAGCACCGACGGCACCCGAAGCGGAAGATCCGCCGGCGACGACGGAACCGCCGCCCGCCGCACCCGCGGCTGACGAAGGTCATCGCGGACCGCGCGTCGTGGCCGATCGATTCGACAATGTGGAGCGAAGGTTCCACGCGATCGACGAACGGCTCGACGCTCTCGAGAACGCGCGTCACTAGACGCATGGGGCGAGCAAGGTATGGTGAAGAACCAACCTTGCTCGCCCCAATTTTTTTACAAAAAAACGGGCTGTTTACCCGTTTTCATCTTTAAATTTTTTATAATTTATACTCCTAATTCTTTCTGAATCTTCTCGTATTCTTTTTTTGCTTTTTCAAACTCTTCTTCTACGGCGGCGCGGTTTCCCCCTTTTAAAAATCCCAAAAATCTATTTAACAGGCCATTATATTCTTTTAAATTTTTCTCTGCCTTGGCCAATTGAAATTTAGCAAATTCTAATTTCGCCTTTTGTTCATTGGTTAAGACTGAAACTGCGGGCGATGTGGCGGTCGCTTCCTCGACTGGCTTAATCCCAGCCGCGGATAAACGTTCTTCCACGGCTTTTATTAAGCGGCCCGAAATCTGGTCTAAAAACATTTTTACGCTCGGATCCTTAATGACCATCTGCGCGGTTTGTAAAATTTGATCGGCCATAACTTTAATTTATAGTCCGTATTTTTTTCTTAAATCTCTTTCAACGGGTTTTATCTTTATATCAATTTGTTTTCTAGCCTCCCCTTCCAGCTCCTCTTTTCTCTTATTTCTATAAATAGGATTCCTTTGAAAAATTCCCATAAGTTCGGTAAAAAATTCTCTGCGCTTATCCGCCACAGTTTGCCTGATTATTCCCTCTGCCTTTCTTTTTCTCTCCTCTTCCGGCGTTTTTGGTTTTTCCACAGGCGGAGGCGCCTGCCTCACTTCTTGCTTAACTGGCTTCGCCTCAGTTTTCGCTTCTTCTTTTTTCTCTTCTAACTTTTTCGGTAAAATTATTTTATCAGGTTCGAAGCGGCCGATATAAAACTTGGAAATATTATATTCCCTTTTTTGTTCCTCATCTGCTTCCTGCGGGTGGGGGAAAGCCAATCTTACATAAGCCTCCTGTCCCGGTTTAAAATCTTTTGGGATATCTCTATCAAAAATAATAATCTTTTCGCCATTCGGCGTATTTGCCCACCACCATTTATTATTCGCCTGGCTAATAATAACCCTAAGTCGCCGCGGCTCTGTTTCTAAAAATTTCTCAAATTCGGAATCCTTTTCCGGATCAAAATTCGGAGCTATTCGCCCGACTAAATCTCCCAAAGTAACTGTTAATTTTTCTCCGCCGGCCAGTTTTATAAAAACACTTCCGCGCACTAATTTTCCCTGGGGCAACCCGGCAAAAGTTTTTTTATCAAAAGTTCCCTTGTTTAAAGCCACAAAAAAATTGTGAGTTTCTGGCGTATAACGAATTACCCCGTCATAACCAAGACTCGCCGCGGCCCATTGCCCTTCACCACCAATTTTATTTTGCGTATCCACAATAAATCTTTTTCCGTCTTTGGTCGTAACTACCCATTTTTTATCTATTAATTCGCGAACCGTATCCAATGTTTTTTTTATCATTTCCCGCCGATCGGCTGCATGGTCAACAACTTCCCCTCCCTTTTTTCTATAAATCAACCCAAATCTTCTTAAATCTTTTTCTTCCAGTAGATCCGTGACTTCCTTCCCCGAATCAGCAAAATTTAAAAGAGTATTAAGGGTCACGGCACGAGACTTCAGGAAGCCAATCATTTTCCGGTCAGAATCCTGAAAATGTTTTTCCATCTCCGGAAAACTAAAATTATCAGTTTGCGTCACCCACTCTACAACTTTTTCATAATTCTCCCGGTCTTTTTCATCTTCGAATTTAAGCAAACCCAATTCGGTCAAAACTTTATAAACATTTTTAGTAGCAGAAGTTTCGCGATCTGCCGGCCAAGCATGGTGATCAACAACTAGTGAAATTTTCCTTACCCGCTTGCCAGTTTCGCGGTCAACTGTTTCTGCCAAATTAGTTTCTACTCCAGCAAAATTTCCTGAATCAACAGTAGTTTGTCCCTCTCTAATCTCTCCGGGTAAAAGATAACCAACATTTTTTATATCCAAACCAATTTTACCAAAAAGAGCAATGGCACATTTGCCGTCTAAATCAGAATAGTGTTTGAGAACAATTTGACCTTTTTCTCTGTCGTACCCCACCACCCCGTGCGTGAATAATTCCCTTACTGCTAAAAATTTCTTAGCCGATTCGGCGATTAATTCTTTCTCCGCTTTCACTCGATCGCCGCCGGCTGCTTCAATTTTCTTTTCATAATCCGCGCGACTCACCGAATCCAGCATTACGCCTTTAACAATTTCTATCTGATTGTCCAGCATTTCCTCAAAAAGCGTTTTTCCTTCTTTAGTCGGAATGTCCTTGATTAATTCTTCACGAAAACCCAGGCCTCGCATTAACATTTCTTCAATATCTTCTCTGCTTAATCTATCTTTGCGTTTATGAGTTTCCCTCTCTTTTATCTCAGTTAAAATTTTTTCATAGGCTGCTTTCTCTTCTAGCGAAAAATCCGAAAAAAATACCTGGACATCTTTTTCCGTCAGTTCTCCGAGGGCATATTCCCTCAAAATTTTTCTATACTCTTTTTCCACTGCTTCCCCCTCTTCTCCTTTAGGCAAGGAAGCAAATCTTACCTTTCCAGTCACCTCCACATTTTTATTTTTATTAACCCAGCCTTCCCCTGGCTCCGGTTTTCTGATTCTTTGTATTATAGTTCTTCTTCGAGCTGTCGTTTCTGAATCCTTTTTTAAATCTTCAATATCAGCCTCCACTCCCCCTCCTTGAATAGCTTCGGCAAGCTTTTGATAGGCGGCGTATTCTGCCTCCGAAGGAAATCTTTCTAAAAAAATAACCAGGTCTTCTCTCTCTAAAAGTCCCTGGTCATATTTAGTCCGTAAATTAGAATATAGAGCCAATCCTCTGGCCTTCTCTTTTCTTTGTTCCGCCACCCAATCCTCACCGCCCATTTCTTCCAAATCTTCTCGCCAATCTTTTTCCTTCTCTTTTCCTTTTCTTTCATGCCCTTCCGCCACTCTTTCTCGTTTAGTCGCTCGCTTCTCTTCGTCAATACGAGACAAGTCCCCAAACTCGGTTGTTTCGCCGGCAGCTTTTCTGCGAGATTTAGCCATAGTTTTTCTGGCGGGTCCGAAGGGATTTGAACCCTCGATCTTCTCCGTGACAGGGAGACGTGTTAGACCGGGCTACACCACGGACCCAAAATTTATAAATTATTGTTCTATTTTATCAAGGAAAATTTTATTTGTCAATGCTCTTTTTGATATACTTCGTGTTATCTGCGCTCCCGCCTCGACTCGCCGTCTTCGGCGAGGCCGGGCGCTCGGAAATGAAATAAATTTCATTTCTCTCGCTCGCTTGATAATAAAAATGACCCCGGCAATTGAGTTGTTCACTCTTCTTGCAACGGGGTCTTCTTGGGTTAGATTGTTCTTGTCCCGCCCTTGGCTAGGCGGCTTGCCTCCTGGAGTTCGGATGGCAGTTGACGTACCTCCCGCGGTCGCGGTGGTGGTGGCTCCTGGGCTCCGGCTTCATCTCGACCTGGAAGCCGCGCCTCTTCGCCTTCGCCGCCTTCTTCTTCGCCGCGCCCTCCGTCTGGCGACGGTACACGTCCACGACTTCCCCGGCGGTGGTCCTCACCTTCACCATCCACTCCAACTCCGGCTTCGCCATTCCTCTTCCTCTCTCCTTCCGCGGCTTTCTTTGCCGCTTGGCCCATCCCTCGGTATGAGCCAAAACAAAAACAGCAACCGATTTTCATCTTATGGTAAGTTTCGGTTACTGTCAAGTCTATCTTAATTAGTGATGTTTCAACTTCTTTTCTACCTCCAAAACCCGGAGCGTTGTCTTTAAAACCGAGTCTGGGTTTAAGGAAATGCTGTCAATTTTATTTTTTACTAAAAATTCAGCAAAGTCGGGAAAATCCGACGGCGCCTGGCCACAAATACCAATCTTAACCCCCTTTTTGTGTGCCACCCGAATCACTGTTTGAATTGCCCTCTTTACCGCCTCGTTTCTTTCATCAAAAAGGTGACTTACCAACTCTGAATCACGATCTACTCCCAAAATAAGTTGAGTCAAGTCATTTGAACCAATGCTAAATCCATCAAAAATATCCGAAAATTGATCGGCCAAAATAACATTAGACGGTATTTCCACCATCATATATATTTTTAATGGTTTTAATTTCAGTGATTTTCCCAATCCGGATTCCTTGATAAGAGAAACTACTCTTTTCCCTCCAGAAACCGTTCGGCAAAAAGGAACCATTACAATAATATTATCTAATCCAAAAACCTTACGAACTTTTTTGATCGCTTCGCACTCCAAGGCAAAGGCTTCTTTATAATTTTTATCAAAATACCGTGTGGCTCCGCGCCAACCAATCATTGGATTGGCTTCCTTTGGTTCAAATTCCGCGCCGCCGACAAGACCGGCATATTCATTGGTTTTAAAATCGGAAAAACGGACGATAACAGGTTTTGGATAGAAAGCGGCGGCAATACGCCCCACGCCCTCGGCCAATTTGTCCACAAAAAATTTTGTCTTATCTTTATAGCCGTAAGTTAATTTTTCAATTTTTCTTTGGACTTTTAATTTTAAATCTTTAATTTTTAATAACGCCAGCGGATGAATTTTAATATAATTGGAAATAATAAATTCTTCGCGGGCTAAACCTACTCCGTCGTTTGGGATAAAAGAAAAATCAAAAGCTTGTTCCGGTTCGGCGACATTCATCATAATTTTAGTTTTCGGCCGTTTAATCTTTTCTAAATTAACCCTTTTAATTTTTACCGGCAAAAGCCCCTGGTAAATTTTACCCTTTTCCCCTTCGGCACAACTAACCGTGACCCCTTGGCAATTCTTCAAAATCTCGCATGCTCGGACAACGCCAACGACACAAGGAATACCAAGTTCGCGGGAAACAATCGCGGCGTGGCACGTCCGGCCGCCGGATTCGGTAATAATGGCGCTCGCCTTTTTCATGATTGGCACCCAATCTGGATCGGTCATTTTAGCTACGAGTACTTCCCCTTCCTTAAATTTTTCGATCTCCTTAACGCTTCCTAAAATTTTAACCCAACCCTTGCCGATTTTTGTGCCAATCGCCGTGCCAGTCAAAAGCACTTCACTTTTTCTTTCTAAACTATATTCTTCCAAAATTTTTCCATTCTTTTCCGCATGGACAGTTTCTGGACGCGCTTGGACAATATATAATTTATTTTCCATCCCATCTTTCGCCCATTCAATGTCCATCGGTTTTTTATAATGATTTTCAATAATTGCTGCCCAGCGAGCCAGCTCCAAAACTTCATTATCAGTAAGGGCGAATTTTTCTCCTTCCCCTTTGCTAGTTTTTAAATTTATGGTAGACGATCCGCCTTTGCCATAAATTAATTTCAGCTCCTTGGCTCCCAAAATTTTTCCGATGATCGGGCGGAAATTTTTTTTCAATGTTGGTTTAAAAATATAATATTGATCAGGAACAATTCTTCCCTTTACAATATTTTCTCCGAGCCCAAGCCCAGCGCTCACCAGAATTACATCCCGAAAACCAGTTTCTGTGTCTAGAGTAAACATTACGCCAGAAGAGGCCAAATCCGAACGCACCATTTTTTGAATTCCTACTGACACCGCGATTTTCGCATGATCAAATTTATGCTCAATAGAATAAGCTATAGCACGGTCAGTATAAAGAGAAGAAAAACATCTTTTAACAACTTCGAGAAGATCTTTCCGGCGCACATTTAAAAAACTTTCCAGTTGTCCGGCAAAAGACGCGACGGGCAAATCTTCCGCCGTAGCCGAGGAACGAACGGCTACTCCCGATTCGCCGCGTCCAATTAATTTTTTATAAGCATCCTCGATTTCAATCGCCAAGGAACGTGGAATTTTACCTTTGATAATCAAGTTTCTTATCTGTCGACCGGCAACCAAAAGATTTTTAATATTTCCCAAATCCACCGAGGAGAGCAGGTTCGCGATTTTCTCTTCCAATTTATTAAATTTTAAAAACTGCCCAAAAGCATAGGCAGTTATGGCAAAACCGTTGGGGACGGGAATATTTTTTGATTCTAAATTTTGGTACATCTCGCCGAGAGACGCGTTTTTCCCTCCAACCAATCCAATATCATTTATATCTATCTCCTTAAACCAGAGAATTGATTTTTTATTTTTATTCATACAACTATATCTCCTTGATTTCAATTAAATTGATGTTTCCTGATCGGCCGACTGGTTCGCCGGCGATAATGATAATTTTATCTCCCCCTGTCACAAATTTATTTTTTTTAATATATCCGAGGGAACGATCTACTAATTCTTCAACCGAACGGCAAGAAGGTAAAACAAACGGAATGACTCCCCACGACAAGGTCAACTGCTGCTGAACCCGAATATTATCGGTCGTGACAAGAATCGGCAATTCGGGGCGATAACGCGCAACAATGCGGCCGGCATAGCCAGAAAGAGATGCGGCCAAAATCGCTTTAGCCTCAACTGTTTTTGATAAAATTTTTGCTACTTGACTTACGGCGTCGTCAATATTTTTTATATTTTTCACGATTCCCACCATTACCAAATCGTCATAAGTTGATTTCTCTGTTTCGCTGACAATTTTTGCCATTGTTTCAACTGCCTCGAGAGGATAAAGACCGCTCGCCGTTTCCCCGGAAAGCATAATCGCGTCAGTATGATCAATCACGGCATTCGCTACGTCGGAAACTTCGGCGCGAGTCGGCCGCGGTTTTCTAATCATGGAATCTAACATTTGCGTGGCGACAATCACTGGTTTAGCCACGGCTAAACATTTATCAATAATTTTTTTCTGCCAAAGAGGTACGTCTTCGGCCGGCGTTTCAATCCCCAAATCGCCGCGAGCAATCATAATTCCGTCCACTGCTTCCAAAATTTCATCAAAATTTTTAACAGCCTCGTGCTTTTCTATCTTGGCAATAATTTTAACCGGGGAATTTTTCGGTAATTTTAATTTTTTTTCTAAACCGCGGATCAGATAACGCAAATCATAAATTTCTGAAGCGCGGGAAACAAAAGAAAGGGCGACCCAATCAACGCCTTCTCTGACCGCAAACTCGAGGTCTTCTTTATCTTTTTCCGTAAGCGGGGGGAGATTAACTGACGAATCCGGTAAATTAATTCCTTTATGCGAAGTTAAAACTCCGCCAACCACCACCTCGCAAAAAATATCACGGCCTAAAATTTTTAAAACTTTTAATTCAAGCAAACCCTCATCCAAAAGAATTCTATCGCCCGAGGATAAATCTTTGTGTAAATTGTTATAGGTCACGGGAATTTTATTTTTTTCTTTTTTTGGACTGGTGGTTAGGGTAATTTTTTCTTTTGGGGTAAGTTTTACTCCCGAGGCGGCAAGCTCCCCGACTCTAATCCGCGGCCCTTGCAAATCAGCAATAATGCCTACTGGTTGACCAAGTTCTTTGGAAATTTTTCTAATAATTTTAATAACTTTGCCGTGCCAAGCGTGCGTGCCATGGGAAAAATTAAGCCTGGCAACATTCATGCCAGCCTTTATCATCTTTTTTAAGATAGCCGGCTTTTCCGAAACCGGACCGATAGTACAAACGATTTTTGTGCGCTTCAACATAAAAATGAAGAAAAAATTAAACAGCAAGATAATTATAACATAAATTTGATATACAAAAAAGCCGAGATTTAAACCCCGGCTTTTTATAAAACTTACTTTTTAATATTCCATTCCCCCACCCATGCCGCCGTGATTGTGCTCTTCTTTTTTCGTCGGCAAATCGGTTACAACCGCTTCGGTTGTGAGAAGCATAGCTGCGATGGAGGCCGCGTTTTGGAGCGCGGTGCGCGTCACTTTGGTCGGATCAATAATTCCCGCCTCAACCAAATCTTCATATTTATCAGTCACGGCGTTATAACCATAATTCCCCGGCTGGCGTTTTACTTCTTCAACTACTACATCTCCATTTTTTCCGGCATTGTTGGCAATCTGGCGAACCGGTTCAAGCATGGCTCGGCTCAAAATATCAAGGCCAATTTTTTCTTCGCCTTCCACTCTAACACCATCCAAAACTTTGGAAGCACGGAGCAAAGCCACACCGCCGCCAACCACGATTCCTTCGGCCACCGCGGCCTTGGTCGCGGCGAGCGCATCTTCAATTCTTAATTTCTTTTCTTTAATTTCCGTTTCTGTCGCGGCGCCAACTTTCAAAACCGCCACGCCACCGGAGAGCTTTGCCAATCTTTCTTGTAATTTTTCTTTATCAAATTCCGATTCAGTCGTTTCAATTTCTTTTTTAATCTGGCTGATTCGGGCTTTTATTTTTTCTTCGTCACCCTTGCCCTCAACAATGGTTGTATTCTCTTTTGTCGCCACTACTCGTCTTGCCTGGCCAAGATCAGCAATTTCCGTATTTTCAATTTTCAAACCAACGTCCTCGGAAATTACCTTCCCGCCAGTAAGCGCGGCAATATCTTCCAGCATTTCTTTCCGGCGATCTCCAAAACCCGGAGCTTTAATGGCTAAAGTATTAAAAGTTCCGCGGAGTTTATTCACAACAAGTGTCGCTAAAGCTTCGCCGTCAACTTCGTCGGCAATTATTACCAACTCCTTTTTTCCGCTTTGCGCCAACTTTTCAAGCAAAGGTAAAATGTCGGAAAGCGCGGAAATTTTTTTATCAGTAATCAAAATATATGGGTCGTCGTAGACCGCTTCCATTCTCTCGGCGTTAGTAATCATATAGGAAGAAAGGAGACCTCGATCAAATTGCATACCTTCTACAATTTCTTTTTGCATGCCAAAAGTTTGTGATTCTTCAACCGTGATCACTCCTTCCGGACCGACTTCTTCCATGGCCTCAGCAATCACTCTGCCGATCTCCGGATCATTCGCGGAAATAGAAGCAACCTGCTGCCGTTCTTCTTTCGTGGAAATATCTTGTTTCATTCTTTGTAATTCTTCCACAAGCGCCTTCACACCCTTCTCAATTCCCGATTTAATCAAAATTGGATTGGCACCGGCGGCCACGTTTTTAAATCCCTCGGCAACAATCGCTTGCGCCAAAACCGTGGCGGTCGTAGTTCCGTCTCCGGCAACGTCATTAGTTTTGGAAGCAACTTCTTTTACAAGTTCCGCGCCAATATTTTCAAACTTGTCTTCAAGTTCAATTTCTTTGGCAATCGTCACGCCGTCATTCACAATTTGCGGCACGCCAAAACCACGATCCAAAACAACGTTTTTGCCCCGCGGACCAAGAGTCACTTTCACGGCATCTGCCAATTTATCCACACCTCGCTTCAAGGCCTGGCGCGCGTTTTCACTAAATAATATCTGTTTTGCCATAATATTTTAAATTTAATTCTTATTTTAAACAATTGCTAAAATATCTTGCTCGGAAATAATTAATAATTCTTCGCCGTCGACTTTAATTTCGTCAGGGCTGTATTTTTTAAACATCACTTTATTGCCAACTTTAACTGACATTGGCGCTAAGTTCCCATTATCAAGCACGCGGCCCGGACCCACGGCCAAAACTTCACCTTTCTCGGCCTTTTCTTTTTCCACGGTTTCCGGCAAAACAATACCCGATTTTGTGGTGATGTCTTCAGCAATTGGTTTTATAACGACTCTGTCGCCTAATGGTTTGATGTTCATATTTTTCTTTTTTAAGATTAATTTTAGAGCTAAAAAGCAGACTAAATTGTCTGTTTTTATCATAGTATTTTACGTTGTATCTTATGCCTTGTCAAAAGAATTGTCAAGAGCTTTTTGCCCTATTCCTAAAATCATCCAGAACAATAGTATACCAAAATAAAGCGTCCAAAGATAGTGATCAAAAAGGCCAATGGCGAAAAAAGTAATTGGTAATTGGTAATTGGTAATTGGTAATTTTTTTATAATGAGAAACATCAATGTCAGCCATAAAAATAAACCCATAATTCCAAGCTCTGATAAAATTAACAAATAAATATTGTGAACCGGCTGATAATCCCAAACTGCCCGACTCAAATCAATTTCATTATGAATGGCTGCGGTGTAATTTCCAAGACCAACGCCAACCAACGGATGTTTTTTTATCAACTGCCAAGCTTCCCCAAAATAATTTAACCGCTCTGTAGTTGATTTTATTTCCAATCTTTCCGCTCCATAAATTCTTGTTTGCACCGGCTCCCAAAAAATCGCGGAAAAAATTGAGGCAATCACTAAAAAAATCAAAGTAAATTTTAATAAATCAATTTTAGACTCTTTGGATTGTTTAAAAATAAAAAATGCAATCCATGATAAAATTAAAGCTGCCAAAAAACTTAAAATGACGCTTTTGGAAAATGTGGCGAAAAGCCCAAGAGATAAAATCGAAAAAATAACCGGCAGAAAAAGTTTCTTAAAACTATAATCAATCTTCTGGTAAAGCCTGAAAGTAAAAAACATCGCCGCGGCCAAAAATCCTGCCAGCATGTTTGGATGAGGAAGACCGCCATAAGCGCGCAGCCAGCGGCGGAGCGCGGTTTCCACGACGACCGTTCCGGGAACGGCCGGATCATGCATTGCCATACCAAGCCATTTGGAAGAAAAAGTCGCCTGAGATAAAAATTGCCAAAGGCCAAGTCCGGCTTGAATCAAGGCCGAGAACACAAACGCCCACAGCAATTTTGCTTTATTAAACTTAGTTGTCCGCAAAACTAAAAATAAACCTACGCCCTCAATCAAATGAATCCATTCCCCGAACGTCGCTGTTTTTGAATTAGACCAAAAAATGGAAATCAAAGACCAGATCGTAAAAATTCCCAAAAATATAAAAACAAATTTATATTTTTTATTTTCAATTTTATTTGATATCTGAATTTCGGATTTTTGACTTTTAAATTTATTTGCCATCCACTGAATTACTACCAAGGCGAATATTCCCCACAACAAAATTTCCGTGGCATAAATACTAATCGTTCCATATTCCCAATAGCCGTTCAAATTCCCTTCGTTCAAAATCAACCTCGTTTGCCAGGGTAGGAGAAAAACAAACAAATATATTCCCCGCTCAATTATTCTTTCTAATATTTTCATATCCTTTAACTATTTATCAAGTTAACTACTTTTTCTTCCCACATTTTTTTATATTCTTCGCGCCGGTCATTGGCGTGGAATTTTAACATATGATCCGAGACCACTACCCGGCTATCACGATTGGCCATGTCCTTCAAGCTTTTTGGCATTAATTTTAGCTGCATCCAACGAAAAAACTTCTCTCCCAATCCAATTTTGCCTGGCCGATTCTCACTAATCTCATTTACTTCATCCCTCGGGAAAACATTAGGCAAAAATTTCTTGATCCAAGCGTTGGCTTGCCAAAATTTATTATACATCCCTCCGCGGTCAAAAAGCGGCTGGAGTTGCGCGACCCAATAAATTAAATAAATGTCTGGCGATTCCGTCGCCAACGATTCTAAATTAAGTGAATCGTAATCGGCAAAAAAACTTAAACAAATTTTATCCCTAGTATTTTTTTTACTTGGCCGAAGACCAAAAATTTGTAAAAATCCCGCCGACCAAAAACGCGCTGTCCAAATTTTATTTTTATCAGTGACAATAAAAAAATCTATATCACTTTCTTCCCGAGCGTTCGTCCAGGCGAGACTATTGCAAAGCGCGATCATTTTTATCCCGGGAATAAATTTTAAAAATTTGACGACGCGACGCGCTCTCTTTATTTTCTTCACGGCCAAAACATATCTCGCCTCCCTGATTTCCACCAAATCATCTCTATTTTTTAAAAAATAAAATCCCCGGCGGGAATTAACCAGAGACTTTAATGATTGATTATTTTCCAAATTTTTCCAGATTTCTCCAATAGTCGGTGAACCATCGCGCGATTCTTCTTTCGAATAAAGCCACTTCCAGATTTCCGTAACTGTTAACGGGTAATTAAAAACATCAAAATAGGCAATCGTGGCCAGAATAGATTTTTCCAAATTATTTTGAACATTCTCCATTGATTTTTGAAATACTTAGACGACTTCCGAGCACCGGCGCGTTTTTCTCTGCTCCCCGGAGTATCCTGACGCCGCCGAGTTCTTTAACGCTGGTGTCGTCCACTACCATTTTTTCTTCATCTATAGATATGACTTGGGCTCGACCGATTATTATTTCTTCAACTTCCTCGGACAACAATTTGCTAATTAAATTCCGGCTTTTTACGACGTAGCGCGAGATGGTTTGAGTATCGCTTTCGATT
Source organism: Patescibacteria group bacterium (assembly GCA_041653675.1). Classification (GTDB taxonomy): domain Bacteria; phylum Patescibacteriota; class Patescibacteriia; order XYB2-FULL-38-15; family XYB2-FULL-38-15; genus JAHIRI01. The sequence continues at coordinate 10,620 of JBAZEY010000012.1, read as the reverse complement.
TCAAAACTTCTAATTTTTCCCAAAAGCAAACCGCTTTTTGTTTGAACGGGTAAACCAATTAAATTTTTATGACTTATTGTCATAAGGACTTACAACTAAAATTACGGCGTTATTTGCTGTTTGCTGTCGGTCTTCTTGTCTTTTTTAAAATAAAAATATTGCTGAAGAGCAGTCAGAAGAGTGGTGAAAAACCAATAAAAAGTAAGGCCGCCTGGCAAGGTCGCACCAATAAAAACCGTAATGACTGGCATAAAATACAACATCTGTTTATTCATCATCGCAGCCATTCCTTCATCCTTTGATCCTGGAACTTTTTGGGGCGGCTTTTGCCGAGGCATCATTTTCGCTTGCCAAAATTGCGCCGCGCCGGCAAGCACTGCTAAAATTATGTTTGGTTTTGAAAGATCGAGAAAACCCATGGAAACGGCATTGATGTGGCCGGGATTAGCAACAAAAGAATAAAGATTTTCCAATCCTTGCGAACTTAAACCATGAATAAAAACTTGGTATACGGCGATTAAAAATGGCAATTGAATCAGAATGGGCAAACAAGAAGACAGCGGGTTCACCTTATTTTCTTTATAAAGATTCATCATCGCCTTGGACATCTCTTCTTTTTGATCTTTATATTTAACTTTTAATTCCTCCATTTTCGGCTGGAGCTCGGCAAGGGCTTTCTGGGCGCGAATCGCCTGCAGGGAAAAGGGATAAAGAATTAATTTAATCAAAATTGTCAAAAGTACGATTGCCAAACCGATATCGTGGCCGGGGATAACGTTGTAAAACCAAACCAACAGGTTAAAAAGAGGCTGATAAAAAATTGTGTTAAAGAGAGCGATCACAAAATATAATATTAAGGGTAAATGAATTAACTAATTATTTTGATTTTTCCGCCTTTTCCTCTTCAACCGGTTTTTCCTCCTCTTTTTTTTCTTCCTCTTCCACCTTTTTTTCTGTTTCCCCCGGAGCTTCTTCGCCCGTCTCGACTACCGCCTTTTCTCCTCCGCCAATATTAATTTTCCAGCCGGTTAATTTTGCGGCTAAACGAACATTTTGCCCGCCGCGTCCAATCGCTAAAGAAAGCTGATCATCTTTAACTTCCACAAAGGCTGATTTTTCTTCTTCTTTAATTTCGATATTGGAAATTTTAGCCGGAGAAAGGGCGTTAGCAATTAATTCCGAAATTTTGTCGCTCCACTGCACAACGTCTATTTTTTCACCGTTTAATTCATTAATGATTGTCTGGATGCGCGTGCCTCTCTGCCCAATGCATGAACCTATCGGATCAATATTTTCATCCTCGGTCGAGACCGCGATTTTTGAACGGGAACCTGCCTCACGAGCAATCGCTCTAATTTTTACTACGTCATTAGCAACTTCTGGAATTTCAAAAGTAAAAAGTTTACGGATAATTTCCGGATGAGAGCGGGAGACAATAATCTGCGGACCCTTAGTTGTCATCGTCACTTCCTTTAAATAAAATTTCATACGCATGCCCGGCGTATATTTTTCTTTTTCAATTTGTTCCTCTGGAGGAAGAAGCGCGGCGACGTGACCCAAATCAACCAGGACCATTCTTCCTTCCGTTCTTTGGACCGTTCCCTGTAAAAGTTCGCCCTCTTTCCCCTTAAATTCATTATATAAAGTATCGCGCTCAGCTTCTCTCAATTTTTGAATAATTACTTGCTTCGCGGTCTGAGCAGCCATGCGTCCGAAAGCTCCCGGAACTTCGAGTTCGGTTTTTATAACTTCATCTAGTTCGGCATCAGCTTTGAGCGCCCTCGCTTCGGTAAGACTTAAATTTAATTTTGGGTTAAACTTCAATTCTTCCTCGCCCTCAGTTTCTTCCGCTTTTCCTTCTTTCTCTTTTTTCTCTTCGGGTAGTCCTTCTTTGATTCTCTCTTCTCTTTCTTTTTTTTCTTCCTCATATTTAGCAGCAAGCTCATCCCCTACTACAATTTTAATATCAAAAACCCTAAAATCTCCAGATTCCGGGTTAAATTCAACTTTAATATTTTGATTTTTGGTGCCAAAATCCTTACGGTATGCAGCCGCGAGCGCCGCCTCAATGGTTTCAATAACCGATTCTGGCTTTATATTTTTTTCTTCGCAAATTTGTTTGATTGCTTGATAAATAGGTGAAGCCATAATTCTATAATTTTTACTTTTACTTATTAAATAAACTAGTCCGGAAGGAACTAGTTACATTTTTATGATAACACATGATAATAAATAAATCAAGAGTTTACCAGCCAACTACATCCTTTTCGTGGCGTAAATTTTTTAATCGGCCACCGCGCTCCATTTCTATTCCAATCGCGTCAATCCGATAATCCGCCTCATAAAGCTGATGAGCCGCGAGATACGCTTCGGCAGTCATGGCCAATTTATGCTGTTTTCTTGCGTCAATTGCCTCTTCTGGATAGCCAAACTCCGCGCTGATTCTCGTTTTTACTTCAACAAAAACTACCATTTCCCCTTCTTTCGCTATAACATCTATTTCTCCTCCGCGCGTCCGATAATTTTGATCAATAATTTTGTATCCTTGCTTTCTTAAAAAATCACAAGCCAATTTTTCTCCTAGCTGCCCCAAATCCTGGCGATCGTGCGACATTATTTATCTAAGCTAAATATTTAAGATATTTTTGTTTCTTTTCTAATTCATCTTTTTCTTTCGGCATTTTTCTCGCGGCATAAAGAACAATAAAAACTACCCAGACGACGAGCCCGATAAACCAGGCTAAAAACCAAAAACGACTGCCTAAAAGATAAATTTGCTCATAGGTAAAAAATAGCACGATGAAACCAACCACGGCCATGGTAGAAAACATCTTTTTAAATTTTCGAAGAAGTTTTACCATCGGAGGATTTTGCTTTTTAGTTTTTGCCAAAAAACCACAAATAATTCCCAATACCAAAAATACGGCGAAACCAATCGCTAAAATAATCGTTGTTTTCTCGCTCAAAGCCGTTGGCCGCAGAGCAAACCAAAAATTTAAATCTAACAGTCTCTCAAAATTAATCATAGTTACTTTTTAATTTTATTTTAAGTTTTTAGAAAAAATCAAACCGTAATGATATGGTCCAGCTTTAAATTCTTTAACTTCAGCCAAGCCATTAGCCCGCGCCAACTCTCTCACCGTATCTTTATTAAGACGACGATCGAGCGGCGGACCGAGTGGTGCGGCGGCGAGTCCCCATTCAACAACCGCGACTCTCCCACCATTTTTCACAAGCCTTACTGCTTCCCGAAAAACTTCTCCCCTTTTTGGAATCTGAAAAAGAGTATTTGCCAGAAGCGCTAAATCAAGACTGCCTTCCTTAATATCTGTTGCTCCATAAATTTCAAGATTTGACCAAACTGTTTCAATATTACCCACTCCTTCCATTTTTGCCCTACTTCTGACGGCGTCAAGGACAGACTTTAAAAGATCGACGGCATAAACAATTCCTTCTTTTCCGACAATTTTTGCCGCGGGAACAACAAAATGTCCAGCTGCCCCGCAACCTAAATCAGCGATCTTATTGCCAGCTCCCAATCCTATTTGTTCAAAAATAAAATAGGGATCAAGTAAAGTATTACCGCCAGAAATTTTCAAAACCTTTAATTCTTCGGGCATACAATTTAAAATTAATTTATTTTTTTAAATTCAACGCTGCCCAAATAACGGACCAAAAATAGCCATCAATAATCCTTCGATCATTCCCGTCATAATCATGAGAGAAATGATTATCGCCAAAATGCCAAGAAGTTTGTAAAAAACTCTCGTCCCCCCTTCAGAACCAAGATGAATTTCCGCCCAGTTAATCCGGCCAAAAAAAGACAGGAGCCACTCTGAGCGGATCACCATTATTGAACCGATAACTATACCGACGATTCCGACGATAATTCTTGTAATCATAATTTTAAACAATGGGCGGCGAGGGAGTCGAACCCCCGACCTTCTCGGTGTAAACGAGACGCTCTAACCAACTGAGCTAGCCGCCCGAAAAGGACGGGCAATGACGACAAAATATTCCTTCCGCCTAATTTTATATGCCCGGGAGAGGAGTCGAACCTCCATGCCCTTGCGAGCGCTACCACCTCAAGGTAGTGCGTCTACCAATTTCGCCACCCGGGCGCGGCAACATCCAATTTAACACATTTATAAAAATCTGACCACCCCTTACTTTTGTTCCCAACTGATGGCTTGAACTGGGCAATTCTCAATGGCCTTTTGGACACAATCTTTATTACCTTTATAATCAACTCCTTCTAAAACTGTTGATTTCCCGTCGTCAAGTTTGAAAACGGCCGGGCAAAGCGATTCACAAAGTCCGCAGCCGATGCATAAACCTTTGTCTATTTGTGGTTTCATATTATGTTGTTAGAAATTACTTTTTAAAATAATCTATTTTTTCCAACGATAACTTTTAACTGGCGCGGCAAGATCCTAACTTCGGCTGGAGGATTAATTAATTTAAATCCATCAACCAAAATTCTTGCTCCTTCGCCTCCCTCCAAAAATACTTTTTGCGCTGGGAAATAACTTTTCCCATCCGACGATAAACTTCCTTTGGTAAATTTTTTTAAAAAATTTCTTTCCGAAGGTTTAATGCGCACTTCAAGATAACCATCTTCCGGATCAGCCATCTCTTCCCCTGTCGGCAGATTATAAATTTCTACCGAATTATTTTCAATCGACCTTACCCGATATTCTTTTCCATATCTTAAGCTCACTTCCGAATTAGTTTTTAGATGAGCAAGAAAGTAGACATCATTAATTTTTCCTAAATCTATCCGCCTAATCAAACGGCTCGAAAGACAATCGCAGGCCAAAAGCCCTTCTTCAACTCCCAAAATTTTTGTAATTTCATTTTTTGGCCCCACGGGAATTATGCCTAGGGTCAAATTAAAATCGCCAACGGCATTCACAACGCGAAAAAGCGTTTCATCATTTCCTACCGCCACCACTGTATCCACCCCTCTTTTTATTCCTTCTAAAATTAGCTCTCGAGGATCCTTAAAAAGATTCAGGCGATTTACCCGCCCTTGAAGTCCAAGATCAGCGAGACGATTTTCAATAATCGTCATCGGGCGGAGATACTTTTCCTCCGAAAGAAAAGCATCGTAAATATATTGATACATATCAAGAATCTAAAAACGAAAATCCGACTACTTCTTATTATTATTCTTTTTCAAGGCGTCATTGTCCTGAAGATGCGGAAGTGGCAGGGCATCGTTGCACATTGTACATTTGCCGTTCAAAAAAGCTCCGGCGGCCATAATAATCGTCTTGGCCTCAATGTCACCAAAAATTTTTGAAGTGTCAGTGAGTTCCAGCCGCCCGCTCGCTTTTACATTACCCTTAACTTCTCCGGCGATGAAAGCATTGGTAGCAAAAACGCTCGCGGAAATTTTCGCGCCCACGCCGACCTTCAAATCTTTTTCAGTTTTTAAAGATCCATGAACTACTCCCTCCACTGTCACATTACCCTTACTTGTAAAATCCCCCTCAACTTTTACCGAAGGACCGATGATTGTTTCTACGTCCCCTCCCTCTTTCGGATAGATGTCTTTAAACATAAATTTTATCTTTAAAACTCTTTTTAAATTACGTTTTAATTTTACCACCTCAAAATCTCTAAAACAAGGGCCTTACATTTCCTCTGGAGCAGCTATGCCCAAAACATTTAAACCCTTGACTAAAACAATTTTCACGGCATCAATCAAGGCAATTCTTGCTTTTTGGGCTTCTGGGTCTGTACCAATGACCTTTACGTCGCGGTAAAAATCGCTAAAAGCTCTTGCTAAACCATAGAGATAGTCGGCGAGTACGGCTGGGTTATAAGCCAACGCTGCCTTTTCTAAAATATCAGGAAACTTCGCGAGTTCAATCATCAAATTATATTCCCACTTTTCCTGAAATTTATCAAAATCAATTTTGTCTGATATTTTTATTTTTGCCTTACGGATAATGGAACAAATTCTCGCGTGCGTGTATTGGAGATACGCGGCGGTAAAACCCTCAAAATGTAGGGCTCTATCAATATCAAATGTGATTGTTTGTTCTTTGCCAACTTTTACCATTTCAAATCTCATCGCTCCGACCACTATTTTTTCCGCCGTCTCCTTAATTTGTTCTTCGCTCCAGTTGGCATGCCGTTTTTTTGTCTCAGCAATTGCCCGCTCCAACGCCTCTGTCCGTAAATTTTCGTAAGTAATGACGTTGCCCGTGCGCGAGGACATCATGCCCGATGGTAACTTTACAAATTCATAACCCAAATGAATCATTTTTTGTTTATACCCAAGCAACTCCAAAATTTTAAATAACTGCTCAAAATATAAACTCTGCCGAACGTCAACCACATAAATTGATTCGTCCAATTTATATTTTTTAAATTTTTTTATCGCCAAAGGAATATCGGCGACTGGATAGAGGGCCGTTCCGTCGGAGCGCAAGAACAACAAAACCCCGAGATTATATTTTTCCAGATTGGCAATAACTGCGCCCTGGCTTTTCACCAAAAAATTTTTTTGGAAAAGATCATCAACTATTTTTCTCCCCTCATCAATTACTTCGCTCTCATAAAAAATTTTATCGAAACTAACGCCCATTTCTTTATAAATTTCCTCGAACTGTTTGATACTCCATTCCCGCGTCTCTTGCCAAAGTTTATATTCGCTTCCGCGGCGACTTTCAATCTTTGTCATTAAAGCGCTTACTTCTTCTTTAGCCTCTGGATCTTTTTCAATTTCAGCGGTCGAGCGAGCATAAATTTGTCCGAGAAAATATCCTAGATTTTCCGGCGGCTTTTCATTTTTATAAAATTTTTCATAAGCCCAAAGAGTTTTTGCTACATGGATTCCAAAATCATTAATATATGAAACGGGAGTTGCTTTATGTCCAGTGACGGATAAGAGCCGAGCCACAGTATCGCCATAGCAAAGATTTCTAAGATGACCAACATGATATTCTTTGTGAGTATTGGCGTTGGAAAATTCTATCATCACTCGCTTCCCTTTTCCCATCTTGCTGTTTCCGTATTTTTCTTTTTCTTTCAAAATATGGTTCAAAACCAGTCTTGCCATTTTTCTTTTATCAAGAAAAAAATTAAGATACGGCCCGGCCGCGGCAATTTTCCCGACAATTCCGGCTGGCTTAATTTTTTCGGCGAGTTCTTTAGAAATCTCCGGCGGAGAAATGCCTTGCGCTTTGGCAAAATTAAAACAAGGCAAAGACAGGTCGCCAAATTCTGGATTCGGCGGAAAAGCAAGATCTTCTTCCGATATCGGAAGTTCGGGAAAATTATTCTTAACCAAGCCGGTAATTTCTTTTTTTATTTTTAACCACATAATAGATCCCGAAATTTAACTTTTCACTTTCACGAAGTGTCTCTTTCCTTTTTGAATTAAAATTCCTTCGGCAGAAATTTCTACCACGGCGTTGATGTCATCAATTATTTTGTCGCCTACTTTTACTCCGCCTTGTTCTACTAATCTTCGCGCCTCGCCTTTACTCGCGGCCAACTTTGTCTCCACGAGCAATTCGAGAATATTAATTTTCGCATTTCCTATTTTTACTTCTACTACTTCCTCCGGCGCTTCTTTTTTCTGAAAAATTTTCACAAAATTTTCCTCCGCCGCGACTGCATTTTTTGCCCCGTGATATAATGTCACAATTTCTCTCGCTAATTTCATTTTTGCGTCGCGCGGATCACCGGCTAAAATATTTTTTATTTCATCCATCGGCACGCGTGTGCAAATCTCAAACGCTACGGGCATTAAAGTGTCCGGCCAGCTCATCACTTTTCCATACATTTCTTCGGCCGTATCCATGAGCGTCACCATATTGCCCTCGGTCTTGCCCATCTTTTTCCCGGTCGGATCAACGAGCAATTTTGTCGTCAAAACAAATTTTTCTTTTTGTTTCAAATCTTTCATCAGGTCGCGGCCGGCCAACATATTAAATGTCTGGTCATTACCGCCAATTTCAACATCAACATCCATGGCCACGCTGTCATATGCTTGCATTAGGGGATACAAAAATTCATGAAGGTAAATCGGAGAGGGAGAGGTTAAACCAGAAGAGACCCCCGAGGTATTATCAAAAGACACTGCGTGCATACATTTCTGACATCTACCCACCCAAGGCGGGGCTGTAGTTTGACCGAGAAACATTAACTCTCCACATTTTTCACAGATAGCTTTCCAATTCATCCGATTTCTAAACATATCCCTTGCATACATTTGTTGGACGGTGAAATGTGATGCGAGTTCAACAATATCGGCAAAATTTAATTTTCCGAGCCACTTGCTGTTATATTTAAGATCAACCTTTTTCATGTCCAAAATCTTCCCGGCTTGTTTGGCGTAATTTTTACAATTTTCCAAAACTTCTTTGCGCGTTAATTTTTTTCTCGTCGCCGTTTTGTCGGTCGGATCGCCGATCATTCCTGTAAAATCGCCAATCAATAAAATTATTTTATGGCCGAGTTCCTGCAACTGGCGCAATTTCAAAAGCACCACGCCGTGACCAATATGCAACGTCGGCCCGGTCGGATCAATGCCATTGTAAATGGTCAATTGTTTTCCGTTTTTGAGCGCTTTTTCAAAATCTTGCCGCGACGGATAAACATTTTCCACACCCCGCGTCAAAATTTCTTGGATTTTTTTCTCGTCAGTATTAATTTTCATAAATTTATGACAAAGATTTTAATTGATCTTTAATTTTTTGAACTTTTTCTTTCTGCAATTCCATTTTTTCCTTTTCGCCGGCCACAAGTTCTTTCGGCGCGTTCGCGAGAAATGACTTATTAGATAATTTATTTTCTAAAACTCCAAAATATTTTTCCGCTTCAAATAATTCTTTTTCTAATCGCGCTTTTTCTTTTGGCACATCAATTAATCCAGCGAGCTGTAGATAAATTTCTACTCCTTCAACTACCGCGCCAACAGATTTTTCTGGTTTTTCTCCAGATTTTTTGATTTCCAGATTTTCCACCCGTGCCAAAATTTTAATAATTTCCGCCTGCTCTTCCAAAAGTTTTGTTTTTCCGCCACTATAAATCATTGCCGAAACTTTCTTTGCCGGCTCTATTTTGTAATCGGCGCGCAGACCGCGGATTGCTACAATCACATTTTTTAAAATTTCAAAATCTTTTTCCGCTTTTTTATCAATCAACTTTTTATCTAATTTTGGCCATTCAGAAATCATTAATAATTTTTCACCAAAATTCGGCCACAACGTCTCCGTAACAAACGGCATAAACGGATGCCAAAGCTTCAAAAGTGAGGCATAACAATTTGCCAACAACAAATTATTCGGCTGAATTTTATTAATTTCAATATACCAGTCGGCAAATTCGTCCCAAGTGAAAGCGCGCAATTTTTCTCCGGCCTGGGAAAATTCAAGCTCATCAAGATTTTTTGTCACTTCGCCAACGACATTATTGAGCCGCGACAAAATCCATTTTTCCGCGAGCGTCTCCGCCTTGATTTTTTTCCCACCATTTTCGCCTTTTGTTTTTTCTATAACATACCGCCCAATATTCCATAACTTATTTGTAAAATTCCTGAAGCCAGCGATTTTCTCGTCGCTTAACTTCATATCATTACCCGGCGAAGTTCCAAGCACCAAAGAAAGACGCACTGCGTCCGTGCCGTATTTTGCGATCATATCCAGGGGATCAATAATGTTGCCGAGCGACTTGGACATCTTTCTTCCCTTCTCGTCGCGGACTAGTCCATGGAGGTAAACTTTTTCAAAAGGAATATCGCCCAAAACATAAGTTGTCATCAAAATCATTCTCGCAATCCAGAAAAATAAAATGTCATAACCGGTTTCCAAAACCGAAGTTGGATGAAAATTTTTCAAATCTTTAGTTTTTTCCGGCCCGCCTTGACTCGGCTCGCCTCGATTCGTCGAAGCGGGCGAGACAGGCCAGCCCAAAGTTGAAAAAGTCCAAAGCCCGGAAGAAAACCACGTATCCAAAGTATCTGGATCCTGTTTCCAACCATCGCCTTGTGGCGCTTCCACTCCAACATAAATTTCTTTATCTTTGTACCAAACCGGCACGCGATGGCCAAACCAAATTTGCCGCGAAATGCACCAGTCGCGCAAATTCTCCATCCAATGATAATAAACTTTTTCAAATTGCTCAGGAATAATCTCTATTTTTTTCTGACCAAAAACTCCTTTTTTGACCGCTTCGATTGACAATTCCTTCAACGACTTTTTATATTTTGGAATTTTTTTATTAACATCAATAAACCATTGAAGCGAAGGCAGGGGCTCAACCGGCGTGCCGCAGCGGTAACAAATGGATAAATTATTTTCTATTTCTTCTTCTTTTTCAATCAGTCCTGCTGTTTTTAATTTTTCAAGAATTTTTTCTCGCGCCTCGGCTGTGGATTTTCCGGAATATTCCGCAAAGCCATCTCTGATTTTTCCTTGTTCATCAATCACTTTTACAATCGGCAAATTATTTTTCTCCGCCATCTGCCAGTCGGCCATGGAATGCGCCGGCGTCACGCCAAGCGCGCCCGTACCAAAATTCATATCAATTGATCGGTCGGCAATAATTTTTAATTTCAAGGGCACGCCGACAAAATTTACCTCATATATTTTACCAATATGT
>JBAZEY010000011.1:0-34365 GCA_041653675.1 Patescibacteria group bacterium | reverse complement strand
CTAGTTGAGGTGGCTGGAGTTATTTCTGATAAAGTTGATTGGCTTGGCGTAGATTCAATCTCCGAAGCATTAAAATTGCGACAGGTCGCCATTAAAAAGCCAATTTTAGTTTTGGGCTATACCGAGTTGGCCGATTTGCGTGAAGCGGTCAAAAATAACATCAGTTTGACGGTTTATAACAAAGAAACAATAGAAAAGCTCGGCAAAATTCCAATCCATAATCCAAATTTAAATCCAAAAATTCATATCAAAATTGAAACCGGAACTTCACGGCAAGGCGTCTCGGAAAATGAAATTTTAGAATTTATAAAATTTGTAAAACAATTTCCCTCAATTGAAGTTCAGGGACTTTCCACTCATTACGCCAATATTGAAGACACAACTGATTCAAGTTTCGCTAAGTCACAACTTGAAACTTTTTCCCGCGTTGCGGAAATTTTAAAAAAAGAAGGTTTACTGCCGCTTAGGCATACCGCCTGTTCCGCGGCCACAATTTTATTTCCCGAAACGCGTTTTGAAATGGTGCGGCTTGGGATTAGTATGTACGGACTCTGGTCTTCAAAAGAAACAAAGGCGGTCGCGAAAAATAAAAATTTGGAATTAGAATTAAAACCAGTTTTGACCTGGAAAACAATTGTCGCGCAGATCAAAAATATTCCAGCGGGCACCTCAGTTGGCTATGGTTTGACCGAACGTGTGAGCCGTGATTCAAAAATCGCTATTTTACCAATTGGCTATTACGATGGTTATGATAGAAAGCTTTCAAGCATTGGCAGTGTTTTAGTCCGCGGTAAGCGTTGCAAGATTCTAGGTAGGGTTTGCATGAATATGATAATTATTGACGTGACTGATGTGGAAAAAGTTGAATTAGAAGATGAGGTTGTGCTTTTGGGCCGGCAGGGGAGGGAAGAAGTGAGTGTGGAAGATTTAGCGCAAAAAATAGGGACAATTAATTACGAAGTTGTGACGAGAATTAATCCATATATTTTACGACACATAGTGTAACTTCAAGAATATGGGGAGGATGAAAGATTATCATAAAAAGAGCTACGCAAACCCGTTTTTTGGAGGGGGAAAAGGGGGAGTTGGTTTTAGTAAAGGATCCAGGCGGCGGTACGGATGGCGCGGAAAGTTAATCGCGTTTTTATTTTTTATTTTTGTTTCGGGTTTAGCTTATTTTATTTTTTTCTCGCCATATTTTAGCATAAATAAAATTGAAATATCTGGATTAGAAAAAATTAATTATGACGAGATCCGCGCTATAGTTGATGAACAAGTTGCAAGCCATAGATTTTTTATTTTTAGCCAGAATAATATTTTTATTTTTGACGAGGAATCTGCTAAAAATACATTAAATGAAAAATACGCGCTAAATCTTTTAAAAATTAATAAAAGTCTACCAGGGGTAATCAAAGTTTTTTTAGAAGAAAAAAAACCAGCCCTGGTTTGGAAAACAGCGGAAAAATTTTATCTTATTGATTGGGAGGGAATGGTAATCCGCGAAATCGCGGAAACGGAGGTATCAGGATACCTAGGAAATCAACCTGGGGCCAAAATGGCGGTGGTTTTTGATGATAGTAACGCGTCTCTGGCAATTAAAAACAAAATTTTAACCAGTGAGGCAGTTCAGGCTATAAATGATCTACAAAATAATTTGTCACGCACCACAAGGCTTATTATTTCAAATTTTTCGATGGCAAACCACAATGATTCCACCATAAAGGTTCGGACTAGTGAGGGCTGGGATACCTACTTTTCGCTTACAAACGATTTAAACGCGCAGATTGTAAAACTCAGCGCATTTTTGGTAGAAAAGAACCTGGAAGAAAGAAAAGGACTACAATATGTTGATCTGAGGTTTGAAGATAGGGTTTATTATAAGTAATTAATAGGTGGGCACTTAAGATAGATATAAGGAAGCGTCGTATAAGGTACATTGTGCGACGCATAGTGTATAATAAAATGCCCCTCTTCCCTGCCAATTAAGTAACTAGTTTAACATAACAAAAAACCACGCTGCTTCAAGCGTGGTTTTATTTAATTATTTTTTTATGGTAAATAATCGAGCGGGTTAACAGGGATTCCGTCTAAACGAATTTCAAAGTGTAAATGCGGACCAGTTGTAAGCGGTCCGGCACCAGGCGTGCCGGGCATGCCTCCTGAAAGGCCAATCACCTGTCCCCTGATTACATACGTATCTTCCTGGACATTGATTTTTGAAATATGCCCGTAAACAGTAGAAATGCCATTAGCGTGGATTAACATAATATAGCTATATCCTTTTTGCCCGCCATTTTTTATTTTACCAACATAACCAGGAGCTGGCGCCTTAATTTGAGTCCCCTGGTAGGCACGAACATCAATTGCTGGATGTTCGAAAATATAGCGATAGGGGTAGTCGGGATCGTGAAAAGTCGCGGTAATTCCCCTACTCGGATCGACGGGCCAAGAAAGCGCCACAGATCCAGATTGTCCTTCGGAAAATGCTTTATCACTTTCCTCGAGTTTTTGTCTGATTGTTCTTTCGAGAGAAGTAATTTCTGAATTAATTTGGTCTTCTTCGTATTTTGATTGTAACAACCAATTTTGAAATTGTTTTTCCGAGGCGTAAGTTTTATCAAGCAAAACTTCTTTACTCATAATTTGCTCCTCAAGCGAACTTTGCATCTTTACCAAGTCATTTTTTGAATCCTCTGCTTCAATTTTTTTAGTTTCTCTTTGGATTTTTTGATCCTCAAGTTCAGTTTTCAATTCCTGAATTTGATTTAAAGAATTTTGTAGATCTGCTTGCAAACTTTCAACATATTTCATCTGATCAAAAACCTCAGAGAATGATTGATTGGTTGCTATAATTTCGAGGTACCCCTTTTGATCGTTTCGATAGATTAATCGTAAAAATTCAGAAATCCTATCCTTGTTTGTAGTAATTTCGGTTTCTTTTTCTTGAATTTTTGTCTCCAAGCTCCGTATTTCTAGAGTGATTGTCTCAATTTTTTTCTCCGTGGTTTCGATATCAATTTTTATTTTAGCAATTTTATTGGATAAAATCGCGAGTTCTGTAGCAAGGCTTGCGGTTTTTTTCTGAGCATCTTCAATTTGTCTTTTATAACTTGCTGACTTTTCTTGCAACGCTTCAATTTCCTTCTTTTTTGTTTCAATTTCCTTGTCCAAGCCGGAAAGTTCTTGTACAAGTTCGTTGGTACCCGAAGTCTCAGCTTTAACGGTAGATATTCGTAGAAAATTAAAAGGAACAATCAAAGAGATTGCCGTTAAAATAACCGCTATTTTTCTGATTTTGTGCGGCATAACTTAATTATAGCACTTTTTATCGCGACAGTAAATTTTTCGCCGAAATAATTCTTTGTAAGGTTTTTTCCTTACCTAAAATTTCAGCTACCTCAAAAGGCGGGGGTGAAGCTTTTAGGCCAGTCAAAGCAACGCGGAGAGGCCAGAGGGTCTCCCCCATTCCGAGTTCTTTTTCCGCAATTATTTTTTTGATATTTTCTTCCAAAAAAGATTTAGTAAAATTTTCTGGAGAAACTTTGGCTAGAAATTTTTCCATTTCTGACAAGTGTTCCGCGGTTTCTTCTGCTGTCATCTTTTTCCAAATCAAAAGTTGTTTGTCATAAGCGAGGTCTTTCTTGAAGAAAAAAGAAACGAGTTCTGATAAATCGCTAAGTTTGACTAGCCTTTCTTGTTCCAGAGCAATTATTTTTTTCAATTGATCGAAAATTAGTGATTCGTCCGTAGCTGTTATTTTCCATTCAGTATCTCCTATTTTACTGATTAGATTTGCGTTTTCAAGATATGAAACACATTTTTCCGTGAGAGCCGTTAAATCCATTTGTCGGATATAATGGCCATTCAGCCAATTTAATTTTTCAATATTAAAAATTGCCGCAGCCTTGTTCATATTGTCCATGGAGAAATTTTTCACCAATTCTTCTTTGGTAAAAAATTCTTGGTCGGTTTTAGGATTCCACCCCATGAAAGCTATAAAATTAATCATAGCTTCCGGGAGATAACCCATGGCACGATAATCGGCGATGGCCGTGGCGCCGTGGCGTTTTGATAATTTTGTCCTGTCTGGCGCGAGCGTGAGTGGAATATGGGCGTATTTTGGTTTAGTAAAACCAAGCGCCTCAATTATAGCAATCTGTTTTGGTGTATTGGAAATATGGTCTTCGCCGCGAATGACATGGCTGATTTTCATGGTTTCATCGTCAATCACTACGGCAAAATTGTAAAGCGGCGCATTAAAATTTTTTGCAATTGTGATGTCGCCAATCAATTTTGTATCAAATTCCAGGGCGCCCTTAATTATGTCGTTAAAAATTATTTTTTTAGCGGGCATTCGAAAACGAATAATTGGTTTTTTCCCTTCGTCCAAAAATTTTTTTATTTCCGCTTCGCTTAAATTAGCGCAATGGCCGGAATAAACTGGCGGCTCTCCCCTCTTCATTTGCGCTTGGCGTTCAGTTTCCAGTTCTTCTTCAGTGCAAAAACAATAATAGGCATTATTTTCCTTCAATAATTGCTGCAAATATTTTTTGTAGGTTTCTAATCTTTCACTTTGCCGGTATGGTCCGAAGTCTCCTCCGATATCCGGTCCTTCGTCATAATCAATTCCAAGCCATTTTAAACTTTCAATAATTTCTTTAGTAAATTTTTCATCAGAGCGTTCAAGATCAGTGTCTTCGATACGTAAAATAAATTTTCCGCCCTGGTTTTTAGCGAATAAATAGTTAAAGAGTGCGGTTCTTGCCGTACCGATATGTAAATATCCGCTTGGAGACGGAGCGATACGCACTCTAATTTTTTCTTTTTTAGGCATATTTTTTACCATTTTTAATTATTTTCCAGCTAAATTTTATTGTCGCTGTTAAAATTCTTTTTAGCCGCCAGGGCTGCATAAAAAGCCGCCAAAGCCACTCAAGTCCGACTTTTCTCATCCAGCTTGGCGCGCGTTTTATTTTTCCGGCAATGAAGTCAAATGCTCCCCCGACGCCCATAGCGATTTTTACTGAGGGAATTTTAGTTAAATTATTGGCGATAAATTTTTCCTGTCGACCGGCTCCAAGTGCAACAAATAAAATTTCCGGTTTTTTCAAATTTATTTTTTTAATTAAATTTTCTTCAGTTTCTTCCCGAGCTAAAATGTCACCAGAAATTTTTAACCTCGGAAATTTTTTAGCTAAAGCTTCAGTAACTTCTTCTGGCTTAGCCAATCCCTCTTTTGCGCCAACTAAAAATACTGAGTAATTTTTTTGTTCGGCTATTTTACAGATATCTAACATTAAATCAACGCCCGGAATTCTTTCAAGGATAGGGCGACGCAGATAGCGGGATGCTAAAACCAGTCCAAAGCCGTCGGGTACGGCAAGGTCGGCCTTGTTTAAAATTTCTAAAAATTCCTTATCTTTCTCTGCTGCGACAACCATTTCCGGATTTGGCGTAACAATATAATGTTGTAGATTGTCAGAAAAAAAATCTTCAATTTTTTTAAGCGCGTCTTGTCGCGTGAAATTGTCTATTTTAACTCCTAAAATATTTACTTTCATTTCAGCGGGAAAGATTTAATTACGGAATAAATTGAACCTTCTGGCGTAAGTTCACTTTCCATAAGCTCAATACTTTTTACAGTAAAATTCATTGGCATAATTTTTACGCCAGAAATTTTACATCTAGACCAATCCTTAACTCTGCCGAGAGTTAAGTGCCCTTGCCATGGTCGAGTGTCTACTTTATAACCGAAATTTTCGAGCATTACTTCAAGTTTTCCAATAAGATCGTGGAGAATTTTAGTAGCCTCTGCCGCAGCGAAAAAAACGCGCGGCTCCCGTTCATTTGGGAAACAACCAAAATCGCCTGTTGCCATTTTAAAAGATTCAATATTTTTTGTTATTTCTTCGATCCCCTCTTCTACAAGGGCAATTTGTTTTTCAGTCAGGTCGCCGAAAAAGTGCAGAGTCAAATGCAAATTTTCTGGTTCAATCCACTTTATACCGTAGTCGGGATTTAATTTTTTTAATTCTTCAATAACTAAATCAAATTTTGTTTTAATTTCATC
Source organism: Patescibacteria group bacterium (assembly GCA_041653675.1). GTDB lineage: Bacteria > Patescibacteriota > Patescibacteriia > XYB2-FULL-38-15 > XYB2-FULL-38-15 > JAHIRI01. The sequence goes on along the minus strand of JBAZEY010000011.1, from coordinate 28,295 downwards.
GGGTAAATTTATAGCAATAAAAGCACGCTTATTCATGACCGCAATTATATTATGTTTAGTATAAAATTATAGCATTTTTTATAATTTTGAGCAAACTTTTAGAGATTGACAAAAAATGATATTTTAGATAAATTTTGCTATAATATACCCATGAAAGAAGCCCTATTCTATAAAAAATTGGCCGAAAATCGCGTTCAATGTCAGGCGTGCAACCATTACTGTCAAATCGCGCCAGGAGGTCGCGGAATTTGCGCTGTCCGGGAGAATCGTGACGGCAAACTTTATTCTTTGGTTTACGGAAAAATTGTCGCCAAAAATATTGATCCGATTGAGAAAAAACCGCTTTTCCATTTTTTGCCTGGGACAAAAAGTTTATCTATCGCCACGGTCGGCTGTAATTTTCGTTGTCTTTATTGCCAGAATGCCGACATTGCCCAACTGCCCAAGGAAAATGTTTTATTTAAGGAAGGCAATATTCCGGGGATGAATTTGACGCCAGAGGATGTTGTAAACGAAGCTTTACTCACAAAAACACCGAGCATTGCGTATACTTATAATGAGCCGACAATTTTTATTGAGTTCGCTCTGGAGACAATGAAACTGGCGCGAAAGAAAAATTTAAAAAATATCTGGGTAACAAACGGATATACTAGTAAAGAAGTTTTAAAAAAAGTAGTCCCCTTTCTTGACGCGGCAAATATTGACTTAAAGGGTTTTACTGAAGAATTTTATAATGAAATTTGCGGAGCGAAATTAAAACCGGTTTTAGAAACCGCAAAGGCAATGAAACGAGGCGGCGTATGGCTCGAAATTACAACACTTGTCGTTCCCGGGCAAAATGATACTGAAGAACATTTCAAAGGTATTGCTAAATTTATTGCGAAAGATCTGGGCAAAGAAACTCCCTGGCATATTTCCAAATTTTTCCCGACTTACAAATTAAAAGATCTCCCGCCCACTCCCCCATCTTCGCTGCTCCAGGCGTATGAAATTGGTAAAAAATTTGGTTTGCACTATATTTATTTAGGCAATGTATCATTGCCAGAATATGAAACGACTTTCTGCCCGAAGTGTGATGCAAAAATGATTGAACGCGCCAATTATGAAATTCTTCGCCGTGATAAAAATGGCAAATGCGCTAAATGCAATGAAGATTTAAATTTAATTTTAAAATAAAAATTTATGAACGAAGTTTCAAAAGATTTAATGAGGGAAAAACAAGAGCAAGTTGAAGGACTAAAACGTCTTTTTGAAAAACTTTTTGGAGAGTATTTCGAAAAACACCGTGAATATCCCCCACTCCGGAGCGGAGATTTGGTTGAAGATACAAGAAGAGTTAATCAGTTTATTGGTTCGAGGCCTGAAATTATGCGCAGTATTCAGGGTCTTCCTTCTGTTCAAAACATAGTTGTTGAGACTGCCCTTGATGTTTTAGAAAAATTGGCGAGAAAATAAAAATAGGAAGCGGAAGTTTTAAGATCGGCCCGTGCATTCTCGCGCGGGCTTTTTGATATTGACACATTTTTTAAATGCGCTAAAATATAGTTAGCACTCTAAACTTAAGACTGCTAATATATAAAATATGCCAATGCTTCCACAAAACTTTACTACTAAATCTCAAGAAGCGCTTCAGGCGGCTCAAGGTTTAGTTTTTGAATATAATCATCAATATCTTGATCCTCTCCATGTTGTTATGGCACTTTTGGATCAGGAGGGCGGAATCGTCACTTCCCTACTTAAAAAATTGGGCGTTAATGTCCCGGATTTAAAACAGAAAGTTTTATCCGAATTTATGAAACTTCCAAAGCACGCCGGAAAGCGGGTGGGTGGCGTGGCGCAAATGAATGTTGGCCAGGAAATGGTCCAGGTTTTTTACGCCGTAGAAAAAGAGACCAAAAAAATGAAAGATGAATATATTAGTACGGAGCATTTACTTTTGGGTTTAATTAGCGTTAGGAGTAAGGCTAGTGAAATTTTAACCAGCGCGGGCGTGACCTATGATGGCGCGCTGAAAGTTTTAGCTGAAGTTCGTGGTACGCAAAAAGTTGATTCTCCAGAACCAGAAGCTAAATATCAGGTTTTAGAAAAATATACAGTTAATCTGACAGAACTAGCGCGTCAGAAAAAATTAGATCCAGTAATTGGCCGCGACGAGGAAATCCGCCGCGTGATGCAAGTGCTTTCCCGCCGGACAAAAAATAATCCAGTTTTAATTGGTGAAGCAGGTACGGGAAAGACAGCAATTGTCGAAGGGCTGGCACAAAGAATTGTAGCGGGCGATATTCCGGAAAGTTTGAAAGATAAAGAATTGGTATCATTAGATCTTGGCGCGTTGCTTGCCGGAACAAAATTTCGTGGCGAGTTTGAGGATCGCTTGAAAGCTGTCATTAAGGAAGTGAAGCAAGCGAGCGGAAAAATAATTTTATTTATTGATGAATTGCACACCATTGTCGGAGCTGGCGCGCTTGAGGGAGCGATGGATGCTTCAAATATGTTGAAGCCGGCTTTAGCTCGCGGCGAATTGCATACGATCGGCGCGACAACCATCAAAGAATATCATAAATATGTAGAAAAAGACGCGGCGCTTGAACGGCGCTTCCAGCCGGTCTTTGTTGGTGAGCCCTCTGTTCTTGATACAATCGCAATTCTTCGCGGCATCAAAGAAAAATATGAAGTTCATCATGGCGTGAAAATTACTGACGCAGCAATTATCGCGGCCGCCACTCTTTCCCACCGGTATATTTCAGATAGATTTTTGCCGGACAAAGCAGTTGATTTAATTGATGAAGCAACCTCCGCTCTCCGAATGGAAATTGATTCTATGCCGACCGAACTTGATCAGTTAAAAAGAAAAATGATGAAATTGGAAATTGAGCGCCAAGCTTTAATGAAAGAAAAAAATGAAGATGTAAAAGATGAATTAAAAAAATTAACTAAAGAGCTGGCCGAGACGCAAGAAAAATCAAAAGAATTGGAAATAGGTTGGCGTTATGAAAAAGATTTGATTAGCCAAATTAGAAAAGCCCAAAAACAAATTGATGTGGCTAAACAGCAAGCTGATATTGCCGAACGAAAAAGTGAACTGGAAAAAGTCGCCGAAATTCGCTATGGAAAAATTCCTGAATTGGAAAAAGAAATTGTCACGCTTGAAAAGAAACTTAAAAAGACGCCGCGTGAAAAAAGAATTTTGCGTGAAGAAGTAACCGATGAAGATATTGCTAAAGTTGTTTCTCGTTGGACTGGCGTTCCAGTTTTCAAAATGCTCCAGGGTGAAATTGAAAAATTAGCTCATGCGGAAGCAGAACTTGAAAAGAGAGTCATTGGACAAAAAGACGCGATTAAAACCATTGCTAATGCTTTACGCCGATCTCGGGCGGGAATTTCTGAAGAGAAAAAACCAATTGGTTCATTTATTTTTGTCGGGCCGACTGGTGTTGGAAAGACTGAACTTTCTAAAGCTCTTGCTGAATTTATGTTTAATGATGAAAACGCGCTCGTTAGAGTTGACATGTCAGAATACATGGAAAAACATTCCGTAGCGCGGCTTGTCGGCTCCCCTCCCGGTTATGTCGGCTATGACGAAGGCGGACAATTAACCGAGGCTATTCGCCGCCGGCCATACTCGGTTGTGCTTTTTGATGAAATTGAAAAAGCTCATCCCGAAGTCTTTAATATTTTACTTCAAATTTTAGATGATGGACGTTTGACTGATGGCCGCGGCCGCACCGTGAATTTCAAAAACACAATTATTATTATGACTTCAAATCTCGGTAATCAAGTAATTCGCGATTTTTCTATTGGTTTTCAAGATGGAGAAAATCGCGAAGTAAGCCGCGACAACGAAATGCGCAGTAAAATCATGGAAATTTTGCGTGAGACATTTAAGTTAGAATTTTTAAATCGAATCGATGAAATCGTTATCTTTAAAAGTTTAGGAAAATCAGAAATCGGGAAAATTATTGAATTACAGCTAGCAGAAGTGCAAAAAAGGTTGGATACCAAAAAAATAAAATTAGAGATTGTTGAGTCGGTTAAAAAGATGCTCGCGGAAAAAGGTTTTGACCCGATTTTCGGGGCTCGCCCGTTGAAGCGCGTCATACAAAATCAAATTTTGGATGAGCTGGCCTTGCAGATTATTGAAGGGAAGATAAAAGATGGAGATAAAGTTGCGATCGGACTAGATAAAGATAAAAAAATTACTTTTGGAATAAAATAAAAAATATTTAAAATCACGGCTTGCTCGGCCGTGGTTTTTTATATAAAAAAAGACCCGACTCGGAAGAGGTTGTCAGTCTCCTCACGAGTCGGGGCGACTCCGGTCAGGGAGTCAACATGTTCCGAACGGATCGCGTTCGCGCCGTCGGCCAGAACCGCTGATCATCTCTTCGTTGCTCCAGGCGCCACCCTGCGCGTCATTCCGTGGTGCACCACGGACGACAAAAATCGCGAGCGGCGACGGGGACGAAAAGAGCCGTGCCAGGTTCCGCACAACGAAGTGCGCGAACAGTCCAGCATTCGGCATGCCAGACCTCCTCCTTCTCTTCTCCTCGGATTGAAGGCTGTGGCCCGCCATTCTTCATTTTGCCCGGGTTCGGTGCGACGGTTGACGCCGTCCCGGGCCAATTAGGCGAGCGAACACTCTCCCGAAGTCTTGCGGTTGATCTCCTCGAACGTGCAACGGGTGGCCGCCTTGGGCCAGAGCCCGGTCGCACCAGAAGCGTCGAAGAAGATGTCGGGAAGCAGTTCGAACCAGGGATCCGGAGCAAGCGTCACGGCTACCGCAACGCCGATCAGGGGCCCAAGGAAGTCCACCACCATCACTCTCTCCTCCCACTATTTCCACGCGGGCGAAATGCCTCGCGTTAAGGTTTCTAACCTTTTGGATAGATTAAGACAGGATTAATTTTTTGTCAAGAGAATAATTTATAAATAAAAAAGGCCGACCCAAAGGTTTGGCAACCTAGTGGGTCGGCAAGTGGCAGGAGATTTGCTCTCGGTGCGGCTGGCGTCAGGTTGACGCTCGCCAGGTAGGTGTGTGAATCACCGAGAACGGAAGGGCGCCGCCGGTGTGGGTCAGGTAGAGGTCCAGCTCGATGTCGACGTAGAAGAGAACAATTTCATCGCCACGAGACGCTTCTTCTTCACTCCATCTTCCTCCTTCTCTGGTTCGGGAGGCGAAGGGAACCAACCGCACTCGCCTCATCAGTTGATGATTTTAAGTTAGCAGACATTCTTCTTGCTGTCAAGGGGAAAATTTGCTATACTATTTATATAAATTATGAAGTTAAAATCACCAAAAATTATGCGTATTTTGGCAATATTTGTATTAAGCCAGCTTTTATTGGTTAATTTTGCTTTTGCTGAATTTAACCCAAATTACATTATCTCCGACCAGGAATTAACTGACCACAATGCAATGTCTCTGGCACAAGTTCAACAGTTTTTAGAGGATAAGGGCAGTTCCCTTGCCTATTACGCGACGATTGATACGGATGGACTTGGCCGAACCGCGTCGGAAATTATTTGGCGTGTGGCTCAAAGTTATAAAATCAGCCCAAAAGTTTTGCTTGTAACTTTGCAAAAAGAACAAAGTTTGGTTACCACTGCCCTTCCAACACAAAAACAGTTGGATTGGGCAACGGGTTATGGAATTTGTGATTCTTGTTCTATGTCCGATCCGACTCTTCAAAAATATAAAGGTTTTGCCACGCAAGTTGATTACGCGGCTGGTTGGAAAAGATGGTTTTTGGATAATGCCCTAACTCTTTCTTGGGTAAAACTTCCTGGCGTGACTTATTTAATTGATTCTTATCGTGTAACGCCGAACAATATGGCGACTGCGGCTTTTTATACTTACACGCCGCACTACAACGGAAATTATAATTTTTGGAAACTTTGGCAAGATTGGTTTGGAAAATTTTTTCCGGACGGAACGGTTTTGAAGGAAGCGGACGGCACTAATATTTGGCTTCTGCAACGCGGGCTGAAACGGCAATTTTCAAGTTATTCGGCTTTTGTCTCTCGCTACTCTCCAGAAAAATTAATAACCGTGCCCAAAAGTGAATTAGAAAATTACGAAACCGGCACGCCAATTAAATTTGCCGATTACTCTTTGCTCCGCTCCCCCACTGGAACAGTTTATCTTCTAGTTGGTGATACGCGGCGCGGCTTTGCCTCAAACGATGTTTTCCGGACAATTGGATTTAACCCCGATGAAGTTATGGACGCGACCTGGGAAGACTTAAACACTTATATTGAAAACGATCCAATTACCATGCAAAGTGTTTATCCGACCGGCGCGCTTTTGCAAGATAAAACTTCCGGCGGAGTTTATTTTGTGGAAAACGGAATTAAAAAACCTCTTTGGGCAAAACAATTTTTAACATTGTATTTCGCGAATAAAAAAATAACTGTTGTCTCTTCTGATGAATTAAAAAAATATCCAACTGGCGAACCGGTTAAATTTAAAGATGGAGAATTAGTAGTGGGAGAAAGTTCACCGACGGTTTATTTTATTTCAAACGGCGAACGCCGACCAATTCCCACAGAACAAGTTTTTAATGGCCTTGGCTTTAAATGGACAAACATCGTAAAAACCACGGATAAAATTTTGTCCCTGCACTTAATCGGATCAACGATCTATCTTGGGGGTGCAATCGAAACAACGGTTAACAATTAACATAATTATTTTTAAATTATGCTGACTTTCGCAGCAATTACTCCTCATCCACCCATTTTAATTCCTTCAATTGGTCGAGAGAATACAAAAAGGATCAAAAAAACCGCCGAGGCAATGGAAGAATTAGAAAAGAAACTTGTTGCAGCTAAACCGGACACAATAATTATTATCACTCCCCATGGCGCGCTTTTACCCGACGCTTTTTCCATTAATTTAAATCCCGAATATACAAGCAATTTGGAAGAGTTTGGTGATTTTTCTACGAAAGTTAAGTTCAAAACAAATACGGCCCTAGCTTTTCGCATAAAAGAATTAATGGAAGATAAAAATATTCCTTTGACTATGACGAGCGACGGATTTTTGGACCATGGCGCAGTTGTTCCTCTTTACTTTTTAACCAAAAAACTTCCCAAGGTTTCAGTTTTGCCCATTGGCTATTCCCTGCTTGATTTTAAAACTCATTTTAATTTTGGGGATCTCCTGAAAGAAATAATTTTAAATGAAGATAAAAAAATCGCCCTCATTGCTTCGGGCGATCTTTCTCATCGCCTGACAAAAGACGCTCCGGCCGGATATTCTCCGCGGGGGAAAGAATTTGATGAAAAACTAACAGAATTAATTGCTAATAAAAATACAGCGGGGATTTTAAAGATGGATACTGATTTAGTGGAAAAGGCCGGCGAATGCGGATTACGTTCCATTTTAATTCTTCTTGGATTACTCGAAAGAATAAATTATACGCCGGAAATTTTATCATACGAAGGACCGTTTGGTGTTGGTTATCTCGTCGCCAATTTTAAACTTGAATAAAATGAATGCCTATGTAAAATTGGCTAAAGATACAGTTGAATTCTATTTTAAAACAGGAAAAATTTCTCCCCTGCCCGAAAACTTACCTCCAAATTTCTTGACTTCTCGGGCGGGGATTTTTGTAAGTATTTATAACGGCGACGACTTGCGTGGCTGTGTTGGGACATATCTTCCAACAGAAGTTAATCTTGCGGAAGAGATTATTCAAAATTCTGTTTCCGCGGCGACCAATGATTATCGTTTCCGGCCGATTACCAAGGCAGAACTACCAAATCTTTCTTACTCAGTTTATGTTCTGGGCGAACCTAAAAAAATTAAAAATCTAGACGAATTAAATCCTAAAAAATACGGCATTTTAATTAAATCAGAAACTGGAAAGTCCGGGCTTCTTTTGCCGGACTTAGAAGGAATTAATACTACTGAGGAACAATTATCCGCTGTCTGCCATAAATGTGGCGTAAATCCTTCAAAAGAAAAAGTTACTATTTTTAAATTCAGCGCTACTAAACATGAGTCCTGAATTTAGCGAGATACATTATGTTTGTTGAGGTTATTCCCCTAGCTCGTTTGCCAAAAAATCTTTTTTCTTTCGACTATGAAGTCCCTCAAAATTTTGAGGGACAAATTAAAATCGGCCAAATGGTTAAAATTTCTTTTCGCGGAAAAAATGTAAGTGGAATAATAATTTCCCTGAAAGAAAAACCTGCCGAAAATATTACCGCAATAAAACAAATCATAAAAATTATTGATCCCGGGGAAAATGTTGACGAAGCCCGCCTCTCGCTTTTACACTGGATGTCGGATTATTATCTCACCTCGCCAACTCTAATTTTAAAAACTTTTTTACCAGAACCACCGCAAAAAACTAGCAGCTTCGAAACAAAATTTAAAAAAACCGCACTCTCGCTCTCGGTAGCAAAAGTCGACTTGGAAGGAATTAAAGAATGTGTCGAAAAAATAATTTCGTCAAAAAAATCTTTTTTTCTTTTTCATTACCAAAATAATAAAAGCAAGGCCGCGGTTCTCCTTAAACTATCAGAAAAAATACTTAGAGAAAATAAGAGTGTTTTAATTCTTCTGCCTCAGGTTCCCGACATTGCCGCTACTCTCCCCTATTTTCTTCAGCTTTTCCCAGATAAAGTCGCCGCGTTACATGGAGAAATGTCTAAAACGGAATATTGGCATGAGTGGCAGAAAATAAAAAATGGACAAATAAAAATAGTCCTCGGAACACGCTCGGCTCTTTTTGCTCCCCTAAAAAATCTTGGTTTAATTATTATTGATAATGAAGATTCGGTTGATTTTAAACAATCCGATCAAAATCCCCGTTATGATACAAGAATTATCGCGGAGCGTTTGGGAAGCTTAACTGGTGCAAAGTTAGTTTTAACAAGTCTCGCCCCTCGGCCAGAGACATATTTTTTCGCCAAAAATTCGCTGACCGCGGAATATATTTTCTTAAAATCAAATGATTCTCAGGCAATTATAATTGACATGAATGACGAAATAAAAAATAAAAATTTTTCTTCGCTTAGTGAAAAAATTAAAGAAAAAATTTCTGAAACTATCCAAAAAAATAAAAAAGTTATTTTGCTTTTAAATCGGCGCGGCCTTTCCACCACAATTGTCTGCCGCGACTGTGAACACGTTTTTAGATGTAAAAATTGTGAAATGCCCCTGGTCTGCCATAATGACGAATGTGGTTTGCCAAATCAGTTTGTCTGCCATAACTGCGGAGCCGCAGAGCCGGCACAACTTGTTTGCCCCAAATGCCGCGGTACTTCCATAAAATATATCGGAACTGGAACGCAGACCGTGGAAAAAGAATTAAAAAAATGTTTTCCTAAAACAAAAATTTTAAGAATTGATAAAGATGCAAATATAAAAGAAGGGGTTACTTTGGATGCGGATATTTTTATAGGCACACAATATTTTGTCAGAAATTATTTACCGCGGGTGGAAAACGTTGGCTTAATCGGTGTTGTGTCCGCCGATACTTTAATTTACCGTCCCGATTTTCGTTCTGAAGAAAAAACTTTTTCTTGGCTCATGGGAATTATAAACCTTGCCCGTGAAGTAAAAATCTCCGCCGTTATCCAAACCTTTTTTCCGAACAATAAAGTAGTTCGCTCAGTCGCCCTGGAAAATCCTTCTCTTTTCTACGACGAAGAGTTGGAAAATAGGAAACTTTCAAATTATCCGCCCTTTGGCAGACTGATAAAATTAGCCTATAGTGATTCTGATCCTCAAAAATGCGCCGACGAAGCCGCTAAACTTTTCAAAATTTTAGAAAATAATCTGAACGGCGAAATAGAACTCTCTTTTGAAAAGAAGCCTCAAAAGGAAGAAAGAAAATTTTTCTCCAAAATTATTATTAAATTTTCCGAAGACAATATCTCTAAGGTAAAAGATATTTTAAGAAAAAACGTTCCTGATTCTTGGACTATTGACATTGACCCCGAAAACATATTATAATATTTTATTATGATTTTACCTATCGTTACAATCCCAAATCCCATTCTTCGCCAACGCGCAAAAGAATTAACTCCTGAAGAAATAAAAAATCAAGATTTTCGGAAGTTAATTACTGATATGAAGGAGACCGTTGAACCAGCGGGAGGAGTTGGTTTAGCCGCGCCTCAGGTTGGTTTTTCCGTAAGGTTAATTGTAGTTGCTATCCAAAATAAAATAACGGTTTTAATTAATCCCGAAATAATTAATTTTTCTTGGCGAAAGGAAGTCGCCGAAGAGGGCTGCCTTTCCGTGCCGGGAAAATGGGGATCAGTAAAAAGAGCGAAAGTAATCAAAGTTAAAGCCTTAAACGAAAGCGGTGAGGTTGTAAAATTTAAGGCTAAAGATCTCTTTGCTCGCGTTATTCAGCATGAAATAGACCATTTGAATGGTGTGCTTTTTACGGATCGGGCGAAAAAAATCGCCGAGGAGGCGCCAAAAATTTAGCTAAAATTATGAGTCACAAAATACTTTTCGCGGGCAGCGGAGAATTTGCCGCGAATATTCTAAAAAAAATGGCCGAGTCGGAATTTAAGCCGATGGCCATAATTACCCAACCCGATAAACTTGTTGGACGCCGCCAGGAACTATCCCCTTCTCCGGCGAAAATTGTGGCGCAAAAATTTGATCTTAAAATTTATGAACCAAAAAGTTTAAAAAATACCGAGACGGAAAAAATGATTAAAGAATTACAGCCGGATTTATTGGTCGTCGCTGATTATGGAAAAATTATCCCAAAAAATATTTTAGACATCCCAAAATTTGGCGCACTTAATATCCATCCCTCTCTTTTACCTTTCCACCGCGGAGCCGCGCCGATCCAGTACACAATTTTGGAAGGTGACAAAAAAACCGGCGTCACGATAATTTTAATGGATGAGGAAGTAGATCATGGAGCGATCGTAACAACAGCAGATTTAAATTTAGAAATTTTAAATTTAACCCACACTGAATTGTTAAATAAATTAGCAGGGTTAGGCAGCGATTTATTAATAAAAATATTACCCGAATGGTTTAGTGGTAAAATTAAACCTATACCGCAAGATGAATCAAAGGCGACATATACGAAAATTTTGACGCGTGAAGATGGAAAAATTAATTGGCAAAAATCAGCAGAGGAAATCGAACGGCAAATCAGGGCATTTGAAGGATGGCCGGGAACTTGGTATGTCTGGCCTGAAGAAAATAAAAAAATAAAAATTTTACGCGCTGAAATTTTTAAAAACGGGCAAAGTGATCCGGCCGGCCGAGTTTCACTTTCATCTGACGGGGAAATGCTGATCACTACCAATCAGGGTGTTTTAAAAATAAATGAAGTACAACTAGAGGGAAAAAATAAAATAACCGGCCGCGAGTTTTTGCGGGGTTATCCAAAAATCTTGAACACAGTTTTATCCTAAATTTTATATAACACAAAACCAGCCGAATTAACGGCTGGTTTTGGTTTTTATCCTTATCTTGCAAAATTAGCTCTGCGCTTTTTGTTGCATTCAAAGCAAAAAACTGGTCGATCAGCGGCTGGCTTAAAAGGAAGCTCGGTGATCGGGGCACCGCAGTCCTGGCATTTGAGGTTCATGTCAGCGACATTGAACATCTGGCGCGGAGGTCTGGGGCCAAAGCCTTGATTGTTGAAGGCCATAAGTTACTTTGAAGTCTCGGTCATTTTAACTTATGACCTCTTGATATTATCTTAAGAATCTATCGTTAAAATTATCCTACTCTTCTACTTGCTCCCGTCTAAACGGAAGCTTATTGAATTATGTTTATATTATACACTATTCCCTGAATTTGTCAATGGGACCTATGTATCCGCGGGAAAAATAAAAAAAGCGGCGATAAGAAACTCGCGTCTCAATATCGCCGCAGGTAGTCGATAGCTTGTTCGCTTGCCCTCCCTAGTTCGGAACGACCTCCACCTCGACCTGGCGCTGGTTGTAGCCGTTCATGGGGTAGAACTCCGTGAGGGACTGGCGAAGTCCCTGGACGAACCGCGTCTTCTTCCGTTCATCCTCGCCCAGCTTGATCGGCTTCACGACCTGGACCTTCACGGGTCCCGGGCAAACCGTCTGGCATTCGGAGAACAGAATATGGACAGGATCCGTGATGATCGAGGTTCGCGCCCCCCACCTCAGCGCCCTCGAAACGACGAACTTCACTTCCTCGTCCTTGCCGCTCTCTTCGTTCTTGCGCAGAACGGCCGCCTTCGAGCCTTCTTCCGTGGAACCGATCATCCCCACGAACTCCTCGAGCGACGAGATCCTTCGGCCCGCGACGGAGAACGGCTTGTCGCCGTTCTTCAGCCCGACTTCCTCGGCCGGGCTTCCCGGCAGAATGGTGAGGCCCTGACCGTCCGGGGCCAGTGTCCCAAGCCAGGTCCCCATGGCCTCCCTGATCTTCTGGCAAAACCGGCGATGCACCCGCTCCCGGTCGCCCTCATTTTCCACCCTCACCAACACAAATTCCATCCTCTTCTCCTTCCCTCTCCCGCCTGCCGCCCCATGCAGCAAGGGTAAGTACCAGATTGTTATTTTAATCTAATTATAATTTTTGTCAAGATAAAAAAACGGCGTCAACTTTCATCAACGCCGCGAATTACGCCTAGGACTAACGCCCTACCTCACTTGTCGCGTTCCATTTCCTCGGCTTCGAAATCCTCGGGGCCCTCCATTCCCAACGGAAACTTGGACCCGGACCGTCGGCAAGAAATCTGATGCAAGCCGACGCCAAGCTGAGTTTCCGCCGCCCTCGTGCTTCGTAGAAAGTAGAGGGTTGTACCACAAAGCTCGCACTCGATCTCAATCAGGGAAACGCTGTTATCTCCGACCATCCGTCATTACCTCCCTTTCAGTTTTTGACAACCATTAAATATACTACAAAAAATTACTTTTGTCAAGACTAAAGATCCCCGCTTTCGCAGGGATCTTATTAAAATTTTATTTTATCTATTTCTTTAACTTTTGAAAAAATATATCACCTAAAATTATGTAACCAATTCCAAGGGGGTGATTTAAATATGGACTAAAAAAATTAGTCGCCAAAAGCGCCGCCAGGCCAAGTAAAAAACCAAGAGGTATAAACTCCCCAGATCGCCCCAAACTCCACCCAGAACGCCAAATTTTACCAATTAGAAGCAGGTAGACTATAAGTCCGGCCAGGCCGATTTTAAGCATTATATCCAGAAATCCCCATTCAAAAGCATAAGTCGTAAATATCCCGCCTGGGTTAACTTGAACAGCGCGAGGATCACTGCTTTTATAAGTGACAGTTGTCCCAAATCCTGAACCAATAATTGGGTGTTTTATAATTGCTTGCCCAAGCGGCGGCAGAAGATCCCAGCGGCTTCGGACAGCGGCTTCGTCCAAATCAGTCAGGCGATCGCTAAACATTGAGGCAAAGGAAATTTTTTGCGGTTCTGGAAATGGGAATTGCGCGGTTACGAAAATCGTAGCTAGCGAAATTACTAAAATAGAGACGCCGCCAAGACCAATTTTTACTATTTTTCTAAATGGAAATTTAAGAACTATTAAAAATATTAAAAGGACAAACAAGCCGATGGCTAGGCCAACCCAAAAACTTCTAGAAAAACTTATAAGGACTGATGTGAGCGAGCCGACGGATAATAACCAATATTTAATATTTTTTTTAATTTTATCTGGTTGCCAAATTAAAAATGCGCAAAAAATAAAAAATCCAATCAATAAATAAATCTGCGATTGAAAAAATATCCGATAAAACCCGCTCGGCATTAAAGTAATTTCTCCAATTAAAAATTGCCGGAGCCAGCGGTAGATTGGAAGAACCGCAACTTCAAAGCCATGGGAAAAAATATAAAGAAAAATAAAAGTTTTTGCGATGATGATTGTAATTGCGGCGGTGAAAATTTGTAAAATATTTTCAATTTGTTCACGAGATTTAATGACATCAAGGAGCGGAAAAATAATACCGAAATAAAGCCAACCATTAAAGTCAAAAAATAAATTCTGGAAAGAATTGCCACGGATTAATCCCCAGACAAAACCCCATCCGATAAAGGCAAATAAAATCCAATACCACTTGTTTAAATCCAATTTAAAATTTTTAGTTTTTAATCTGCTGTAAATCCAGACTGCCATGACAATTAGAAAAAGTGCAATGCGCAGCGACACGGAAACACTGCCAGCGTCAAAGTAAAATAAATAACCTTTTGAACCAACAAACAGTTCTGCCAACAAAATATAAATTCCATATTCTAATTTTTCCAAAGTTAAAATCAGGGTCAGACCAAGGATAACAAAAAAGGCCACCTTATTAAAAAGCGGAAAAAAATACGCGAAGAATGACAAAATCAATGCGAAAGAAATGAAGAGCAGCGAGGTTTTAAAATATTTTCCGAAAAGGTTCATATCTTGACAAATTACATCTTTTATGTTATCTTATAATGTGGTCAAAAACCAAGGAGGATGAAGGAAATGTTGAAGAACGCCAATCCTTTCGCCTGGGCATCGGCTCCCTTGCCAACCTGGGTGATCGATGGACACGACGCGCACTGCGTGGCCGACGCATTCGAGGAGGAGCGATGGCGCGAGGATGATTCCTGCCAATCCCTCGCGCAGCATGCCGAGGCGATGACGCAGAAGCTGGTCGCTCTGGAGGTGCACAACCCCGTGGTTCACGCAGTCATGTTCGGTGTTCGGTGCGCCTGCAAGCGAGCTCTGCGTGCGCTTTCACCCTTTCAGCAGCGCCTCGTTCAAATGCGGCTGCGAGAAGTTGGTCCTCCGCGCGGCTGGACCGTCCCGTTCGAATCGGCATCACTTGAATTGCCCTCCGTTGGGGCAAGGTGGACTGGGTTCGGTATCTTAGCCTGCGTCTGTTTTAGCGCAGCTGCGGTAGGTGGCCTGGGCTACCTCCTTTTCGCCATGATCTAGACCGCAACTGCAACGGAGGAATGACCTATCTGCCGGTTGGGAAGCAAACAAGCTGACCAGCCGGCTTTTTTATTTTTTAAAAATTTGCGCGAGCCAGGCTAAGAATAAACTTAACGGCCGTAAAACTTGAATTACAATCCACTCCCCTTTTGTCCCATGTTTTTTGAAATAATACGACAAACTCCGATTAAAATCCTTTTGTTTTTTAACACCCATTGCCTGTTTAAAACTTTGTCCAAAATAATGGATAATTTTCGCCTCGGGGGTGTAGAAAATTTTAAAGCCTGCCTCTTTCGCGCGTTTACAAAAATCAACTTCCTCAAACCAAATCCAAAAATTTTCATCAAGCGGGCCGATTTTATCCAATACCTCTCGCCGGATCATCATAAACGCGCCCATCACCTGGTCAACTTCTTGTACTTTTTTGTAATCAAAATTCTGAACTAAATATTTATACATCGCTTTGGTGTTCGGCAAAAGATGGTGGATTTTTAATAAAATAAAAATTTGCGACGCGAGGTCGGGAAAAGCGCGAACTGACGACTGGAGAGACAAATCCGGGTTTAATAATTTGCATCCTGAAATTCCGCATTCCGGGTGGGCGTCCATAAAGCGCACCATTTTTTCCAAAGCGTTATCCAAAATTTCCGTGTCCGGATTTAAAAGCAGAATATATCTGCCGCGGGATTTTTTTATTGCTAAATTATTTCCTTTGGCAAAACCTAAATTATCTTGACTCGCCGTTAAATCGACTTGGTGAAATTTTTCCCGCACCATTTCTATACTTCCATCACCCGAGGCATTGTCTACAACAAAAACTTCAAAATTTATATTTTTAGTTTGTTCAAAAATAGATCGCAAACATTTTTCCAATAAATCTTTGACCTTCCAATTAACAATGATAATTGATAAGTCCATATTATAAATGATGTTTTTCTTTGATAACTTTTAATGCCACATTATATTTTTTAATTGCTTTCGGCGTCCAGCCAATTTTTTCCCAGGGAATTTTATACATAAATCCCGGCAGCCAGGAAGAAATCCCCGTCCGCCGCGGTTTAACCGTAAATAAAAACTCTGGTACCCAAACGCCAGTATGACCTTGTTTCAACATCTGAAGCCATAAATCCCAATCCTGGAATTTTTTTAAACTTTCATCCCAGCCGGGAAAATGTTCGCGGCGGAGGAGCGTAGTTGAAGTAATATAATTCATCTTTTTTAATGCTTCGCCATCAAATTCATGAAGGCCGAATTTTTTCTTACCCCACATAAAAGAAGAATATACATAAGACGCTTCAGGATGTTTCAGAAGAGCGTCAAACATTTTTTGGAGCATTTCCGGTTTGGCATCAATGTCGGCATCGGCAAAAATCAAAAACTCACCAGTCGATTCCTTGAATCCCCTGTTCCTTGCCGCCGGCGCTCCTAAATTTTCTTGGCTAATAACTTTTACGCGATCTTTATATTTTTCCAAAACTTTAGCAGTATTATCAGTTGAACCATCATTCACTACAATAATTTCAAAGTCCTTAAATGTTTGATTAAACAATGATAAAAGACACGTTTCAATCGTGTCTCCGTGCTGGTAAGTTGGAATTATTATGCTAATTTTTGGCATAAATATTTTGATTTATTATAACCGATTTTTACTATAAAAACAAGGATAAAAAAGATCCACCAGGGCGCGGCCAGTAGTGGATCAACTGAAAGAATGTTCGATTGTACTGTTGAGCTACCTCACGAGCTGGAACTGGACCTTGCCTTCGTCGCCAGTCTGGCTCACGATTTCCATGTAGTAGAGCTCCGCATCGATTTCGGGAAACTTCCCGTTGAGTTTTTCTCGTGCGAGCCGCAGGTCCCTTTCGTGGGTTGCCCTTTCTTCCTCGAGGCTTCTGAAGTTGACCGAACCGCCATAGGCCCGGCAGTCACGGTGCGCGATGAGGATGATCCGCCGGATCTTGTGGTGATCGATCGAAACCTTCTCCAAGGCGCCGAGGAAGACGTTCCTCGTTTCGATATCAAGATAGACTCTCGGCCCAGCCGGATAGGAATAGGGCGTGTAGAACGGGATACCCAACTCCTTCACGATGAAGTCTTGATGCTGTTGGACAAACCGATGATCCAGGCAGTAAACGGCTGCTACGGGAACCCTCGGCTTGAGGTCAACGGAATACAACTTACTAGCTTCTTTCATCTTCCCTCCTCCTTTAACCCCTCCCAGTTTATTTTTTCAAAAAATTTAAAAAAATAAACCGAGAGACGCTACCTCGCGGAAAAATATTATTTACTCTATTGGATTGAACTCCACATTTTCGCCATCAATCTCTGCGTAAAATAATTTTACTGTAATTTTGGGAAATCTTTCAAGCAAAGCTTGTCGAGCAATTTGTAAATCCTTAGTCTGTGCCGCTTTTTCACTCGCAGGATTGGAAAAAGCCGCTGATCCTCCGTAAGCACCGCAGTCACGGTGGGCAATCAGAATAATTTTTTCAATGTGGTGTAAATTAACGGAAACGTTTTGTATCGCGTCAAGAAAAATATCTCGCTTTATCTCGTCGGCTAAAACCTTCGGACCTCCAGGAAAAACATATTGGTCAAAATCTTTAAAACCGAGTTCATTTGAGATAAATTGTTCATGCTGTGTTCGAAATCTCGGGTCAAGACAATATATCGCCGCTACCGGAACATGATGAAAATTTTTGAATGGATATTGCATATAGATTATTCTTCAACTTTAATGCTGGGCGCGCTGCGGGCTCGTCCGCGTTTGCGCGCGACTTTCAATCTAGCTAATTCGCGTTCCATTGCCGCCGCGGCATCGGCATATTTTTCCGCGTCAACATGTTTTTCTTCAAGAATTTTTTGCGCGCGTTCTCGAGCTTTTTCAATTTCCGCTTCCACGAGTTCTTCCGCTTTTTCCGCTGTGTCGGCTAAAATCAAAACCTTATCGCCCGTCACTTCAATAAATCCGCCAGAGCAAGACATGGCAATTTCTTCTTTGTCTTTTTTGGCAATAATCTCACCCGGCCGCAAAACAGCAATCAGGGGAATATGATTTGGCAAAATCGTAATCTCCCCTTCCGCGGTAGGAATGGTTATTTGATCAACTTCATCTTTCAGAACAACTCGTTCTGGAGTAATGATTTCGAATTTTAATTTAAGGGCCATGGCAATTTTTTAATTATTACGCCGTCACTTCTTCAATTCCACCTTTCATATAAAAAGCTTGTTCCGGCTTATCATCGTGTTTGCCTTCCAAAATTTCTTTGAAGCTTCGGATAGTATCTTTTAAAGAAACATATTTACCCGGCGTGCCAGTAAAGGTTTCCGCCACGGAAAATGGTTGCGACAAAAATTTCTGGATTTTTCTCGCGCGGGATACGGTCTGTTTGTCATCTTCTGATAATTCTTCCATACCCAAAATGGCGATGATATCTTGTAAGTCCTTATAACGCTGCAAGACTTTTTGCACTTGGCGGGCGACATTGTAATGTTCTTCGCCGACAATCTTTGGATCTAAAATCGTTGAAGTAGAATCGAGCGGATCAACGGCCGGATAAATACCAAGTTCGGTTAAAGCGCGATTAAGCACCACGGTTGAGTCAAGGTGGGCAAAAGTATTGGCTGGCGCCGGATCAGTTAAGTCATCGGCTGGAACGTAGACGGCTTGGACGGAAGTCACAGAACCTTGATTAGTAGAAGTAATTCTTTCTTGAAGTTCACCCATTTCCGTGGCTAAAGTTGGCTGGTAACCTACGGCCGAAGGGATACGGCCCAAAAGCGCGGAGACTTCAGAACCAGCCTGTGTGAAACGAAAAATATTATCAATAAAAAGCAATACGTCTTGTTTTTCTTCATCGCGAAAATATTCAGCCATAGAAAGTGCGGACAAAGCTACGCGCTGGCGAGATCCCGGCGGCTCGTTCATTTGTCCAAAGACCATGGCGAGTTTATCCAAAACGCCCGAATCTTTCATTTCATGATAAAGATCATTTCCTTCACGAGTTCGCTCGCCCACTCCGGCAAAAACGGAAACGCCACCATGCGCTTTAGCGATGTTATTGATGAGTTCTTGAATAACCACGGTTTTTCCTACGCCAGCTCCACCAAACAATCCGACCTTGCCACCTCTTAAAATCGGACAAATGAGATCAATAACTTTAATTCCGGTTTCCAAAATTTCAGTTTTAGTTGATTGGTCGGTAAATTTCGGAGACGGGCGATGTATCGGATATCGTTTCTTTGTTTTAACCTCCTCGAGTCCATCAACTGGTTCGCCCAAAAGATTAAACACTCTGCCAAGCGTTTCTTTCCCAACCGGCACGGAAATCGGCTCGCCAGTATCTATTGCTTCCATCTGCCGTCCCAAGCCGTCGGTCGGGCCCATAGCCACGGCGCGAACCACGCCGCCGCCAAGATGCTGCTGAACTTCAAGGACGAGTTTCCCGCCGTCTTTCTTTTTTATTTCCAAGGCGTTATAAATTTGCGGAATTTTTTCTTTAAATTCCAAGTCCACAACTGGACCGATGATTTGTTTGATAATTCCTTTGTTCATATTTGTATTTTGTATTTAGTATTTAGTATCTTGTATTTAGTAATTTTAAATAAACATATTAGATACAAGATACCAGATACTAATTATTTATTCTAAGGCAGCTTTTCCGCTGACGATCTCCATAATCTCTTTAGTAATCGCCGACTGCCTGACCTGATTATACATTAAAGTCAGATCAAAAATCATATCTTCTGCCGAGTCCGAGGCGTTTTTCATTGCCACCATTCTGGCTGAATGTTCTGAAGCATTTGATTCTAAAACTGCCTGAAAAATTTGCATCTCTGCCATCTTTGGCAACATATATTCCAAAACTTTATCCGGCGATGGTTCAAAAATAAACTCGTGTTCTTTTTCCCCAGATTCTTCTGTTTTTTCTTTACTAACTTTCCCTAAATCCAAATCTCGTTCCCGGGAGAAAGGCAGAAGTTTTAAAATCCTCGGACGCTGTGAAATTGTAGAAATAAAATCAGTGTAAGCAAGATAAACTTCATCATATTTTCCCGCGGAAAAATCATCAATCACTATTTTTGCAACAGCGCGAATTTCCGCGAGTCGAATCACACTGGATAAATTCGTAAAATCGGCGATGATTTTCATCTTATGTCTGGCGACAAAATCCCGGCTCTTTTTCCCGACAGTTATAAATTCCATTTCAATCCCCTTTTCCGTCAAACCCTTGGAAAATTCCGCAACTTTTTTAATAATCTGCGCGTTAAAGCCGCCGCAAAGTCCGCGGTCGGAAGAGATTAAAACCACGCAAACTTTTTTTATTTTATCTTTCTTGGTAAGAAAAGAATGAAGTTTAGAATCGGTTTTTCCTGACAAATCAGAAATCAAAGACCAAGCCCGGTTGGCGTAAGCGCGAGTCGCAAGCGTTGCCAGTTGAGCTTTTCTCATTTTTGAAGCCGCCACCATTTCCATCGCCTTGGTAATTTTCTTTGTGTTGGTGATGGACTTGATTCTTCTTCTGATTATTTTTGTGGAAACCGCCATTGCTGAAATTTATGAATTATGAATTTATTTAAATATTGACAAACTTGATTTAATAATATTAGATTAACTCGTCGCACGTAATGAAGGAGGTAGCGATATGAACAAGAAGGACGTTGAACGACTCCGGCACATGGATCTGGGCGGGTGGATCATAATTGAACACCACAGTGACGGCCAAAACATTGTTGGCAATCTCCTGCGCAGACCCATGCGTTGGGTAGAAACCGACGAATCGTTCATGATTTGTTGGCGTCGCTGGAGTTGCGCGTTGGAACCGTCGGGGGTGGCGCGTTTCTCGCCGTCCTCTTGGAAGCTGGAAATTGCGGACGCAGACTGCAACGTCGTTTTTTTCAAACGTATTGCCAAGGACTCGCCCGAGCCCGAGAACGAAATCGTAAACCCCTGCCCGGAGGCAGACCTGTACACGCTCGTACGGGCTAGTGTGGGCTACTTCTAGCGAGACGCCGTCCTTGCTTCATCGCGCGTCATTCGAGAACTCTTCTCGGTGGCGCGTCTTTTTTTATTTATAAAGAACTTGTCGCCTTAAAATCATTAATCGCTGTTTTTAACTTTTCCTCAATTTCCGGAGTCAACTCTTTCTTTTTCGCAATTTCAGCTAAAGCGCCACTTGATTCAGATTTTAAATACGCGTGAAATTTATTTTCCCACTCCGCCAATTTTTCCACCGGCACATCATCAAGATAACCGTTCGTGCCGGCATAAAGAATTGCCACCTGATTTTCCATGGTCATTGGCACGTATTGTCCCTGTTTCAAAATTTCCGCCAATCTTTTTCCGCGCTCAATTTGTTTTTTTGTTGTCTCGTCAAGATCGGAAGAAAATTGGGCAAAGGCCTCCAGTTCGCGGAATTGCGCCAAGTCCAGCCGCAAACGGCCGGCAACTTTTTTCATGGCTTTTGTCTGAGCAGCTGAACCGACGCGGGAGACAGAAAGGCCGACGTTTAGAGCCGGACGGATACCTTTGTAAAATAAATCAGTTTCCAAGTAAATCTGGCCGTCAGTAATGGAAATAACGTTTGTTGGAATATAGGCGGAAACATCGCCTGCTTGAGTTTCAATAATTGGTAGCGCAGTCAAGGATCCACCGCCAAAATCAGGATTTAATTTTGCGGCGCGCTCAAGCAAACGAGAATGTAAATAGAAAATATCGCCCGGATAAGCTTCGCGTCCCGGAGGCCGGCGGAGAAGCAATGAAATTTGGCGATAAGAAGCCGCGTGTTTTGAAAGATCATCATAAATCACGAGCGCGTCTTTTCCTTGATCCATAAAAAATTCACCCATCGCGCAACCGGCGTAAGGAGCAATGAAGGAAAGTGAGGCCGGGTCCGATGCGCCGGCAGCTACGATAATCGTGTGTTCCATGGCGCCGAATTCTTCAAATTTAGCCACGATTTTAGCAATCTTTGATTCTTTCTGGCCGATGGCTACATAGATACAAACGCAATTTTTACCCTTTTGATTAATAATCGAATCAATTGCGAGGGCGGTTTTACCGGTTTGGCGGTCACCGATAATCAATTCTCTTTGTCCGCGACCAATCGGAATCATGGAATCAATAGCTTTAATGCCGGTCTGAAGTGGAGTCGCAACTTTTTGTCTTGTAATAACGCCCGGAGCAATTTTTTCAATCGGATAAAATTTATTTTCTTTTATTTCTCCCTTGCCATCTTTCGCCTGGCCTAAAGGATTTACAACTCTTCCAACTAAATTTTCCCCGACCGGCACGGACAAAATTCTTCCCGTGCTTTTAACTGTATCCCCTTCTTTAATATGAATATGCTCGCCCAAAATCATGGCGCCAATAATATCTTCTTCAAGATTCAGGGCAACGCCAAAAACCGATTCTCCGGATTTCTCGCTACTCACAAATTCAAGCATTTCTCCAGCCATGCAATCGGAAAGTCCTGTAATTCTCGCAATGCCATCACCGATTTCCGCGACCTTACCAACTTTCTCTGTGCCGGAAGAAACCTTCGCCTCGGCAATTTGTTTTTTTAAATTTTCAATAATGAAATTCACGTCCGACATAATTTTTTATTTAACAAATAAATGATTTTTTAATATTCTAAATTTATTTTTAATACTTGCGTCAAAAATCGCGTCATCACATTCGAGGACAAAACCACCCATTAATTCTGGATTAGTCCCCTGTTGAATATTTATTTTTTTAAAACTTTTTCCCAAAATATCCGGCGCCACTTTTTTTATTTTCTCAATTAAGTCTTCCTTAATCGGCTCAGTGCTTGTTATCTTTAAATCCGCTATTCCCTCTGCGCGATTAGCATATTTTATAAAGTACTCAATAATCTGCGGAGCAAAACGAAGCGCGTTATTTTTTTCAAGCGTCTTTACGAAATTACTCAAAATATCCCGTACCTTTTCTTTAGGCGCGTCTTTTATTACCTCATATAAAGCTATCGCGTATTGCTTAGGTTTTATCTTCATAAATTATCTATTTTCTATCAACTTCCCTCAAGGTCTCTTCTATTAAACTTTTTTGCGCTTTCATATCAATAGTCTTGCCAATAACTTTTTCCGCCACGGCGATAACCATTTCCGCCGCTTCCTTCCTTATCTCTGTCATCATCTTTGTCTTTTCTTCAATCATTTGGTTTTTTGCCACCGTAATTAATTTTTCCACTTCAGCTTTCGTTTTAGATTTTGTTTCCATTCCAGCTGCTTCGGCACGTTTTTCCGCCTCTTCAACGATCGCCCTTGCCTCTTGTTTTGCTTTCTGGATTTCCGCGGCCTGAAGTTCTTTGGTTTTTTCCAATTCCACCCCGAGCTGCTCGGCATCGCGCAAACCTTTTTCTATTTTTTCTTTCCGCCCATCGAGCATTTTCAAAAGTGGTTTGTATAAAAATTTATACAAAATCAAAACTAAAATTAAAAAATTAACAAGCTGAGCAATAAGAAGCCGCCAATCAATTCCTAATTTATCCAATAGTTCCATATTTATGTTAGTTTAATTCAAAGTTTTCAGCCCGCGGTGTTTTAGCCGTGAGCTGTGAACCGTGGACTAAACAAACTTAATGATTAGAGCCACGACAAGCGCGTAAATGGCGATAGCTTCAGTGAAGGCAATAGCCAAAATCATCGCGGTCTGCACTTTTGATGCAGCTTCCGGATTCCGGCCAATTGATTCCATGGCTTTACCGGCCAATTTTCCGATAGCCATAGCTGGGCCAAAAGCACCAACCGCAATCGCGAAAGCGGCAGCGATAGCTTTCACGGCGTCTAGATTGCTCAAGATGCCGGTCGCAACCTCTTTTGTTTCTTCAACAGCCATAATTTTATTCGACAGTCATCCGCTTACGACGGAAATATTTTATTGACAAGCGAGTGAGAGAAATGAAATTTTAATTTCATTTCCGAACGAGCGCAGTCAACAAAGATTTATCTTTATTTAACGTCGGCGATTTACTGTCGTTATGTTAATTATTTATTGATAAATTAATTAATGTGCGTGCTCCTCATGTTCATGTTCCGTGACCGCCATTTTCAAAAATACTAAAGTCAACATTGCAAAAACTAAGGCCTGGACAAACCCAACGAAAATTTCCAAGAATAAAAATGGCAAAGGCACAATATATGGTACAAGAAAACTCACTACTGTTAACAAAACTTCACCGGCAAAAATATTTCCAAAAAGCCGGAACGAAAAGGAAATAAATTTAGCTAATTCGGCGATTAATTCAAGAAAACCGGCGAAAAAATTTATGATCCCGTTAAAGGAAGGAACTGGTAAAAATCCGTATTTTATTTTAAATAAACCGCCAAATGGCAAAAACTTTTTTCCATATTTCCAAAAGCCAATCCCCGCGATGCCGAAAATTTGGGTAGAAAAAACTGAAACAATGGCGATAGCCAAGGTTACGTTTAAATCGGCTGAAGCCGAACGGATAAAAGGAACCAGAATTGTTTCTCCATGATGCTCTTCCCAAATACCAATTGTGCCAAGCCCTGGGACAACCTCGATCCAATTAGACAAAATTACAAAAATAAAAATTGTGAAAACTATCGGAAAAAACTTTTTGGCCTGCTTTCTATCGCCCGTAATTGTTTCCATAAAATTCAGAGCGCCCTCTATAACCGTTTCTACCACATTTTGTAAACCCCTCGGTATTTCTTTTAAATTTTTTCTAACAAGCAACGCGATAACTACTAAAAATAAAATTATAACCCAAGCCACGAGCAAGGTATTTGTAACAGGAAAACTTCCGATATGAAAAATTGGTTCAGCTGCTAAAGAAATGTTCATAACCTAATCTATTTTTCCTTATTTTTATGTTCTGTTTCACTTAGAATTTTTATAGTTTTGTAATAAACCGCGAAGGTCGAAACAATCAAAGACAAAATCA
This sequence comes from Patescibacteria group bacterium, assembly GCA_041653675.1. Taxonomy (GTDB): domain Bacteria; phylum Patescibacteriota; class Patescibacteriia; order XYB2-FULL-38-15; family XYB2-FULL-38-15; genus JAHIRI01. The sequence continues at coordinate 3,462 of JBAZEY010000011.1, read as the reverse complement.
CTCCAGCCAGAAGCAGCCAGGGAGAAGTATTAAATTTTTTGTCCAAAAGCCTGCCCAGAAGCGCCAAAACTACGAGAGGGACAGCAATAGAATAACCAAGTTGCCAAGCCAAAGATAGCGCCGACCAAGCCTGGTTTTTTTCTTTTGTTTCTTGCTGTTTTTCTAATTTATCCACAACTTTAACCTTTCCTTAATCTTAATTTAGATATTTAGATATTTTAGATAACTTTTTGAAAAAGGTCAAGACTTTTTTAAAATAAATAAAAAAAGGACCCGTCCCTCCATGGCGAGTCCTGGTTCTCTCCTTACGGTTCGAAATGACGTATCGCGCAAGCAAGGGTCGAGAAACCCCGCCAAGCGCGAACCACTGGTATCCCGGCCTTCCGGAGGTAAGCAATGAACAGCTTCTGCTGTCTTTTAGAAGACGGCTGCAACTCGTCGCTTCCGTACGGATTTAGGCGGGAAACTCTGACCAGCACGTGCTGTTTGTTTTCCTGGAGTAAACCGACAAGACGTCTGGCGTGCTCCTCTTTATCGTTCACTCCCCTGATCAGCGCCCAGTTAACTACCAGGGCGATGTTTGTCTTTTTGGCGTACTCGATCCCGGCGCGTAGGATATCGCCGAGACTGTCCTCCATGGGCATGAAGCGCCGCCGTTCTCGGTCTTTTGAAAAGTGTACGGACAAGCGAAGTTGAATTCCGAGATCAGCATCTTCATCAATGAGCCGCCTTATCCCGCTCAAGACGCCAGAGGTGATGATGGTGATGTAGAGATCCCGTCCGAACACTTTCTTTACAAGGCGAGCCGCCCCAATCACGGCGTTATAGTTTAGAAAAGGCTCGCCGGCGCTCGTAAAGGACAAGACAAACCGATGGTCGTCGCCTCGCCAAAAACGATTTGAGCAGGAGGAGTTGTCCAGGATCATGCCGACGAAGGCCGCGATTTCTTCCGCGCTAAACGACCGGCCGAAATGTGCCCTTCCCACGACACAGAACCGGCAACCGCCCAACCATCCTTTGGCGCGCCCCCATTGGCTCACCTGACAACCGAAAGAAATCGGGGGGCAAATCATAAGCTTCGGTTCCTGATAGGGCAAGTGATACCACCGCCCAACCGCGCCCTTGCCTCTGATTCCGCCCACCACGTCCTCGATCTTTGGCTTCCCAGGCCCGGGCTGACGGACTCTCCGACCGAGAAACTCGACCCGCCCCACATGGAGAGCGTCGAGAATCTCTTTTCGCCGCTCTTTCCATGTTTTTTCTTCCATTTTTCCTCAAACGGACCCATCTTCCCTTGCTATCACTCCCCTTGCCCTGTTAAGTGGTCCGCCAAAAAACACCACCTAATGCTCTTTAGCGGACCACTTAATTTTTAATTATTTTTTAAAGAACCCGAAAGATTATCTTAGTAATAAAGAAGCTACTTGTCAACCATCAACAAATTCCAGTTTTTTATTTGGTAAATGAATAACAAATTGGCTGCCTTCACCCACTTTACTTTGAACATCAATATAACCCCCGTGAGCTTCAGCAATTGACTTACAAATCGCTAAACCCAAACCACTGCCTCCAATTTTTTCTCTAGTTCGAACTTTATTAACTCTATAAAACCTTTCAAAAATAAAAGGCAATTCGTCTTCCGGAATACCAATGCCGTTATCTCCAATGATTATCCGAATTTCATCATTACTGTTTTCTGTTGAGAGACGGACCCAACCGTTATTTTTTCCATACTTTATTGCGTTGGAAATTAAATTCAATAGCAATTTTAAAAATTTATTTTCATCAATTAATACATTTACTCCGCCATTGGCGTTCACTTCAATTTTAATATTTTTTTCTTTAGCTAAAATTTCCATTGATTGCGCCGCCGTTTTTAAAAGATTATCTAAATTCGCAGTAGTTCTTTTAATATTTAATTTTCCGGAACCGGCGTGCGTTAAAACCATCAGATCGGCAAGAATACCGGACATGTGTTCTACTTCCTCATCAATACTTTTTAAAGTTTCTTTTAATTCTTTTGCCTTCACCTTCTCGTCCAAGAGAGCGATATCAAGATTTCCCTTTACGATAGTGAGAGGCGTTCGCAGTTCATGCGACGCGTCAGCAATAAATTGAGATTTCAACTCAATAGACTTTTCTAATTTTTGATTAGCAATTTTTAATTCCTCTGTTCTTTGTTTAACCTTTTCTTCCAAATTTTTATTAAGATCTTTAACTTCCTCGTATAATTGGCTGTTGGCGATCGCAATAGCGGCGTTATTTGCCAGAGTCGTCATTGATTCCACCTCCCCTTCCTTAAATCTTCCAACTTCATCGCTATCTACTTTAATAACACCTATAACCTTTTTGTCTAAAATAATTGGCGTGGCCATTTCTGATTTTATGTTTTCTATCTCCGGCTGACCTATAAAATAAGGATCATTTTTAACATCATTGCTAAAATATAATTGCTTAATGAAAGCGGCGTGGCCGCAAAGCCCCTGGCCAACCTTGACGCGAACATTTTGCCAACCGGGCGGCATATTATAGGCCTCTTTTACTACGAGGTCGTCTTCATTTTCAAGTAATAAGATTGCCCCGCTGACCGCATTCGTTAATTTTACTGCGTTCCGAAGGATTAACCAAAGAACTTCTTCTAAATTTAATACCGAGTTAATTGCCCTTGATATTTGATTAATTAAATAAATTTGTCTTGCTCTACTTTTTAATTCTTCAAGGGCATGATGAGTTTCGGAGTTGTCCTGAGCGATAGAAATTGCTCCTTCACTTTCTCCCTTATCATTTTTGATTGGCACAGCCCAAATGTTTAAATATTTAACTTTTAAATCGTCCTTCAGGGAAATATATGACGGAAGGTTATAATACGAAAAAGATTCCCCTTTATAGAGGAGATTTTTATACTTTATCTGCAATTCTTCTGATTTTTTAATAAAAGTAAAATCAAATATATTTTTGCCAATTCTTTCCCGAGCCGATTGTTCGGATAAGGTTGTAAAATAAGGGTTTAGGGAAATAACCGTGCCATTTTTATCCAAAATCATAATACTGACCGGAACATTGTTAAAAATTTTTTCGTATTCCTCGGTTTTTTTTCTAAATTCATTTTCTAGAGCGTTTTTTTTCCGTAAAGCGACTCTGCCGGCGCAATATAAATAAGAACTGGATACAAGTGCCAAAACAACAAGGGTAACCCAAAAATAATTTACTATTTGAAAAAGAGAAATATCTAAATTAAATGGCCGGATATCTTCCCAAAAAGCAAACTGATGATGGGTGTATTGATAAACAAAATAAAAAATTCCCAGCACCAAGCCGATGCTCGAAAGAACATAAAACAAAAAATAATCGGAAAGATGGGATCCCGCTTTTTCGTAGGCAATCTTACAAGATTCAGCCAAATCAATTTTTGATTTAGGCTTTAGCATATTTTTAAACCTACCCTAAATTACCCTTAAAAGG
>JBAZEY010000010.1:0-35893 GCA_041653675.1 Patescibacteria group bacterium | reverse complement strand
TTTTTGTTTTAGTTTTTACCCCGCCTGGACGGCGGGTTAATTTTGAAAAAGAACTATTTTATAAAAGGTTCCTCCTCTTTTTTGTTTTGTTTGCCTTTTAATTTCAGCTGACAAAGACAAAAAAGCTAAATTTTTCTTTTACATTATTATAGTATAGCACGTTTTGACGATTTTGTCCAGTTTTAAGTTAAAAAAGTCCCCGACGAGAAAGTGTTTCTCGCCGGGGTGGTCTTCCTAGAGTGGCCCGGAGGGTGGGGTGGTGAACTGGTGGTTGCAGCCGTCGTCCACGTTGGGGATGGTCCGCACCGTCTGCTCGGCGTGGTTTACCCAGACCCTGGGCATACCCCAGAGTACATCGGTTCCGGGGCCGCAGGACCAGCCAATGCCGACGCCGGGAATCTCGACGTTAAAGATGTACACGCCGTTGTAGTAGAGCGGCAGCTCACAGAACATCGAGCGCGTCCCTGTTGCCGTGCAATCGAGAATCTCGGCCCACGGGAAAATCGGCAGTCCGCCGCGTTCGATCTGGAGTGAGAGTGACATGTCGGCCGTGATGTCATCCACGAAGCAGAAGAATACGTAGACACCGAGCGCCGGGATATCGGGACGCTCGCAGGGATCGACGATTCCACCGTCGTCGGTTTCGTCGCCGTCTGCCTCGTCTCCGCCGACATCCTCGGACTCGCCATCCTCGTCCGCGTCGTCTTCCGCGACCTCGGTGACATCCTCGACCGTCTCGTCGGGAGTCGCCTCGTCGGGTCCGGTGTCCTCGTCCGCGTCTTCTGCGACTTCGGGCAGGTCGGGCTCGGTCTCGTCCGGGCTGATGTCGGGCAGGGCGCCGTCATCGTCGCCCATGCCGTCGGTGTTCAAACCGCAGCTTGCCACGAACAAAGCAACCGCGAAAGCAACCACGATTGTTACCAATTTCGTTCCCATCCTTAGCCCCTCCTTCTCCTCTAGTTTGGAACGTTCCAAACAATATATTCTTACATAAATTAAGGAAAATGTCAACCTCGGTATTAAAAAAGCCCCCGTTTGGCGGGGGCGAATTTGCTCGTATTTTTTAGGCCTTTTTTGGCATTTTTTTTGGTTCCAGGAGAGATAGGCCGACAATTAGCCAAAATAAAATGGAAAGATCGTTTTTAAAATAAGGGACATCAACTAATCCGTGGACGAGAATTGTAATCATGGCAGCCGAGAGAGTAACAAAGAGCACGGGATTGGGCGTAAAGAATTTTTTAATATTATCCTTGAAGAATTTTATTATCATTAGTAAAAAAACAATCAAACCGCCGAGGCCAAGCTCGCTCCAAAAATTTAAAAATAAATTATGAGGATAAAGGTAAATCTCAATATATTTTGCTTTATGATATGGCGCAAAAGTTTCTTGATAACCAGCCAGTCCCGCGCCGGAAAAAAGCCGGTCATGAAGCATTTGCCAAGTTTCGTGCCACATAATTTGGCGGACCTTGCCCGAATCATTTTGAAAAGTTATTTGTTCCACGGCGTAATGTCTAAATTGCGGTACGAGGGCAATAACCGTAACAAAAACAATTGCCGCCGCCACGGTTGGCCAGCGTAATTTTTTTGTCATGAGCCCAAGAAAAAATAATCCAGCTAGAATTCCGACATAAGCGCCTTCGGAGCGGGCGAAAACAATTGCTAAAACAGAAATAATTATAACGAACAAAAAATAGACCATTTCCAGAATTTTTTGGGCATTTAGCAATTTGTATTTTATATTTAATATTTTTTCAAAAAATAATCCGGCGCACAAAACGACAATTGGTGCGAGGTAAAGGCCGATCGCATTGGGAAATCCGTAAAAACTTGTAACGCGGCGCGTTTCAGCCGCTTGCCAGATTGGATTTGGAATAAATACGCCCGTGAATTTTTGGTAAATAGCAAAAGCGGAAATATAAAGAGCGGAAAACCCTAGAGCATAAAAAATTATTTCCAAATCTTTTTTTGTTTTGACGATGCTAAGAAAAATTAACAAGAAAAGGATGGGTTCGAAAAAATACGCTTTAAAAATTCCCGCGGCGGCGCGTAGATCAGGAGAGATCATTAATGAAATTATAGCAAAAGAAAGCCAGGCAAAAATAAGCCAAAACCATTTTTTCCTTTCCAAAATTTTGATAGGTAAGTTAAATTTTTCTTTTTTAATTTTTAATTTTATGATCCAAACGGAAAAAATAATCAAAATCATCGCTTCAAGGGCAGTCATGGGCATTGGGCCAAGAGAGAATCTAATCAAATATGCCGGCAAGAGAGCAAGAAGCGCCGCAGTCGCCCAAAGTAAATTCCGCCAAGCGAGGTAGGCGTAAGCGGAAAAAAATATAATTAATAAAATCGTCCAAATCATATTTATTTTAATTTTAGAATTTCTATTACAGTTTCCTTATTATATCCACGGAGTAAATATAGCATAGTAAAATAAATGGCTGCGCCTAAGAAAATTAAGAGGAGGAGGTTCATGTCAATTAAAAAGTAAATCGCCGCGGACATAAAAAGGCTCGCGAGAATTGACTTCCCTAAAACTTTTCCCGAGGGGATAAGGCGCGTATTTTTCCAAACGACAAAAAAGGTAAGAAGAGCAATCGCGCCTTCGGAAAAAAAGGTAATCCAGGCCGCGGCCCAATAAGTATAGAGTGGAATAAAAATAACATATCCAGCGAGAGAAAGAAAGGCGACCGAAGCATAACCCCAGATCATCTGTTTTTGTTTTTTAATAGCGACGATAACGTGGCCAAAAAGCGTACCGACAAAAATCGCTCCGGCCGCCAAAATCAAAATTTTTAAAATTACTCCAGAGCTCTTAAAATCTTCACCAGCCATGGCGCTCATAATTCTTTCTCCCAGAAGCATTGTTCCAAAAATTATTGGGACGATGACGATCATTAAGAAATCAAAAGATTTTTTAATAAGCCGGGAAAATCTTTCCAGATTTTTTTCCGCCCAGGAGGAAGTGAGGACAGGCAAAATAAGCCCGGCAAACATCATCGGGAGAGTAGTCAAAACATCAAGGACGCGATAAGAGGCGCCGTAAAGACCGACCGTGGCCTGGCTTTGAAAAAGGGATAAAATAATTACATCAGCTTTCAGATATATAAGATTGAAAACAATGGAAAGGCCGATCGGCCAGGAGCGGCGATAAATTTCCTTCCAGATTGGCCAATCAAAAACAAATTTAATGCGGACGTATTTTAGGGAAAAGAGAAAATTAACCAAAAAATTGGCAAAGCTTCCTAAAATTACCGTGAGCATTATAGCCAGCAATCCAGCCTTTAGATAAATCGCGGTGGCAACCCCGGCAACGAGAACGACTCGGCCGATATTTTCCGCGATGGCGACTTTTTCCATGCGGAGATTTTTTTGAAAAAGGCCGATTAGAACTTGATTTAGAGCGATGAATAAAAAAGAAAAAGAAGTGATGGCCACGCCGATTTTTAGAGTTGCGCTGTATGGAAAAAATAGAACGAAGAGCGGCGCGATGCCCAAAAAAATTACAGCTGAAAAAAATCTTAAGGTAAAAATGTTGCTTGTGATTTTATTGAGATCGGCATTTGGTTCGGAAATCATTTGTACAGTAGTCAGGGTTAGGCCGAAGTCAACTAAAATTCCAAAAAATTGTAAAAAAGAAACGATGGTTGTGTAACCGCCATATCCGTCTTGGCCGAGGTAGCGCGTCATCATGGCAAGCGCCGCTAAACCTAAAATCGTGGAAAGAATTTTTCCACCGACTTGATAAATCATGTTGTGCGCTACTTGGCGAGTGAGAGACATAAAACTACTCTATTATATCATTTCCATTAAGCGGGCGCGAGAGTTGTAATTTATTGGCTAGATATTCGTCTTAAATAGTAGGAGAGCTAAATTGACCCACGGATAATTTTTTGATATAATAGTATATATAAATAATTTTTAAGCATGCCCGCGATGAAAAAGAATAAAAATAAATTAATGAATCGAGGGCAAAAATTTTTGTCAGGATTTTTGTTTATTTCAATCCTGGCTTTTATTTTTAATTTTTCGCCTAGCGAAGCGGAGGCGGCTGTGGCAGGATATACGGCGCAAAAAATTTCCCAGAGTTACGGATCGCTCACTTTGGCGCCGGGCAAAGCCATAACGTTTGAAGCGGCTTTTAAAAATACCGGAACGGCGACTTGGTATAATTCAAATAGTAATTATATTTCACTTTACGTTGATAGCATTGGCCGGCAATTTCGCCATTCATATTGGTACACGATTGAACAGCCGGGAAAAATGTTAGAAACAAAAGTTGCCCCTGGAGGCACGGCTCATTTCCGTTTTGCTCTTCAGGCGCCAGAACTTTTAGGATTTTATACCATCAAATTAAAACTAGCTGCGGAAAATTTAACTTGGATCCCGGGAGGCGTGATTGATTTGCCGATTAATGTGACGAATGGCACTACCACAACCCAACCCTCGACTGTAAATAGTCCGACTTCAGCGGCTACAGCTACGGCAGAAAATTTTGCGGCCACAAAATTAATCCAAAGCAGCCAGGCAGTCGCCTTGGCTGGCGGAGGTAAGACAAATTTCACGGTTGGTTTTAAAAATATTGGGCAGGCGGCGTGGGAAGCTAGCGGCACAAATTTGGTAAAAATTTGCGTGGCGGGAACGACCGCTACGGAACCTTTCCGCGACACAAGTTGGTTCGCGACAAATTGTCCAGCAGTCGTCTCTTCAATAACTTCGTCAGGGCAAATTGGATATTTTAGCTTTTCGCTCAGTGGAAACTTGGGAGGTGACTACAATCCAAATTTTGTTTTAATGAATAATGACAAAATGATTACTGGCGGGGAAGTTATTTTACCCATAAAAATTTCCGGAACGGTTGAGGTGCCAATTGTCGCGCCAACTCCAGCAGTCGTTGAATCAACAATTAGAGTTGGACTTTATAATACAACAACAGCAGAAACTCTTCGCGCCAATGCCGCCTTTGAAGTTCGCGATGCTGAAAATAATTTAATTTTTTCCGTGACTCCCGGAGCTACGGTCACGGTCGCCTTTAATTTTACGGCAAAAACGTATGTAGCGGCGCTCGGGGGAGAGGTCCGGGAGAATTTATCTTATCTGAAATTTATTGCCTCGGATTTAAATACAATTTTTGAAATTACAAGTTTTGAGAGTCATCCGGCATGGAATACGTCTCTTAATGACAATAAATTTCGCGGCAATTTGGAATTACGATGGAGTGAAGATCGGGAAAAACTTTATATGATTAATGAGTTGCCGCTTGAAACGTATTTAAAAGGTTTGGCCGAATCGTCAAATAATAACCCGGCGGAATATCATCGGGCTTTGGCCATTGCCGCCCGCACTTTTGCCCAATACAATCTAAATGTTGGGGGAAAACATCCGGCCGGAAATTTTCATTTGAATGCAAGTTCTTACGATCAAGTTTATCGCGGTTATAATTCAGAAATTCGTTTGCCAAATTTCGTCAAAGCCGTGGAAGATACGCGCGGGATGATGGTGACTTACAACGGCGAAGTGGTTGTCACTCCATATTTTTCTCAAAGCGACGGGCGGACTAGAGCCTGGGAAGAAGTTTGGTGGGGGACAGGCAAGGCTTGGCTTGTTTCTCGTCCCGATCCGAATTGCGCGGGGATGAACCTTTTCGGCCATGGCGTTGGACTTTCGGCTCGCGGAGCGCGCGGTATGGCTTTGGCTGGGAGCACATTTGAACAGATTGTAAAACATTATTACACCGGCGTGGAATTGAAGAAAGTTTATTAGCTCGTGAATTAAAAAATATAAATAAAAAACACTCCGATTTACTCGGGGTGTTTTGTTAAGTTTCTTTCTTAAACAGTTCCGCCGGGTGGATGAGATTCCTTCATGTGATATTTTCTGTCTTCTTCGGCTAACGCAATAATTTTACTCGCTACTTCGCGCGGGCCAGGGACTTCTTCAAAATTAAAACGTTCGGTCGCGCCCGCTGTCTGGACGTAGACATTTCCGTAATCAAACATTGTTTCTAAAAAACCTTTGCTTTGGCCAGTAACATCTTGAATTTTAAATAAATCTAATTCAGAAATCGTTCGGGAGAAGAGGCGCTGTTCCACATTTATAATTCGATCATTTGTAACAACCCAAAAATCCAGATAATAATCAATAAAAGCAGTGAAGGCCACAATCCAGACGGTCAGATAATAAATGCTTCCGAGAAGCATGAGCAATGGGTAAATAACAGTATTTTGGAAAAGCGAAGGAAAAGTATTTTGGAAAAATAAATAGAGGCCGACGGGAATCGCCAAAAGAAAAATAAAAAGAATTAGTTGTTTTATAAAAACAATCGCGTCCCGTCGTAAAAAATAAATTATTTTTTCGTAAGATTTTTGCGCGATGAATTTTTTTACATAAATGCTCATAAAGAAAAATTCAAAGTAAAGAAAGATTGAGTCCAATCAATTAGCTGGATTTCTTGCCAGGTGGCAAAAATAATTATAGCCGCACCAGCCAAAAAAATGTAGGTGGTAAAAAATCCAATAGAGCTTAGCGGAACAAAACGAACCATATGATAAACGGCAAAAAGGGAAAATAAAATAAAGAGACCGAGGAAAATGTAGTAGGCAATGAGGAAAACGGAAAGCGTCATAAAAATTTAAACTAATTTTTCTTGTAAATTTTTTGGGATATCAATTCCCAGATGTTTATATGCCGCCTCTGTTGCCACTCGGCCGCGCGGCGTGCGATTTATAAAACCAAGTTGTAAAAGATATGGTTCATAAACTTCATCAATTGTCGCTTGTTCTTCGCCGGTTGCCGCAGCAAGGGTGCTCAATCCGACCGGGCCCCCCTGGAATTTTTTGATAATTGATTCTAAAATTCGGCGATCAATTTGGTCCAAGCCAAACTGGTCAACGCCCAAATTTTTGAGTGCTTCTTCGGCTAGCTCCATTGTTATTATACCATTTGCCTTGACTTCGGCGTAATCGCGGATGCGTTTTAAAATACGGTTCGCAACGCGCGGAGTTTTTCGGGCGCGGCTAGCTAAAAGTTCCACGGCGCCGTTATCAATTTTAATGTTTAAAATTTTGGCGCTGCGGTTAATAATTTTTCCGATGTCAGTGTCTTCATAAAAATTTAAATGATAGGTCGCGCCAAAGCGATCACGGAGCGGTGAAGAAATCATGCTGACTTTTGTCGTGGCGCCGATAATTGTGAATCGCGGAAGATTTAATCGCACGGTTCTTGCGCCCGGACCTTTGCCGATTACGAGGTCTAGGGCGTATTCTTCCATGGCAGGATATAAAACTTCCTCAATCACTTTGTTTAATCGATGGATTTCATCAATAAATAAGATATCGCCTTCGCCGAGGTTTGTTAAAATCGCCGCGAGGTCGCCGGCGCGTTCAATTGCCGGGCCGGATGTGATGCGGATTTGGGCGCCCATTTCGTTTGAGATAACATGGGCGAGTGTAGTTTTGCCGAGGCCAGGACAACCGTAAAGCAAAACATGTTCAATCGGTTCTTTTCTTTTTTTCGCCGCGGAAATAAAAATTTCTAGATTTTTTTTAATCTGTTCTTGGCCGATATAGTCAGCTAAAATTTTTGGCCGTAAAGTTAAATCAAAAACTTGGTCTTCGTTTTGTTCTTTTGGTTCAATTACGCGTTCGTCGACCATAAAAGAGAGGTTATTTATTTCCCAATCTTAACTTATTTTACTTTTTTTGGCAATAAAAAAGAGCCGTACCCGTAGGTCGTGCTCTGTTGTTTTTTTGTCGAACCTCCTCTACGGAAAAACCGTCCTGTCGCGGTACTCTTGCGGTGTGATGATCCCGCGCTCGGAGTTTGTCAGGTGAATCGTCATCGGGATCATGAGACCGAAGGTGTCGAGTTCGGGATCTTCCGGATGTTTTGGCTCGCGAAGGTGAGCGACCAAGATTCCGGTGCCGGGGTTGTCCCTAAACGGTGCGACTTCACGGTACATTTCCCTGGACTTGGGATTCCAGGGAAAACTTCGGAATGTACCAAGAAAAGTAACTTTCCAGAGCAAGGGATGTCCGTGCCAATAGCTGTTTGCGTGGTGTAGAGGCACGGGAAAACGAAACTGTCTCTCTCCGAGATCCGCTCCGTCTGCTCGGCCAAACCACTGGACGAAAGTTTCTCTCATCGGCCAATCCGATGCCGTGAGAGGCTCGACCAAGAGGGTCGGAACTTCCACATTCTTCTCGCAGACCTTCTGTTGCGGTTTGACGGGCTTATCGTGATCCATGATTTCCTCCCTTTCTGGCCATATCTTAAAATAAACAGGATTAAAAAGCAAACAAAAAACAGAAATTTTTGGACTTCTGTTTTTATAAAATATTAATTTTCCAAATGCCCGGGGAGGGACTCGAACCCTCACGACCTTTCGGTCACAAGATTTTAAGTCTTGCGTGTATACCATTTCACCACCCGGGCGTGTTTTATAATTTATCTTTTAAAAGTTCTTTAAGTTTTTTTCTGCCAGCACAACTTTTAAAATATTGTTCTCGCGTTTTTGCTTCTTTCAAAGAAGGGAAAATCTCTTTAAAGATTAATTTTAACGGTCTGCGGTGTTTGGTGCTTTTTACCAAACCACGATTATGTTTTTCTATTCTTCCAGGGAGATCATTAGTCGAACCAGTATAGGTTTTATTATCTTTATAACTTAATAAAATATATAAAAATCCATTCATATATACCATTTCACCAGCCTCGACTAGACGTCGAGTCTAGGCGGGCCACCCGGGCGTGTTTTGTTTTTAAAATCCTATCACTTTCCCTTAAACCAATCAAGTAGTTTCTCTAGTGGCCAGGTATTTAAAATATCTTTTTCCGTTGCCCATCCCCGCCGCGCTTGGGCAACGCCATACTCCATTAAGTTCATCTGATTTTTATTATGTGCGTCAGTTGAGATAACCATTTTCACTCCGAGGCCCACGGCTTTTTTGATATCTTCATCGCGTAAATCAAGGCGATCAAAAAACGCGTTAATTTCCATAGCCACGCCAAATTCTTTCGCCGCTTTTAAAATTTTATCTAAATCAATTTGGTACGCGGGCCGCTGAAAAATAATCCGGCCGGTTGGGTGCGTAATAATATTAACATTTGGATGTTTCATGGCGCGGATAATCCTCGCGGTCATTTTTTCTTTGGGCAAGTTGAAGTGGTCGTGTACGCCAGCTAAGACAATATCTAGTTTTTCTAAAATTTTATGGGGCAAATCAATGTTGCCGTCAGCTGAAATGTTTGTCTCGGCGCTTTTTAAAATTTTGATGCCGATTTTTTTCTTGGCAAATTCAGCGTTCAATTTATCAATCTCTTTAATTTGTTGTAAAACTTTTTTTTCATCCATGGCGTGGGCGATATGCAGCGTGCCAACATGATCGGAAATAGAAATATATTCATAGCCCAACTTTTTTCCGGCGAGGGCCATCTCGGGAATTGTGTTCAATCCGTCACTCCATTTGGTGTGGACGTGGAGATTTCCTCGGATATCTCCGTAGCCGATAATTTTTGGTAAAGTATCATTTTTGGCTGCTTCAATTTCTCCGCTTGCGGTTCTGATTTCCGGTTCCATCCAGTTCATTCCTAAAATTTTATAAATTTCTTCTTCAGTTTTTCCGCCCAGTTTTTTCTTGCCGCGGAAAATTCCATATTCACTAAGCTTCAGTCCTTTTTTGATGGCGATTTTTCTTGTTTCAATATTATGATTTTTATCACCGGTAAAATATTGCAGCGCCGCGCCGTAATCTTCTGGCGGAAGAATTCTGACATCGGCCTGGATGCCAAATTTCAGACGGACAGTTGTTTTGGTTTGACCACGTGAAAGAATTTCCGAGACTTCCGGCATATGGGTAAAAATTTCCATAACCTTTTCCGGATGTTTCGCGGTGATCAATGTATCAATATCGCCGATCGTTTCCTGGCGGCGGCGAATAGACCCCGCAGTTTCCACTTTGTCTACGCCGGGAATTTTTCTAAGGCGATTTTCAATTTCGCGAGCAATAGGCAAAACGTGGCCAAGTAAATATCGGCCGCGGCTTTTTTTATGAAATTCCAAACCTTTTAAAATTTTTTCCTGGCTTTGTGCGCCGAAGCGGGGGAGTTTGGCTATTTTTCCCGAGAGCGCCGCGGCTTCAAGGTCGGCGACATTTTTTATTTTTAATTTTTTGTACAAAACTTGGATGGTTTTCGGCCCGACGCCCAAAACGGAAGTTAACTCATCAATGTCAATTGGCAAGGATTTTTTTAACTGCTTATAAAGTTTCAGTTGGCCGGTTTTTAAAAGTTCCTCAATGTGGAACGCCGTGTTTTTTCCCACACCGGGAATTTTTTCCAATGATTTCAGGCCGCCCTGTTCGTATATTTCGGAAACGTTCCGTCCGAGCGATTCCAAACTCGCCGCGACTCGTTCGTAAGCGCGCGGTTTAAAAGGTGCCTCTTGTATTTCATAAAGGATGGCCATTTCCCGGAAAATTTTGGCGATTTCCAAATTGGTCATAAGATTATAATTTTGTACTCGTTACCCGTTACTGGTTGCTCGTTACTATTTATAATTATACCAAAAAAATACCTTGTGGTCTTTTTTGGGCAGAAATATATTTACGATTTAATTTGAACCCGCTTCAACTTATCCACAGGGGGCTGACATCACAAAATTGTCGAAAAATGGTAAAATATAAAAAAGGCTTTATAAATAATCAATAAATGAACTAGATATAGGGGGGTCGGCTATATCTATATAAATCGCATTTAACGTTTAACGCCAATCACATGCTTTTAACTATCGGAATCATACTTATAGTTTTGTGGCTCGTCGGGTTCATCGCCTTTCCTGTGATAGGATGGTTTATTCACGTCCTTCTTGTCATCGCCATTATTATGATTCTGCTCAGAATTATCAGAGGGAAATAATCAATTTCATTTCGGTTAGAATTGATAAACAATTCGCTTAAAATATATTAACTAATAAACGATTAGTAAAACGTATGAAAACATTTAGTAAAATTTTAGTGGTTGTATTGGGTCTTGCGTTTGCGCTCGGTCTGGTCGGGCCGATTCCTGCGTTAGCGGCCACTTCGCCCACGTTGGGGGAGTCATCGAGTTACTCCGTTTTAGCTGGATCGACAGTTACCAATGTTGGATCGACTACCACCAACGGAGCTGTGGGTGTCAGTCCGGGTACTGCGATTACTAACTTTCCTCCAGGTATTGCGGGGGGCGGGCTACAATCTAATAATGCGAGCGCTATAGCGGCTCAGGCTGACAACCTTAGTGCGTTTGGTGATCTCGACCAGGCTTGTGACCACACCTATGGGGCGCAGGATCTAACTTTACTTTCTCCTCTTTCCCCGGGCGTCTACTGTTCAACCAGTAGTTTCTCATTGACTGGAAATTTAACTCTTACTGGGTCAGGCGTCTGGATTTTTAAAACTGTATCAACTCTCATTACATCGCCAGGTTCTTCTATTACTGGCGGAGATCCTTGTAGCGTATGGTGGAGGGTTGGTAGTTCTGCAACTCTTGATACAACCACGGCGTTCATTGGAAGTATTCTCGCGCTCACAGACATTAATATGTATACTGGTGCGACTTTGAACGGCCGAGCCATGGCACAAACAGGTCAAGTGGTATTGCAGGGTAACACTATTTCGGGACCGGTATGCACAGTCGTTCCTCCGACGGCGGGAGGGTCGACACAAATTGGAACAATTAATGTTGTTAAAACAGTCATTAACGATAACGGCGGGATCAAAACCGTCGCTGATTTTCCGTTGTTCGTCAGCGGTCAGCGGGTTACCTCCGGAGAAAATAACGCCTTCACTACGAGTCCTACGCATGCCGTGACTGAAACCGCTGATCCTAATTACACCCAAACATTTTCTGGCGATTGTGATGCGACCGGCCACATAAATCTCGGTCCAGGCGATATCAAATTTTGCATTGTTACAAATAACGACATCGGCCCGGCCGTGGTTGCTCCACCCGTGCCGCCTTTGATCGCCGTAGTTAAAGTACCAAATCCCCTGGCTCTGCCAGCCGGTCCTGGCGCGGTGACGTACACTTACACGCTTCGTAATATCGGAACGGTTCCCGTGACCGACGTGACGATGATCGGTGATACTTGCAGTCCTATAACTTTAGCTTCCGGCGATACGAACACCGACGCCATACTCCAAGTAAGTGAAACATGGACATATACTTGTTCGACGACGCTCTCGGAAACTCATACAAACACAGTTGTCGCGACCGGATGGGCCAATGGTCTCTCCGCAGTTGATATCGCGAGTGCTACGGTCGTTGTCGGCTTACCGACAGTGCCACCTTTGATCCACGTGACAAAAATTCCGAGCCCCCTGACACTCTCTGCGGGAGGCGGGATGGTTACCTACACTGAAAGAATCACGAATCCTGGAACGGTCGCGTTAAGCGATGTCATTCTATCTGATGACAAGTGCAGTCCTATGAATTATATTTCCGGCGACACGAATAGCGACTCAAAGCTTGATGTCACGGAGACCTGGGTCTACACCTGTCGGATGAATCTTAGTAATACCACGACAAACACTGCCATAGCGGTTGGCCAAGCTAATGGTTTCTCGGTGAGAGACTTTGCAGTCGCTACTGTCACTGTGGCCACTGCTGTTCCGGCACTGCCCAGTACGGGACTTTCTCCTGAAGGGAAAAGTATTCCATGGGATATTGTTATACTCTCTGGTATTTTTATGTTAGCCGCGATTTCATTTGTTGTAGTTTTAAAAAAAAGCACAATTTAGTCTAGATTTTTTGTAGGATCAAAAAATGTGCCAAAACAATGGGCCCCGCCTTCGGCGGGGCCTTTACGCCATGATCTCTTTAGAAAATCCACAATTAAAAATTTTATCAAGGCGAGCATTGTTAGAATTTGTCCTTGTGGGGTTTGTCTTCTCTTTGGCACTTCTTTTTTATGTTATTCCCATAAACTTAACCCAGAGCAGTCCGGCGGTGCTTGTTCAAAACGCCGTCGTCCCTCCGAAAAAAGAACAGATAGTTTATGGGTTGCCAGTACGTCTTAAAATTCCAAAGATCAATGTTGATACTACTTTAGAGTATGTTGGTCTTACGCCCGGGGGAGCGGTGGGCGTGCCCAAAAGCCCCACTAGCGCGGCCTGGTTTAATCTCGGGGCGCGTCCCGGAGAGAGGGGAAGTGCGGTTATCACTGGGCATTATGGCTACTGGTTAAATGGTAAGGTGGGGGTATTTACTAATTTATATAAATTACGCAAAGGAGATAAGATATATGTAAAAGATGAAAAAGGAGTGACCGCTACTTTCGTGGTACGTGAATTTCGGACGTATGATTCGAAAGCGAACGCTTCAGGCGTGTTTGTCTCAACTGACGGAAAGGCGCACCTTAATCTCATCACTTGCGAAGGAATCTGGAATAAAATTTCAAAAAGTTATCCCAGGCGGTTAGTGGTGTTTACCGATAAAGAATAGTAAGAAGATCTTTCATCTCAGATTATTCTATTAACAAAGTTTATAATCAAAAAAGACCTTGCGGTCTTTTTTAGGTTTCCGACCAATAAGCGGGCGAGCGGAATCTCACTACTCGTCCCGCCGTGGCGGGACTGCGTTTTAAAACCCTGCGGTTTTAATATTTCCGCAAATCGGGAAACTCCCGTTTCCCGACCCCTTCCCAGTTCGTTTCTGCTTTATTAAAAAAGTTTAAAATAAAAAAAGCCACTGTGGCTTTCGGAATTTCCGACCAATAAGCGGGCGAGCAGAATCGAACTGCCGTCTTGTCCTTGGCAAGGACACATAATAGCCACTATACGACGCCCGCTTGCTGGCCGGAAATTTATTCTTAAAATATAGCAGTGAATTTTTTTGCTGTCAATAATTGGTTTGACATTTCCTAGGGGGGGGGTAAAATGGAGTTAAGGTTTTTATTATTAATAAAGAAAAAATATGGCGAATCCAGAAGGCGGCGGCTATGTGCCTCCGGAAGAACGAATAGACATACCTCCGGGAATGACGGCAGAAGAAGTGGCGGCGGAGGAAGATCGAGCAAGAAGAAAAGATTACGAAAGAGATATGAGAAGAAAACACTGGGAAGAGTCAGCGGATATGAGAAAAAAATTGGAAGCGGCGAGGGAGAGGGGAGAGGAAAAGAATTTTGGGGAAGCATTAGAAATATTAGGCAGATTGGAAGTTCTCACTCAGTGGGCAGATAAGCATCCAGAATCCCTTTTTTCAAAAAAAATAAGGTTAGCGTTTGATGCTTTTAAGGAAGCGTTAGAATTGAAAGAAGATGTGACGCCGAAAAGACGGACGTGGAAGGAAAAGATGGATGAAGCGGAATTTGAAATCAACAAATTAATTGAGGAAGAAAAGTCGGACAGAATTTTTTAGCAAAAATAAAAAGCGGGTCGGGTAATTCCAGCCCGTTTTTTGTTTTATATTCCTTTTATTTTTTTCCACCAATTTCCAAAAGTTCCTGATTTAATTCCAAGACCGACGAGGGTTAATCCCAAAATTCCCGTGGCTGCACCCAAATAAAGATTAATTTTTCCGCCGTGGTTTTCTGCCGGAACTTCAAGCGTTGTGGGTTCCGCCGTGGGCGTTTTTATTTTTAAATCAGTTTCGTAGCGCGGCAAAAGGCGGAAACCGGTTTTGGTTTGGCTGACGATGCCCACGGTTTCAATTTGGTCGCCGATATTCATTTTCGGTTTAGGAAAATTTAAAGTTGATTTGAAATAAATTTTTAATTCTCCGTCATCGTCGGCAAAATATAAATTACTGCCGCTTTTTTCCGTGAGTTCGCCCGCGGCCGAGACCAAACATCCTTCCAGTCCTTCTTCAACTTCCGAAAGTTTAATCGGCGCGGGCGCCGGGGATTCCTGGCTTTCTAAAATTTTAATATCTTCTTTGGCCGAAACTTTAATTCGTTTTTCACCGCTAGATTCGGCCAAAACGCCGGTAACTTCTACGAGATCGCCGAGTTTTAATTCGGGGAAATTTTTACTATACATATATATCTGTATTCCCGGGCAAGCTTCGGGGTCGGAGATATAGAAAATTTGACTGCCCAAAACTCCGGGTTCAACAATCACCTGGCCCGTAACTTTGACGCCATCGTTCAACTCAAGATTTCTAATTTCTTCAAGAGTTGTCCAGACAAAGGTCGTTGATTTTTTACCAGATGAAGAATTAGATTTTTTTGCGGCCGCTTTCTCCTGGAATTGAAAAATATTTTCCCCGCCAGGTGTTAATTTAGTTGTCCATTTGAAACTTCCCGAATCATCGCGCGCGAAGGCCGCGCCCTCGGGAACTTCGTCATAACTTGTTTCAAAAAATATTTCTCCGTCCGGGTCCAAGAGTCGCGTCGCGTCGTAAGTATTATTGAATGCCAATTTTGTTTCAGATTTTTTAAAGACCAAAAATTGTCCGGGCGCAATTATCGTGCCCTCGGGAATTTTGTATGGCCGGCTGCCGCCTTCGTCGTCGTCCAGTTTCCACCCGGAAAGATCAAATGGTTCAATATCAATACTTTTAATTTCAATCCATTCGGCGTCGTCAGAACCTTCGGGGTTGGGAATAATTTCGTTGATAAAAATTAATTGTTCGGCGGGCGGGATAATTTCCTCCGCGCTCGTCGGATCAGTTATCAAAATATATTGTTCAGCAGTGCCCGTGGCGCCGAGAGCGTCTTTCACCATTAAAATTATTTTATATTTTCCCGCCGCGGAGTAGGAATGGCTCGCGTTCGTACCGGCGGCTTCGCTCCCATCGCCGAAATTCCAGGAGAAAATTAATTCGTCGCCGTCCGGGTCGGTGGAGTCGGAGCCGTCAAAAGAAATTGTTTGATTAATTTCGCCAACGTCCGGAGCCGAGATGGCCGCGGAGGGTATTTGGTTTTTGCGAGTGATAGCATTTTCTTTTCCGGGAGTGGGAGTGGAAGTCCAAAAATAATTTTCCGTTTCGCGAGCGAAAGATTCGTCTTCGGCCGCCGTGCCGGAATATTCAATTTGGTGGACAAGCGCGCCGTCGGGCGAAAAAATTTTTGCCGCTTCAGTTCCGGAATTATTTAGAGCAATGCCGGTCATTTTTCGATAGAGAATAAAAAGTTCTTTGGGTTTTAAAATTACCGAAGCGAAGTCCGCCGCTTTTATGGTATATCTTTTAGAGCTCGCGTCGCCGATTTTCCAGCCGGTCAAATCAATGTCTGTTGCGCCAAGATTTTTTAATTCAATAAATTCTCCCTGGCTGTCGTCGCCTTTCGGGTTTGGCAAAATTTCGTTCACGATAATGTCTTTGGAATATGCGCCATTTGGATTTTGTTGGAGTCCGCCGACGTTTGAGGTACCGCGCGTGGGAGTTGTCATAATAAAATCATTAAAATCATTGCTAGTATTTTGGCCATCGGTTTTTCGCGCTACGGAATTTGGATCGGAGGCGGCCGGGGCATTGTCGGATTTTTCTCCGTCGTCAAAATCGCCGTAAGAAATTTGGTCAATAATTATTCCGGCAGGATCTTTTAAAATAATCGCGTCACCAGAATTATTTAAGAGGCCTTTGGGTTTTTCTAAAATAAAAAAACCAAGCGGGCCGACCGAGCCGGAAAGAGTGGTTGCGGTTTCGCCGCCGTCTTCCACGGTCCAACTGTTTAAATTGACAATCGCACTTCCGGGATTATAAAATTCAATCCATTCTACTTCGCCGTCAGCCGGATCGGCGACAAATTCATTTATCAAAAGCGCGCCGACTGGCCAAGATGGCGGAGAAGATGGAGTGGTTTCTTCCGGCGTGCTTGTTCCGCCAGTTTCTTCTGATGGCGGAGCCGTGATTGTGTTCGCGGAATTTTTTGTCAAAGTAGTTGTTACAGAAAAATCGGTTACATCATTTTCGGTATCCGCACCGTCAAGAATTCTCGCCGTGGAGTTTGGATCGCTGGCCTTTGGCGCGTTGTCAGCAATATTTCCATCATCCCAATTTCCGTAAGCAACTTGGTCAATAATTATTTCGTCTTTTTTTAATTTAATAATATCGCCAGAGTTATTTAATTTGCTCGATGAAAGTTCAACGGTTTGAAATCCACCTGCGGCAACCATGCCCGAAAGAGTGGCGATCGTATTCATGCCGTCTTCCAATGTCCAATCAGCCAAATCAATTTCAGAATCTTTTTTATTAAAAATTTCAATCCACTCTTCGCCTTCAGCCGGATCGGAAACAAATTCGTTAATAACAATGTCACCGGGATTTATTTCTGTCGGCGTTGGCGCGGAACAATCAGCGGGGCAAATTAATTCGTCTTCGCCGCTTTCGCAAATAAAGTTCCCGCAAATTGGGCCGGAAGGCGGCATGGAATTATCAGTTTTTGGTGTGCCGTTAATAATGTAGCTTGTTTGCCAAAGTCCATCGGAAGATTTTTCCATAGTGGATCTCGTGTCTTTATTTCCCGCTGACCATCCAATGTCGGCGTTGATGGAATCAATTAAATTTCCCTCGGCGTCTCTTAATTCCAAAATTTCGCCACCGTCTTCCAGAGCACCAGTATAAATTTTATCGGCAAGGATCGAAGGCACTGAAAAATCATCGGTTCTTTCCAGCAAAAAATAATTATTGGATGTGATTACTCCAGTTAAGGAAATGCTCGGCGTGCCATCTTGAGCACGGAGCGTCCAGCCAGCTAGATTAATTTCTTGACTAGTTGTATTTTTCAATTCCAGCCACTCATCCGTATCATCAATAGTTGTTCCCATCCATGCCACTTCATTAATGACAACATCGCCGGTGGCCGCCCAAGAATTTTTTCCGAAAATAAAAAATCCCCCCATTACGATAATTAAAATTGCGAAAGAACGAAAGAATTTCGTCTTCATAGCCCTCCTTGATTTTTTGTTAAAAATAAATTAAAATTAAACTACAATTTAATTTTAGCAAATTTTTTGTTGAAGTAAAGTTTTAATCACGCGGGCGTGGCGGAACGGTATACGCGCCAGCCTTAGGAGCTGGTGGGAGCAATCCCTTAGAGGTTCAAATCCTCTC
Source organism: Patescibacteria group bacterium (assembly GCA_041653675.1). GTDB lineage: Bacteria > Patescibacteriota > Patescibacteriia > XYB2-FULL-38-15 > XYB2-FULL-38-15 > JAHIRI01. The sequence continues at coordinate 17,863 of JBAZEY010000010.1, read as the reverse complement.
GCCCGCACCAAAGAACGGAAATCTAAAATGGTTTCCGTTTTTTGTTTTGACTTGACTTTTAATAAAAATAGTATTAACTAATAGAGGAAAAGGAGAACGGGAGATGAAAGTAAGGGACAGGAATGAATGGCAGAAACTTGTTGCGAAAGCTTCCAAGAAGAAGTACGAGCACGCCATCATGAACTACACGGAGAGGTGGACGTCTCGCGTGGTGGCACAGCTCAACAAAGGAAAGCCGCTGGAGGAGGCCGTTGAGACAACAATCGACGAGCCGGATCTGAAACCGTCCAACATCCAGCTCGCCCAGGCCATCGCCATCTTGATCAACCATTGGGAACATGGCGAGGCGCTCAAGGGGTGGTTCAACAAGCGGTGGGCGATCGTGCGGGCAAAGAGGGAGACCTGATGGACAAGATCAAGAAAATCTGGGAGAAGACGTCGGAGACGAGGCAGGAGGCGGCCATCTGCGTTGCGGCGGGCGTTGCCGCGTGGCTCCTCGCGCTCTTGGCCGGAGCGAACGAGTCCATCGCGACTTATTTCGGTCTCTTCGTTTTCGGCGGACTTGTGGCCGTGGCGCTCTGGGTTTGGGCCAAGACCAACAAGGACAAGGGTCACGCCGTCGGCGTGGACTTCGGCACGATCGTGATCGCGGTCTGCGGCGCCGGCGCGCTTCTCGGGGCGTTCTTTGTCTCGGGTTGGCTCGTGCGCTACTCGTTTTTCGGACTTCTTGGCGGGCTTGCCATCACGTTCGTCTCGGCGATTCCACGACGATCGGCGAGGCAAGAGCCGTTGGAGTAGGGGGTCTGTGTAAGGAGGGTTTCTGCCAGCGACAATTCGTGTCGCTGGCTTTTTTATTTCCGTGCCTTGACTTTTTTCTTAAAATAAAATATAATAAATCGTTGCCGAGATGGTCTCGGCATATCTCTTTGGTGGGCCGAACGGATTGTTCCGGTAGTCGGAAAAGGCCGTTTCGCCGCGCCACCCATCCCGCTAACAGCGGGATCGGAAAGGAGAACGAGTCATGGATTTGCAGGAACTGGAGAAGTATCGTCCGATTCCTTGGGGTGGGTTGCACATCCTCATCTGGTTGTTGCTAGTCCCCCTTCTTGCTGCATTTGGGTGTGCGTATCTCGCCACGAAGATTCCTGGCTATCCCTTCGACTTCTGGGGAGCGTGGGTGTCGTCGTGTGCGGCCATGTTCGTAGTCGGTCTTTCTCGCCGGAGGCGGGCAGAGTTACGCGACTACTGGCAGAAGACTGTCCGGGCGTACAACGCGTGGTTCTGGCGTGACGAAAAGCAGAAAATCCAAGTCTCATTTACGCGGCGTGGCAAGAAGGGGGATGAGGATTCGAATCCCCTGCCGTGTCCGGTCATCAAGGTTCCGCTCGGCGGTTGGTTCAACTCTTCGGGCGGGGTGTACCGTCGTCACTTCAACGAGGTGGGACTCGCCCAGGGTTGGAAAGTCAGGTTTCCGTCGGATCCTTGGCGGAATGCCCTTTCTCCACACGTAACACTCATCGACGCCGAGGGCCACTCGATTACGCTTGGCATCGGAGTCGCGCTCGACTTCTGCGAGTATTACTTCACTGGTGATCGTACGACCGAGTGGCTCTTGCCGGTCGATGTGATGCTTGAGGAAATCAAGCGGTTGAGTCGTGAGCGCGACGAGGCGAAGAAGCGGGCCGAGGAGCTCGAGCGCAAGTGGAAGATGGCATGCCAGCAGCGGGAAGACGCGCTTTCGGCGATCGCGGAGGCGATCGGGCGCATCGACGCCACGAAGCGCTTCATCAAATCCGATCAGGGGCAAGCGATCCGTACGTGGTTGAACGGTCGGCTTGCCGCCATGGCTCCGGTGGGCGCTCCGGGCACGGTGCTCGGCGTACGCGAGACGCTCACCCAACCTGCGGCTTGCGAGATCGGCGTACGGGCGCGCGAGACTGACCCGACGGCTTGGGATCCGACGAAGCGGCTTCCGCTGTTCTAGTCATAGAGCGAGGCAAAGAAGGAGGTGAATAATGCCGGCAGAAAGGTTGCTTCAAAAGCGACGATTACTGCCGGCGATTTTTTTATTCTTCGAGTGAAGTTCGCCATCAGGCGACGAGTCGAGAAGTGATTCTCGACTCACTCCGTTCGCTCGAACAATGATATTTTTTAGAGGGCTTGACAGCTTTTTCGAGTAGTATTAAAATACTAATGTACTAAGAAAACGGAGGAAGTTGTCCACATTTTATCCAGAGCCGGACATGACGATTTTCCTCTGATATTCGGCAAAATATGGTAAAACAAGCTTTGACTTTTAAGTTCCCGAGTGGCTAACCTATTTTTTGGTCGTACCAAGCCGCTCGGAAAGAGCGGTTTTTTAGTCCATTTTTCAAAAATTAAAAATTATTTTTTGCTCCCGCTTCTGGTGTCCAAAAACACGAGAGGCGAGAAACAGAAAAAAATTGTTCATTAACAATTGAATAAAAGAGCATCTTGTATACCCAACATAAGAAAGAGAACCAAAAAAAGTAGACGAGAATTGTAAAATGTATGTTTTAACAATTCTTGTGGTTAGATATAAGGGCGTATGGTGGATGCCTAGACACTAAAAAACGATGAAGGACGTAGTAGCCTGCGATAAGCTTCGGGGAGGTGGCAAGCAACCTTTGATCCGGAGATTTCCGAATGGGGTAACCCGGTCCGATTGAAGATCGGATCATCGCTATCTAAATTCATAGGGTAGCGAAGGCAACCCGGTGAAGTGAAACATCTCAGTAACCGGAGGAAAAGAAAAAAAGACTAGTTTTTAAGTTTATAGGTTTCGTTCCGTTTTACGGAACTCGGTCGGTCGGTATTTATTTACTGGCCGATGAACTTATAAACTTATTAACTAGTTCATTCCCCAAGTAGTGGCGAGCGAACGGGGATCAGTCAAAAACCTTGTTAGTGTTTTAGCGGAGGGTCGGTGAGTCGCAAGACAATCCGGCCGCTGCTAATTAAAGGTGTGGGCCGTTGCTAACAAGGGTCCGCGAGTCAGTCGCGTTGTCTTCCCAATCTAAGACAGGCAAGGGAAAAGCCCGAGCAATCGGGACAGACTTCCTAGAAGAACTCCTGTGGAAACAGGGACCAGAGAAGGTGAAAGTCCTGTATTCAAAAGGATCTGTAATCTTGCTGTGATTGACTTAAGTACCACGGGCCTCGTGAAATCCCGTGGGAATCCGGCACGACTATGTGCCAAGACTAAATATTTTTTAGTGATCGATAGTGAACTAGTACCGTGAGGGAAAGGTGAAAAGTAGGCCGGTTAGGCCGATGAAAAGTACCTGAAACCATACGCTTACAAGGAGTTGCGGCCCGCAAGGGTTGCAGCGTTCCTATTGAAGAATGAGCCAACGAGTTTGCTGTGCGTGGCTTGGTTAATCTCCCATGGAGAGGAAGCCGAAGTGAAAGCGAGCCTTAATAGGGCGTTTGTCGCGCACACGAGACCCGAAACCGGGTGAGCTAGCCATGACCAGGGTGAAGGTCAGAGAAATCTGACTGGAGGCCCGAACTCACATGCTGTGCAACACATGGGGATGAGTTGTGGCTAGGGGTGAAATTCCAATCGAACTCGGTAATAGCTGGTTCTCCCCGAAATAGCTGTAGGGCTAGCCTCGGATATACAATATAGGGGTAGAGCACTGAATGGTTCAATTCGGCGAAAGTCGATTGCACCAATCAAACTCCGAATACTATATTTTTAGTCCGGGAGTCAGACTGTGAGGGCTAAGCTTCACTAGTCAAAAGGGAAACAGCCCAGATCGTCGCTTAAGGTCCCTAAATCCGAATTAAGTGTTAAAGGTGGTGGAAAGACTCAAACAACTAGGAGGTTGGCTTAGAAGCAGCCATCCTTTAAAGAAAGCGTAACAGCTCACTAGTCGAGTTTTTCTGCGTCGAAAATAATCGGGACTAAATTCGGTACCGAAGGCACGGGTTCTCCGATTTATCGGAGAGCGGTAGGGGAGCTTTCTCAAGTCAGCGAAGTCGTATCCGTAAGGAGCGGTGGAGGCTTGAGAAGTGAGAATGTTGGCATAAGTAACAAAAACTCTGATGAAAACTCAGAGCACCGATAGTCTAAGGTTTCCTGGGCAACGCAAATCGACCCAGGGTTAGTCGATCCTAAGCCGAGGCCGAAAGGCGTAGGCGATGGAAGAGCAGGTTAATATTCCTGCACCTCCGTATTTTTGTCTGTAAGTGCGCTTCTATGTGGCAAGAGAGTGATTTGGTTACGCGCTTGGGCCGTTCCGATTTATCGTGGACGGTTCATAGGTGAAGCCGCAAGGTGGAGCCGATTCTTGCAAAGTAGGGGCCTAGAAAAGCTTATGGACGCTAAGGATACGGAGACCGTACCGTAAACCGACACAGGTGGACAAGGCGGGAAGCCTAAGGTGTACGGGAGAATCCTCGTTTAGGAACTAAGCAAAAAAACTAGGCGTAACTTCGGGATAAGCCTTGCCTCGAGCAATCGAGGCTGCAATAAAAATTTCTCAAGTGACTGTTTACCAAAAACACAGGTCCCTGCAAAGCCGTAAGGCAACGTATAGGGGCTGATGCCTGGCCAGTGTCAGAACGTTAAGGGGAGAGGTCATCCGTCGCAAGACGGGGCAGCCTTGAACTTAAGCGCTGATGAACGCCGGCGATAACTATAATCGTCCTAAGGTAGCGAAATCCCTTGTCGGGTGAGTTCCGACCCGCACGAATGGCATAACAACTTGAGAACTGTCTTAACGAGGAACCCGGTGAAATTGCAAGAGGGGTGAAGATGCCCTTTACCCACGGCTAGACGAAAAGACCCCGTGAAGCTTTACTACAACTTGATATTGGATTAAGACTAAACATGTTCAGCGTAGGTGGGAGCCGCAAGGCGCCAATGAGACACCACCCTTGTTTAATTTTAATTCTAATCTCAGACCGTAATCCGGTTTGGGAGACAGTGTCTGGTGGGTAGTTTAACTGGGGCGGTTGCCTCCTAAAAAGTAACGGAGGCGTTTACAAAGGTTGGCTTAGCCCGGATGGAAACCGGGCTGGACGCGTAAAGGCACAAGCCAGCTTTACTCAAAGACTTACAAGTCGCTGAGTTGCGAAAGCATAACTTAGTGATCCGACGATCCAATATAGGATGGTCGAAGCTCAACGGATAAAAGCTACTCCGGGGATAACAGGCTGATCTCCCCCAAGAGTCCATATCGACGGGGAGGTTTGGCACCTCGATGTCGGCTCATCGCATCCTGGGGCTGGAGAAGGTCCCAAGGGTTTGGCTGTTCGCCAATTAAAGCGGTACGCGAGCTGGGTTCAGAACGTCGTGAGACAGTTCGGTCTCCTATCTGTCGTGGGCGTCGAAATTTGAGGAAACTCTTCCCTAGTACGAGAGGACCGGGAAGGACGAACCTCTAGTGTACCAGTTGTTCTACCAAGGGCATAGCTGGGTAGCTACGTTCGGCAACGGATAAGCGCTGAAAGCATCTAAGCGCGAAGCCGGTTCCAAGATTAAATTTCATTAGACCCCTTGAAGAACACAAGGTTGATAGGTGGCAGGTGTAAGATCCGTAAGGATTTGAGCCGAGCCATACTAATAGGTCGATTCTAACCACAAGAATTGTGTAAACATACAAAAAATTTCAAGCGTTTTTAGCTTGAAATCCCGGTGCTACTAGCGAGGTGGCCACACCTGTTCCCATCCCGAACACAGAAGTTAAGCACCTCAGCCCCGATGATACTCTTTGGGGAAAGTAGGACAGTGCCGGGGTTTCAAGTTAAAAGCGAAAAAATCGTCCGATAATTATTTCGGGCGGTTTTTTGTTTTCTTTTTTTGGTCTTGAAAATATTTTGTGATTCGGGTAATCTTACTTTAAAGCGTTTTTAAAAAATATATGACTCAAGTTGTAATCTTGGCGGCAGGTAAGGGAAAGAGAATGGGTATTGGCTTGCCAAAAGTTTTACGAGAAGTTGGAGGGAAAACAATGATCCAAAGAGTAGTTGGGTCTGTTTTGGAATCGGGCGTGACAGAAAGGCCGATAGTTATTATTGGATATGGTACGGAAGTTATCAAAAAATATTTGGGAACAACTTGCAGTTATGTTCTGCAAGCGGAGCAATTAGGAACAGCCCACGCGGTTTCTTGCGCGGAAAATTATTTGGCTGGCGTAGATAATATTGTCGTAGTAAATGGTGACACGCCATTTTTGCGGCCGGAAACTTTAGCAAAACTTGTTTCGGTCCACGAAAAAAATCAAGCGGTAATTACTATGGTCACTCTTCGCCTTCCCGATTTTGGAGAGTGGCGTGAAATTTTTTACGATTTTGGGCGTATAGTGAGGAATCCATCTGGAGAAATCGCGGCAATTGTGGAAAAAAAGGATGCGACACCAGAGCAGCTGGAAATAGCCGAGGTTAACCCTTCGTTTTTTTGTTTTAAGGCGGATTGGCTTTGGAAAAATTTAGCAAAAATTAACTGCGACAACGCCCAAGGGGAATTTTATATTACCGATCTTGTGCAGATGGCTATCTCGGAAAACTGTAAAGTTGAAACCTTGGTTACAGACGATCCAACCGAGGCGGTTGGAATTAATACGCCGGAACAATTAGATTTGGCGCAATCATTAACAAAAAAATAAAATATGCGGTATATTAGTGATTTACATATTCACTCTAAATATTCCCGGGCTTGTTCGCCACGCCTCGTGCCGGAAATTATTGCCGAGTGGTGTCGAAAAAAAGGAGTGGACATTGTTTCCTGTGCCGACTTCACTCATCCGAAGTGGTTTGCCGAGCTCAAAAGTAAATTAAAATTGGCGGCGAACGGTTTGTACGAATTGGCGGAGGACAAAAATCAAGCAGCACACCCAGTTTATTTTTTTATTTCTACAGAGGTAAGTTGCATTTATCCAAAAGGTGGAAAATGCCGGCGGTTGCACATTATTATTTTCGCGCCGACGCTTGAAGTTGCGGGAAAAATTAATGAAAAATTAGGAACGCTCGGAAAGTTAGCTTCCGATGGCCGGCCGATTTTGGGATTGGATGCCAAAAAACTTGCGGAAATTGTTTTTGAAATTGATGAGAGATGTATGATAATCCCGGCACATGCTTGGACTCCGTGGTTTGCTATCTTCGGATCTAAATCAGGATTTGATTCAATGGAAGAATGTTTTGATGAAATCGCGCCAAAAATTTATGCGATAGAAACGGGACTTTCTTCAGATCCAGCGATGAATTGGCGGCTTAAAAAATTAGATAAAATAACTTTGGTGTCGCATTCTGACGCACACTCGCCGGAAAATATTGGGCGCGAGGCAGACGCTTTTGAAATTGGTGACGGTGTAAAAAATTTTTACGACGAGATTTGCAGGATCATTAGAGAAAAAGATAAGAAAAAATTTTTATACACGGTTGAATTTTATCCGGAAGAGGGAATGTATCATATCGATGGGCATCGGGCTTGTAAAACTAGAATGATGCCGGAAGAAACGCGAAAGCGAAAAGGGATTTGTCCGGTTTGTGGCCGGCCGGTCACGGTCGGCGTGATGAGTCGGGTGGAAGAATTGGCCGATCGTCCGGAAGGAGAGCGGCCGGATGGCGCGATTGATTATAAAAGTTTAGTCGGGTTGGACGACGCGATTGCCGAAGCGCTCGGCGTTTTTGGACGGAGAACAAAAGCCGTGACTCGAGAATATGAAAATTTGATTAGCAAAGGCGGCAGTGAATTTCGGGTGCTTTTGGATTTATCTTATGAAGAATTAGCCAAAATTACCTTGCCGGAAATTGTGGAAGCTATTCGGCGGAATCGCGAAGGAAAGGTAAAAATTGAGCCGGGCTACGACGGAGTTTATGGAACGGTTAGATTATTTAACGATAAAGAAAAGAAAAAAATAAAACAGGAAAGTTTATTTTAGATTTTTAGAAAAATTTCAGCAAAAAAACTTCTCCGTGCGCACGCAGGAGAAGTTTTTTAAACGTTATCTTCGTTTTTTCTTAGTCGCTTTTCGTTTTTTCGCTGGTTTTCTTTTTGCGACTTTCTTTTTAGCTTTCTTTTTTGCCATGTTTGTTCACCCCCTTCTTTGAAAAGATAAAATGAAAATAAATTTTGTAAAATTTAAAAACATTATATTATTATATAACATTTTTTTGTTGTCAACAAGCGGAAAGAGGCAAAGATGTGGATAACTTTTGTTTTCTAATTTTTATTTTCCAGTTTTAAATTATTTTTTTAAAAAAATCCCGCGCCGTTTTAAAAACGAAACGCGGGTTAGGTTTGCTCTGAGTGTCGGCAGCGTTTTGCCGGGTCCCAGATTTTTTTGAAGCGCTCCGCAACGGCACGACGAAGGGCATCGTTGTTGGCCGGGTTAGGAAGTTGTCCTAGGTTTACTCTGCTGCCGTCGGGCAGAATGAGTTCAACTCTGACCGTACCAGTCGATTTTCCAGGATCGCCATTTTGGCCGTAGGTCGCAAAGGTCGGATATTCCCACCACTTTGGACGAACGCTTTTTGGCGCTCGTCTATTTTTTGGTCGAGCGCCCATTTTGTTCCTCCTTATAATAAATATAAAAACATAAAAATTATTTTGTGTCAAAAATAAAAAAAGAGCAGTCGGGGGACTGCTCGGGTGTTTTTGCAAGTGCCGCTTCTAGCGGCTGAAGTAGCACCAGGATGCGTATCTGGGTGCGGCTCTCGGCGAGAAATAAATGGTTACGGTCCCTCCTGCAGAGATGATGTGAAAGACGAATTCTACGCCGTGCTTCAGGATGAACCAGGTGCGCAATTGGTTCAAATTGAAGTTGAAGTCTCGCCGCAGCTCGGCATAGTCGCGCCATCCCCGGAAACTCATGAGCTGGGGGCAGACGACTAGGACTTCGGGCAAAGCGATCTTGGCGAGCTTGGTTTCCTGGATGGCGGACGAGATCAGCCATTGCAATTGGTAGTGGACTTGGCGCATGTTCTTGTTCTTGTCGGGTCCGCCGTTTCTCTCTTCAAGCTGTTCCCACATGCGCTCCGGCGAAGTTGTTGCTTCGGCGTAGGCATCGTCGTCAGCCAGAACAATGTGTTGCAAACGCTCTTGGCTAAAAGTCATTTGTCCCATCGTTTCCTCCTTCTTTGTGGTCGACATTTTATTTTAGCAAAGAAAACAACCTTGTCAAGAGTAAAAAATAAAAAAGCCCACACCGTAGTGAAAGGTGTGGGGAGGTCGCCGAGTCGGTTTAGAACCAACAGGGCGGGTGAAGTTCTTGCTAGCGCAGCTCGATGAGTTGGCGCACATAGTTAGAAGATGAGTTCGACCTCCTTGACGGCGTCATCCTTCAACAGCTGCACGCGGAAGCCATCCTGCCGCTGCGTCATGAACCAGTCGTAGAGGCGAAGAGCATTGCGCACAACCTCGGCGTTCGTTCTTGCCTCGGCCAACTTGCGGATCCGAAGGAGCCGCTCGTGGGCTTCGGGCGAAAAATCTAATTGGACGCGTGTGCGTTGTTGGGTCAAGACATACCTCCTTTGTGCCTCCAAAATTTCCACTGCGCGTTATGCGCAAAGGCTTAGAGGAGTCGCCGAGCCTATCTCGGCAATGTTATATTTAAACACAGAATTTAGTTTTTGTCAATCGCTTGAAAAAAATGTCCTTTTCCGCTATGATTTAAAAATATTATGGGCGCATATCAGAGCTCGCTAGAGCACGGCTCTTATAGAGATGGCTCTCAAAATATTGTCCCTTACATGGGCGTGTAGCTCAGTCGGTTAGAGCACGGCTCTTATAAAGCCGGGGTCGATGGTTCGAGTCCATCCACGCCCATTTTAATAGAATATTTTTGGATGTTTTAGCAAGAGGTTATAAGTAAAAAATAGGATAAAATTTATGTCAGAAAATATGGAAAAAAACCGGACAGCAATTTACGAAACAAGGCTCATGGAGTTCCGAGGAAAATTAGAACAGGAACCCAGTCTTAGTTTTGCAAAAGAATTACTGGCGGTTTTTCCCAAGAGTGAAATTTATCTTGTTGGCGGAGCAGTGCGCGACGCGGCGCAAGGAGCGGATAAACAAAAAGATTTTGATTTTGTCGTGCGGGGTGTTCCGGCAGAAGAATTAGAAAAATTTTTGTCCGAACGCGGCGAAGTGGTTTTAGTCGGAAGAAATTTTGGCGTGTATAAATTTATGCCGGCTGGCATAAAACTGGAAGAGGCGGTTGACGTTGCCTTACCGCGAACAGAACATTCGCTCGGAGCCGGCGGCGGTTATCGTGATTTTCAAGTTCAGTCCAATCCGGAGATGGCCGTGGAAGAGGATCTTGCCCGGCGTGATTTTACCGTGAATGCCATGGCCCTAGATTTAAAAAATGGAAAACTGGTTGACCCATTTCATGGCTTAGAAGATTTAGAAGCAAAAGTGCTCCGGGCCGTGGGCGAGCCAGAAGCGAGGTTTAAAGAAGATTATTCCAGAATGCTTCGGGCGTTGCGTTTTGCCACGCAGTTTGGTTTTGAAATTGAAGGAAAAACTTTTTTGGCGATTCAAGACATGATGAAACATATTAATGACGAACGAATGCGAGGCGGAAAAAAAGAAAGAGTGATCCCGCACGAAACAATAGCTAAAGAATTGCTTAAAGCTTTTTGGCGCGATCCCGTTCGGGCGTTGGATTTATATGAGCGAAGCGGCGCGCTTTATGAATTGATGCCAGAATTATTTTCTCTTCGAGGCTGTGAGCAGCCGCCGAATTTCCATTCAGAAGGAGATGTTTGGACTCATACCAGAATGGCTCTGGGGGTTCTTGGTTCGGAAAGATTTAAAAAACAGTTTGGTGAGGCGCGTCCGAGCGCGGAAGTAGTAATGGCCGTTCTGTTCCATGATTTAGGAAAGCCTTTAACAAAAAAAACGCCGGAACGAGATGGAACCGACCGCATTCGTTTTGACGGTCATGACGAGGCCGGGGCAGAGGCGGCGGAAGAAATTTGCCGCCGGTTGAAATTGGATAGTTTGCCGGAAACCTCAGCGTTTAGAGTTGAACCAAAAAGAGTTGGACAGATGATTGGGAAACACATGCTGCTTTTGCAAGGAAGGATTGAGGAAATGAAACCAAGCACAATTGAAAAATACTTTTTTAACCCAAATTTTCCCGGGAACAGTTTGTTGCAGTTAACTTTTGCCGACGCCCTGGCGACAATTCCTGAAGTTGGCGAGCCGGATTTGGAAAATTTTTACGCGATGCAAAAAAGAATTGAAGAATTGAGGTTATTGGTCAAGGAGAGAAATAGATTGCCGAAGCCAATTTTAAGCGGAGATGATATTATGAAACACTTTAAGCTTAAGCCAGGAAAAAAGATTGGCGGGCTGATTACGGTTTTGCGTGAAGCCCAACTTTCGGGGCAGGTCGGGATGGAAGACGATTCAATTGAGGAAAGAAAAAAGAAGGGCCTTGAAGTTCTAAAAAAATATTTGGAAAGTAATCCGTAAAGAATAATCATTGTGTCAGATCAAATCAAAATTATTTATGAAGATGAAAATATTTTGGTGGTGGAAAAACCAGCCGGGCTTGAAGTTGCTTCGGATAAAGAAAATGATGAGCCGACTTTAGTGGATTGGTTGGTAAAAAAATATCCGGCAATTTCTAAGGTCGGTCCCGATCCGGCGCGGCCGGGGATTGTCCACCGCCTGGATAAAAGCGCTTCGGGTTTACTCCTTGTCGCGAAAACCGAAGCGGCTTTTGAATTACTTTCAAAACAATTTAAAGAGAGAACGGTGAAAAAAGAATATGTGGTTTTGGTGCACGGAGAGGTAACACAATATGAGGGGACAATAGAATTTCCTATCGCGCGCGCCAATTCCGGTCGATTTGCCGCTCTGCCTTTGGGTTCTGAAGCTGGGCGAATGGCCATTACTGAGTATGAAGTCGAGGAACGATTTAAAAATTTTACTTTGCTCAAGGTGCGGATCAAGACCGGTAGAACACATCAAATTAGAGTTCATCTTTTCGCTTTAGGATATCCAGTAGTTGGCGATAAGCTTTATCGATCAAAGAAAATTAAGGAGCCGATGTTGCCACGATTATTTTTGCATGCTTCAAAAGTTATTTTTACCGACCTGGAAGGGAAGAGGCAGGAGCTTCAAAGCAGTTTACCGGAAGATTTAAAATCTTTTTTGAGCAGTTTATGAGTATTACTATCGGTGGACGTTCGGGTGCTGGAAAAACATCAGTTGCCCGCGCCCTAGCCCGAAGATTGGGATATAAATTTTATTCCATGGGTGATTTACGAGGCAGGATGGCCATGGAGCGCGGAATGACTATTGATGAATTGAATGAAATAGGCAAAAGGGAAAGCTGGACGGATAAAGAAGTTGATGAGTTTCAAAAAAAGTTAGGGAAAAAGGAAGATCAATTCATTATTGAAGGATGGCTTTCTTTTTGTTTTATCCCTCATTCATTTAAGGTTTTCTTAGACGTTAATTCAGAGGCCGCAGCGAAACGAATTTTTAAAAATCAGAGGCCAGACGAAGAACCACAAGAATCAGTCAGGGAAGTTCTAGAAATGGTTAAAAAAAGAATGGCAGAAAGCCAAAAAAGATATAAAAAGTATTACGGGGTTGACTGTTTTTGCGAGGAATGCTATGATTTGGTCATTAACACAACTAACTTAACAATCAGCCAGGTGGTATCAAAAATCATCACTGAACTAAAAATATGGAAGAGCAAAAAACTCCGCCCAAGGCGGATGAGCCTCAGGCTCAAAAACAGGCGACAGACGCGCCAAAAGAAGAAGTAAAAAAGGCAGAATTGCCCGAATTAAAACCAGGACAGACTATTCGTGTTCATCAACAAATTAAGGAAGTTGAAATGACCGAAGAAAAGGGCAAATCCAAGACTAAAGAAAGAAAAAGAGTCCAGATTTTTGAAGGAATTATTATCAAAAAAAGTGGCGCAGGGAAAAGTGCCACATTCACCGTCAGAAAAATTTCTAATGGTGTGGGCGTGGAAAAGATTTTTCCCGTTAATTTGCCGACAATTGTGAAAATTGAACCGGTGAAACAAGCCAAAGTTTCTCGCGCCAAACTCTATTTTCTCCGCAATTATAATAAGAAACTTAAGGAAGTAGCGGCATAAAAAGTTTTTTAAAAATTTAAAAGACACCGAGCAATTCGGTGTCTTTTTGTTTTATTTTTTAGATTTTCATTTTTTTCAAATACTGGCCGGTGTAAGATTTTTTTACTTTAGCAACTTCTCGGGGGGTGCCCTGAGCTATCAGATATCCACCGCGCTCCCCGCCTTCAGGTCCGAGATCTAAAACCCAGTCGGCACATTTAACAACATCAAGATTGTGTTCAATAATTAGAACGCTATTCCCCTTATCAACCAATTGATTTAAGACCGCTAGCAATTTTTTAATATCATCAAAATGCAGGCCGGTTGTTGGTTCGTCAAGAATATAAAGTGTTCTGCCCGTCGCCCTGCGAGATAATTCTGTCGCCAGTTTTATTCTTTGAGCTTCACCGCCCGAAAGAGTAGTGGCCGCTTGTCCGAGGCGCATATATCCTAAGCCAACATTCGCCAAGATTTGGAGTTTTTCGTAGACCGCCGGAACATCTTTAAAAAATTGTCTGGCTTCCTCGGTTGTCATGTCTAAAATATCGGCGATATTTTTTCCTTTGTAATGGATTTCTAGAGCTTCAGCGTTGTAACGTTTACCGTGGCATTCTTCGCACTCAACATAAACGTCAGGTAGAAATTGCATTTCTATTTTTACAGCGCCTTCACCGCCGCAAGTTTCACAGCGTCCTCCGCCCTTAACATTAAAACTAAATTTTCCCGCATCATATCCTTTCATTTTCGCCTCTTGATTTTCCGTGAAGAGGTCGCGAATGTAGGTGAATACGCCGGTGTAAGTCGCCGGATTGGAACGCGGCGTGCGGCCGATGGGAGATTGGTCGATCGTGATAACTTTGTCCAAGAAATCTATTCCCTTAATTTCTTTATGTTTACCCGGCAAATCTTTTGTGTGGTAGAAAGAGCGAGTTAGAGCTTTGCTTAAAATTTCCGTGATTAAAGTAGACTTTCCTGAACCAGACACGCCTGTGACGCATACAAATTTGCCTAACGGAATTTTAACGTCAATATTTTTTAAATTGTGCTCCGCGGCGCCGGTGATAGTCAAAAATTTTCCGTTGCCCTTACGATAGTTTTTGGGAATATCAATTTTTTGTTTTCCGGACAGGTAAAGGCCGGTTAAGGATTTTTTGTTCTTTTTAATTTCTTCTGGCGTTCCCTTGCCCACGACTTCACCGCCATATTCACCAGCACCCGGGCCGATATCCAAAACATAATCAGCTGCGAGAATTGTTGCTTCGTCATGTTCAACAACGATAATAGTGTTATCGAGAGATTTTAATTTTTGTAATGTCTCAATTAATTTCGTGTTATCACGCGAATGTAGGCCAATTGATGGTTCGTCTAAAACATAAATAATTCCAGAGAGAGAAGAACCGATTTGGCTGGCCAAACGCAGCCGTTGAGCCTCGCCGCCGGAGAGAGTAGACACGGCGCGATCAAGAGTTAGATATCCCAAGCCAACATTATTAATATTTTTAATTCGGTTTAGAATTTCTTTAATAATAGGAGAAGAAATTTTTAAATCGCGCGCCGAAAGCGGCAGTTTTTGTCTTTCAATTTTTCCTAAAAATTCCTCGATTTGTCCGATAGAGATAGCCGCGAGCTCAGCGATAGATTTTCCGTTGAAAGTTACGGCCAGCACTTCCGGCTTTAGGCGCGTTCCGTGGCAGGACGGGCAGATTTCCGTCCGCATATAATTTTCGATTTCTTTTCTGACATAATCAGAGTCAGTCTCTTTATATTTTTTTTCAAGGTTTGGGATAACCCCTTCATAATCTGTCCCAGGGATTCCATAAAGGACGAGATTTTGTTGGTCCTTATTTAGATCTTTTATCGCCAAATCAAGCGAGAAGCCGTGTTTCGGGGCGAGTAATCCAAGAAGCCTTAATTGAGAAGAAGCGCCACCAGAAATTTTTATCCAAGGTTTCACTGCGCCTTGGGCTAGGGTTAAACGAGGATTAGGAACAACGAGTACCGGATCAATTTTTGAAGTTGTTCCGAGTCCCGAGCAGGTCGAACAGGCACCATAAGGGCTATTGAAGGAAAAGCTTCTGAGTTCCAGTTCTTTCATTTCATAGCCGCATTTTGGACAAATAAAAATTTGGCTGAAAACTAAATCTCGTTCGGCGGTTGGTTGGAATACTACCACCACACCGTCGCCCAACTCCAAAGCCGTATCAACCAGATTGGCTAATTGCTTCCGGTTTGAGTCAACCACAATTCTATCAATTACGACCTCTAAATTTATTTTTTTATCTCCAAAATTTTGATGTTTTGCTACAGCCAAATCATAAATGGTTCCATCAATTCGAACGCGAGAGTAACCAGCCCTTTCCACTTTTTCTAGAGTGCGTTTTAAATTGTTCTGGCTGTCTTTTAGGGGGGCAATAATGATAATTTCTTTTCCCGGAAAAAGAGAAATAATTTTTTCCGAAATTTGTTTTGAAGTTTGTTTTATAAGTTCCACGCCGCACTTTGGGCAGTGAGGAATGCCAGCCGTGGAATAAAGAAGCCGGAGATAATCATAAATTTCTGTTATTGTTCCGACCGTAGAGCGAGGATTATGGGAAACAGTGCGTTGATCAATAGCAATGGTTGGGGAGAGACCGGTAATTTCATCAACCGCGGGTTTGTCCATCACGCCTAAAAATTGCCGAGCGTAAGAAGAAAGGCTTTCGGCGTAGCGGCGCTGGCCTTCGGCATAAATTGTGTCAAAAGCTAGGGAAGATTTTCCCGAACCGGAAAGTCCGGTGATAACAACAAATTTGTTTTTAGGAATTTCAACATTAATATTTTTTAAGTTGTGGACGCGCGCGCCGCTGATAACAATTTTATTTGGCATAGGTTGAGTCGAGAAAACAAAAGTTTTAATTTGTTAAAAGTTAGTATACGCCAAATAATAAAATCGGTCAAGTCCTCCAAATTGGGGATAAAAATTTGAAAAATAAAATCGGGCCAGGCGCCCGATTTATCGTGTCTCGTTTATTATTTTAATTGGTACTTTTTTATATTTTCCTCGGCCATTCTTTGGAGCGCGGCAATGCGTTTCTTCCCATCATCTGTTTTAAAAAGATGGGCAAATCTTTTTTGTGGCCGTAAATATTCTTCAACTTTTGGCGGATTTTGAGGAACCCTCATTACCTTTGTTATCTTTCCGTTTTCCATTTCAAAAACTGGGTAATGTCCGGATTGTGCCGCGAGACGGCCGAGAGTAACTGTTAATTCCGATTCATAGCCCCAGCCCGGCACGCAACCTACTAAAATTTGAATATATTTTGGTCCAGGAAAAGTTAAAGCTTTTTTTATTTTTGTTGTGATGTCTTCAGGAAAACCAATCGTGGAAGTGGCAATATAGGGAACGCCATGAGCGGCGGCAATCGCGGGCAAATCTTTTTTTATAAATTCATTACCAAAAGAAGTTGTATCGGGCGGAGTAGTCATGGTCGCCGCACCGTATGGCGTTGAACCAGAATATTGATTGCCAGTGTTCATGTAGGCTTCATTATCAAAACAAACATAAATAATATTTTCACGGCGAGTCCAAAGACCGGAGAGAGCGCCAAAACCGATATCAAAAGTTGAACCGTCGCCGGCGAAAACCGCGACCGTAGTTTTATTGTCACCCTTATTTTTTAGCGCAGCTAAAATTCCCGAAGCGACGGACGGAGCATTTTCAAAAAGCGAATGAATCCAGGGAACCTTCCAGGCCGATTCGGGATGTGGAGTTGTTGTTACTTCTAAACATCCAGTAGCAGAAACAACAATCGTATCTTTTCCAAGCGCGTTAATCGCGTGCCGCGCGGCTAAAAGTTCGCCGCAGCCGGCACAACCGCGATGCCCTGGAGCCAAAAGATGGTTCAATGGATTTTTGTATTTTTGATTCATAAATTATTGGCAATGTCTGAGTGCCACATTTTCTCTTTTGTAAAAATTTGCCTGACGGCGATACTGTTCGGTTGGTATGCCGCAATCCAGCCAATCTGGTGAAATACCATAAATACAGCCAGTAGATTCATTGTATGAATTACGAAAATCCGGGTTGGTCAGGTCGCACGGAGTCAGTAAGTCATTGATAGTAACGGCAGTTCCGCTGCATTGTCCGGATTGGCAGTCCGCATCTTTCTCGCACAATTGTCCTTTCTGCTGATGACCCTGGATAAAACCTTTATAAATATCATTGTGTGCGTCGGCTGGGCATTTTGCCTCTCCTCCCGCAGAACATCCCAGACTAAAATCTTCCCCGCCGCCAGTCACACAGATAAAAGGCAAATTACAGGGATCATCCCTGCAGATATCTGAAATTATTTCATTACCGCTCATTCCTAAATAATCTTCTGGGTTAACGGATGTAAGGGGTATTGGGCCTTCTTCCGCTTTAATTTGGGCATTGGGATAGTCGGAGCATTTGGAAATTCGATTGCAATCAAGGGTGACAAGGGAACAGGCGGCATTTCCTCGCAAGGCAGAATTCGCGCCGCAATTTACTTCTTCATAAATAGCAACGGAAGCGATGATGGATGTGACAATAAGGGAGACGGCCGGATGTTTCATGACGGCTCTGACGGCTGATTTCGCTCCCCATGCTCCAAGACCAACTTCGGCGCCGCCCACAACTTGTCCGACCGTTGATCCCGCCGCCCTGGCTTGGGTGCCTCTAACTGCGCCGCTGTACAAACTGCTCGCTCCCGTGAAAATGGCGACTTGCATTCCGGCATTTTTTAAAAAATCCGCTCCGCCAATTCCAGAAATTAAATTACAAGAGG
>JBAZEY010000009.1:28904-50250 GCA_041653675.1 Patescibacteria group bacterium | reverse complement strand
ACATCTAGCCCGATTTTCACTTTATCTTTATAACCGGCCTTACCAATCGCCTCAACAATCAAATCCAACGCTTTTTCATTTGATGGAAGCCGCGGCGCAAAACCGCCTTCATCCCCCACTCCGGTTTCATAACCTTTGCTTTTCAAAATATTTTTTAAAGTGTGAAAAATTTCCGAACCAGCTCGCAGACGCTCGTGAAAATTTGAAAACTTCACAGGCATTATCATATATTCCTGTGGATCAAGCCCGCTGTCCGCATGTTTTCCGCCGTTTATAATATTCATCATTGGCACGGGCAAAGTAAATTTTTTATTGTTTACTAACCCACCAAGATATTCGTATAATTCTATTCCACTTGCCGCCGCAGCCGCCCGAGCAAAGGCCAGCGACACGCCTAAAATCGCGTTTGCCCCAAGCCGCGTTTTATTTTTTGTCCCATCAAGTTCAATTAAAAATTCATCCAGCTGCCGCTGATTAAAATTTTTCCCAACGACCGCGCTTCTGATTGTTTCATTAACATTTCGAACAGCTTTCAATACTCCCTTTCCGCCATATCTTTTTTTGTCGCCATCGCGAAGTTCAAGGGCTTCGTAAATGCCGGTCGACGCGCCGCTTGGAACCGAGGCCACACCCGCGCCACCGTCCACTTTTAATTCCACTTCCACAGTCGGATTCCCTCGTGAATCCAAAATTTCTCTAGCATGAATTGAAGAAATTTTCGGCATATTAATTTAAAAAATATTAAAAATTAAAATCTCGATTTTTCTCCGGCGTTTTATATTTATCCGGATTATCACTCTCCGCCAAGGCGGTTATCCGCTCCGTTATAGTTCGCAGCGCCGCCATTTCTCTTTTGATTTTCTCTTTTTTTGCCCCGACTTTTAATTTATTCCATGCCAAATCGGAATAAGCTACTGGATGTCTTAGGGACTCAAGCAAATTTCTCGCCTTTTCCCGTGCCCTCATTATTTTTCTCTTTTCTTCCTCGGACAGATTTTCCGTCTCTTCTAATATTTTACTTCCACGCAGTACTTCAATCAATATTCTCACATAAAGATCGTGGTCCTCCATTCCACCAATTTCGTTCGTAGAATTATCATATCCTCCCATCCGCGTAATCTCTGAAAGCGGAACTATTGTCGCCGTGTTCCGCACCAACGTGACTAATTTATTAAAATTTTCTTCCCTTCTTAAATTTTTACCAATTAATTTTTCTGGATGAGAAACCAAATCCGTTGCTAAAAGCGATAAATCTATTTTTTCCTCTTCATTTAAAATTTCTCCTCCTGTCTGTTTCGCTGTTGTAACAAGCCCCGTCTTTTTAAATCTTTGAGCTAACTCTCGGAGCTCGTCGTCACTAAATTCCACATCAAAAGATAGGGGAAAAATAAAAATATTTTCCTCAGATATTTTCTGATCCTTGGCAGTTTCGGATAGAAGCGCCGCTGGCCCATTAAATCCAGCCGTCCAACTATAATTATTTATTCTGACGGGCACAGCCGCAACCGACGGTTTTTCTCTTTTTATTACGGCCTCAAGATTAACATCTGTTTTTTTCCTAAGATCGTGATCGCCATCAACCGCGAAAATCGCCCCTTCAAGCTCGGGCAAAAATAATTTCATTTTTTCAAGACGAGACACTACTTCTTTTAAATCGTCTTCACTTTTATCCCAACAACGAATTATTGTGATAATTTTTCTTCCATCTCCCTTGCACCTTTCCACGAGTTCGCTCAATTTCTCCACCGCGCGATCACCCACCTCTAAATGAGGACTGCCTTTTTCCGAGCGGTTTATTTTTTCCAAAATTTTTTTAATATCTAAATTTTCTCTCGTGGCCTCCTCTTCCAATTTTGGCCTTCTTGTTTCCGGACCAGACATAAATTTATTTTAAAAAATATTTTATCAAAACCAAAATTATTCCGCCTGGTTTTTTTGAAACACAACCTCCACAACTTTATCTTTCGCGACAAATTCCACTAATCTTTTAATTTCTTCTTGCGCTTTTTGATTGGCATTCGCGAGCATTTCCGGAGTCGTAGCATTTGCTTCCGCCTGTTTTATCATTTCTGTCACGGCCTGATTGTAGCCGTCATCATTTTCAAAAACTCTTTTTAAAATTCCTTGTTTATTTTCCAAACTAATATCTCCGACAATCCGCGAATTAAAAATTTCTACGGCAGGAACACTAACTGTGACTTTATCTTTTTCTACTTTAACATCGTCCTCGCCGAGTTTTGCCAAGTCCACCCCAAGATTAACTTCAGCGATTCCATACGCCTTTATCGCCTGGCCCCAAAGAAGATCGTGCCAGAAACTTTCCGAATTATTCGTGATTTTTATACTTTCATTAAAAACAAAACTCTGCGTCACTAAAAATCCGCGGTCACGAAGCGCCGACAAAATTACCTGACTTGAAATTTTTGGCTCCACTACTTTTTTTGTCCCCCACCAACCGGCAATGATACCCACCGCTAAAATCACGATGGCAACGCTCGCGTACGTAAAAAATTTTTTCATAAATTTTTTTCTAATTCTGGAATTATTTTTTGTAAATCTCCTTTAAGTAAAAAATCTTCGTCTCCCGTATAAGATGGCTGATTTAAATTTATCGCGATAATTTTACCATTCGGATTATTCTCTTTATACCATCCCAAAAACCCTCTGTCGTCAGCGCTCAATCCTATGGTTATCACTGCATCAATTTCTTTAAGCCATTCTCTTTGAATATTTTCTCTTAACCAGCGGCCTGAAATGTGTTCTGCTCTGACACCCGCCTTTTCTTGCAGGGTATCATTATTTTCGGTAAAAATTTTACATTTTAATTTTTGAGCAAGTCGGGCAAGCGATTCATGGGCAGGCGTCGCGGGACTTTTGTGCATTGCATCTATAAATTTTTGTAATCTTTTTTTCATTGCTTCGGGATTGGCGAGACTTCCTTTCAAAAAACCGTCGGTCTTTTGTGCGAGATCTATTTGAAAATTTTTTAACAAATCATCCATACCGTGTACGCCTCCACCCATAGAAATTCCCGCGCCAGTGTAAAAGAGAACTTTTTTACTTTTTAATAATTCAACAAGCTGCGGCGCGTCCATCTCCTGAGGCGTCGGCAACGGCTGCTCCGTAAAATCCCTTTTTGGAGCGACCAAATATTTCTCTTCACTAATATCGGATGTCTGCGTTTGTTCTTCTACTTTTGGCATTTCGCCAAATCTAAAAACATAAGCACTTCTTTCTTCCCCATCAATTTTTCGTTTTTCTTTTATAAATTTTTCTTTTTCTTCTTCGGTTAATTCATCGGACAAGGCGTCATAATAATCAATGCCAAAAAAAACTTTTCCATTTTTAGTACCAACATAGTATGTTCTATTATCCGCGCGGAATGAGGAAAGATGGTCTCTTTCTCCCGCTTCTTCTTGTTCTGGAGAAATAAGCCCCGGCCCTTCAAATAGGAAATTTTTATTTTCTACCAATAATTCATATTTCTCCGGCATAGAGTTTACTTAAAAAAAATTATTCTATCTCCGCAAAAAGCACTACGTAATTTTTTCCGTAGGCTTTGGCGCAGGCGGGACAAGTTGTGTAAGAAAAATAAATTTTCTTCAAAATTTTATTTTTTGATTTTACATATTCAACCATTTCTTTCGCCCACTTGCCGGCGTTCTGATATGGACCTTCAAAAACTTTTGTTAAAAATATTCCGGACAAAGTCGCCATTTTCGTGCCAGGTACTTCTCGCGTGGCGTCAATATAAATATCCGACCCCCAAAGAGATTTTTCGTCGGTCAACATCAACTGCTCTCCCTTGGCTCCCGCTTTTTCAATCAAGGCCATGTTTTTAACAATTTTTTTACCCATGTTCAACGGGATATGCAAAAAACTTGTCACATGATCTTTGACAAATAATTTATTTTCCCACTTGATTTCTTTTTCCTGCCACGGTTCCGGATTAAACGGTTCGCAACAGCCAGTCGATTTAATGTTTTGTTCTACCATAATTTTATTAATTACGAATTATCACGATTTTGGTCGGGGTAGGCGGAATTTCACTGCTCGCTCGTTTCACTCGCTGCGCTTTAAAACCCTGCGGTTTTAATATTTCCGCGAACGGAAACCTCACGGTTTCCGACCCTTCCCTGATTCAATTCCTAAATCACTAAATCCATCACGATCTCAGTCGGGGTAGGCGGAATTGAACCGCCGCTACACCCACCCCAAGGGTGCGTCCTGCCGCTAGACTATACCCCGACCAAAACCACGATTGAATTCTTTTAGTATAAAGAAAAAACGGGCCCAGCGCAACTACGCCAGACCCGAGCTCATTCCTCCTTTGCTGCTAACCGCAGCGGCTAAAAACTGTAGCCGATTCGCTCGTCCCACGAAGTGGCGAGACCATCCGGCTGAGACGGAACTACCTCCGCGTCCGCGACATCCTTCTTCGGCGGAGGTTCACTTCGATGGTCCTCAGCGCGCGTCTCACCGGTCCGTCCGTCCCGTTCACGTTCGCACATCACCACACCTCCTTAACTCCTCCCCTGTCCCCGAAATGGAATTGTTCCCTCCGCCGATCTTGTCCCGGAAGAGCCAAGCAAGAAACGCCCGCTGCTCCTCCGCGGTCATCTCTCCTCTCCCAAGGATTTCGGCAATCTCCTTCGGGGGCGCGCTCGTTCCTCCATCCCTCTCCATCTCCCGACTCATTATCCATCCCCTTTCTTACGGTGAAAAGTTTGGCGACTAGGGAAAAGTCCTAAATCTTTCCTCAACCGCCAAGCGAAAACAAAACCGCTCCGATTTTTGTCGGAACGGCTTCGAATCTGATTAATTTATCTTAACTTATCAGAAAACCGTTCCGATGTTTCGGGGGTAAAAAACCAAAAAGCAAAATAATTTCTGGAAGCGATTTTCATATATTAATATTTTAGCATGAACAATTCCGCCGTCAAGATCAATAACTCTAAATTCCGCATTCTTAATTCTAAACTCCTTTTATTCCATTATCCCGTCAATATTTACGTCGTATAACATTTTATCCAATACCAAATTATACTTCAAAATTTCACTTTCTTTAAACCAAAGAGTAATTTCTTTTTCCGCTTCATCCGTGCTCCCAGAGGCGTGAATCAAATTACGGATTGCTCGATCATCTAGATCACTCATATCGTAAGAATCGACCGTGAGGTCGCCACGAATTGTGCCGACGTCAGAAGTTAACGGCTCTGTTCCGCCGGTAAGTTTTCGAACGATTCCAACCGCCTTATTTCCCTGCCAAACCATAGCAATCACGGGGCCGGTCGTTAAATATTTTTTAAGGCGTCCCAAAACTGCCCGCCCACACTCTTCCGGATCTTTGTATGGCGCCACAAGGCCCTTTTTCTCATAAGAGACGATCGATTTTTCTCCAACTTTTCTAATCCATCCCGGATCAACCATATAATGCTTTTCTATCATCTTTTCGTCTGGCATAAGCATTTTTAACGCCGAAAGTTTTAAACCAGTTCTCTCATAACGGCGGATAATTTCGCCAATTAAGGTTCTTTGAATCCCGTCCGGTTTGATAATGACTAATGTCCGTTCTTTTTTAGGATGTTCCATATTTTTAAAAAAATTTAAACAATTAAAGTATCATAGATAAAAGCGCTGAAAATGTCAAAGTTTATTATTTAAAATTTATTTCCTCCCCGTCACTTATAATTTTTACATCGCCATCTTCGTCTGTTCTAAAAATTTCCGCGCCGATATTCTCCAGTCTTTTCACAGTCATTGCGTTCGGATGGCCAAATTGATTATCGGCTCCGACAGAGATCACGGCGAATTTTGGCTGAACTTTTTCTAAAAAATTTTGGCTCGTCGCGTTTTTACTCCCGTGATGAGCAACCTTCAAAACATCTGCTTTCAGATCCGCTCCCCCATTGATTAATTTTTCCTCCATTTCCATTTCTGCGTCACCGGTAAATAAAAATGAAGTTTGGCCAAAAATTAATTTCGCCACAATTGAAGTATCATTCAAATTTTCAACCTGCTTTCCAGCCAAATCTTCCGTCGGATAAAAAATCTCCATTTTTATTCCACCGCCGAAATCAAGAGTCTCGCCGGCCCGCGCGATTTCCATTGGCACATTTTGATTTTTAATTTCTTCGAGCCAAGCAAGATAGTCCGGCGTCGTGTGAATCACACCAGTTGATAAAATCTTTTTCACTTCATATCTTTTTAAAACTTCTATCAACCCGTCCAAATGGTCAGCATGAGGATGAGTTAAAATTACCAAATCAATTTCCTTATCAAAAAACGGAAAATTTTCTCCCAATTTATTTAAGACTGCGTTACTCGGCCCACCATCAATCAATATCCTTTGGTGATCCGGCGTCTTTATTAAAATCGCATCACCCTGGCCAACATCTAAAAAATCAACTTCAAGGGCCTTGCTTTCTTCAAAAGATTGATAAAAAGAAACGCCAGCTAAAATAATTACGGCAGAAAACAAACCCGCGAGACGCATCACCAATTTTTTATTTTTAAAGTTAAACACAAAATATAAGTTTTAAGTTTCAAGTTTTAATTTTTTATTTTTCCACCAAATAAACCAACCTATTAATAAATAAAATATTATCAAAAAAATCCAGTGCATTTTCCCCGCCTCTCCCGACGCCCAAGGCACGGCGGCCAAAAACTCTGCCGCCTTAATTATATAACTTAAAACGAGCCAAGCAAACCAGCCAATAATCTGGCCCAAGCCAACATAAAATAATCCGCCGAGCACAGCGACTGATCCAACTGCCATGGCGAGCGGGATCATTGGTAAAATTAAAATGTTCGCGAGCGGCGCGATAAACGAAATCCTTCCGAAGTTGTATAAAATCAAGGGCAAGGTCAAAACAATTGCCGACATTGTCGTGGTGAAAGTTTCCTTGGCGCCAAATACCGAGGGCAATTTTTCAAAATATTTTTCAAAAATTGGCGAAAGAAAGACAAGTCCGATTGTCGCGGCAAAAGACAATTGAAATCCTACATCAAACGCCAAAATTTTTGGATTAAAAATTAGCATTGCCGCGGCGGCGAGAAGAAGCGCGTTTGTAATTTTTGAAATTCTGCCGACTTGGGTCGCGAGAAGTGCGAGTAAACCCATCATTGCTGCACGAACAACCGAAGATTGAGCACCGGTTAAAATTACAAAAAATAAAATTCCGCCAAGGGCGATCCAAAAAGATTTCTTCCGGCCAATACCAAGATTTTTTGTAATTTGCAAAAGCAGGACGGCGAGAATTGTAATATTATATCCGGAAATCGCGACGATGTGCGTCGTGCCCGTAATATTAAATTTCTCCGTGAGATCTGTCGGAATCCCGCGCTTCGCCCCGTAAAGCAATCCTCCCAGAAACGCCGCCTGCGGCTCGGGCAAAATTCGATTCACTGTCGCGACCAATTTTTCTTTGGCGAACAATATCCCCGCCACGATTTTATTTCCTTCTCCGCTTTTTAAAAATTTTATTTCCGGCCAATAGCACAATGAATAAATATTTTCTTTGGCTAAATATTTATCATAAGCAAAATCCTCAATTGGTTCTGGTTTTTGCAATTTACATTTTATTTCTAATTCGTCGCCATAATGATACGCTGGATAAAGCCTGACGTTCACCAAAACATTTCCGTCTACCTTTTGCCAATTTCCAACAGTTTCCAATCTTTCACTTTTTATTTTTAATTTTACGCCGCCGTCTCTTGTGTCCGGCTCGGCGGCTACGACTCCGACAAAAGTTTTTTCTTGTTCGTTATAAAAACTGATTTGATTTTTGTCTGCTACCGGTGTGCTAGCTATAAAACGCAGCATTCCTAAAAATAAAAAAATCCCAGCAAGGCCGAGAATTATAAATTTTTTCTTGCCAGGCCCGCCTGCCGGCGAGGCAGGCCAGCCGAAAAACAAAAAACCGCATCCGGCAATTAAAATCGCAAACGCGGCCCAAAGCGGCAATGGCAAATAAGATGTAACACCAATTCCAACAATAAAAAACAAACAAGAATAGAAAAATATTTTTGATTTAGACATACCCTCCCCTTTTGTCTAGACCACGATGTTTACCAAACGCCCTTTTACAAAGATTAATTTTTTAATTTTTTGGCCATCAATCCACTTTTTAACTTTCTCACTTTCCGTCGCGATTTTTTTCGCTTCCTCTTCACTGATGTCAGCTTTAACTCTAATGCTATCGCGCATTTTTCCATTGATCTGAATAATCAAGTCAATTTCTTCTTCAACAATAAGCGCTGGATCATGTTTCGGCCACTCCGCGAGATGAATACTTTTTTTATTCCCTAATTTTTCCCAAAGTTCTTCGGCTAA
Organism: Patescibacteria group bacterium; assembly: GCA_041653675.1. Lineage (GTDB taxonomy): Bacteria > Patescibacteriota > Patescibacteriia > XYB2-FULL-38-15 > XYB2-FULL-38-15 > JAHIRI01. Next base: position 41,915 of record JBAZEY010000009.1, on the reverse strand, counting down.
ATGTGGCGCGAATGGGGCGAGAAGAGTAATTAGTAATTGGTAACTGGTAATTGATAAATTTTCTTGCGCCGCCATTTCATTAGTTAAAATCATGAGCGCCGACACAGCGGTATTAAACTTCATTGTTTCAATATCTTCGCCAATTTTTTTTATTGTCTGATGCAATACCTTTCCAATTTTTTTATCTCCATCTTTCCCGCTGACTTTCTCTTGCAACTTCCACACTCTTTCCAGAAATCTAAAAACTCCAACCACGCCTTTTTCATCCCAGGGAATCGCCTGCTCAAAAGGTCCCATAAACATTTCGTAAACCCGCAGAGTATCCGCGCCAAAACGCGCCACAATATCATCAGGATTTACCACGTTGCCGCGCGACTTACTCATTTTTTCTCCACCCTCGCCCAAAATCAAACCATGCGAAGTTCTTTTTTTGTATGGCTCATCGCCGCACTCTTTTGGAACCGCGCCAATATCATACAAAAATTTATACCAAAATCTGGAATACAAAAGATGCAGCGTCGTGTGTTCCATTCCCCCGTTGTACCAATCAACCGGCATCCAATATTTTAAATTTTTACCGCTGGCAAATTCTTTTTTATTTTTCGGATCAGCGTAGCGCATGAAGTACCATGACGACCCGGCCCAATTTGGCATTGTATCCGTTTCGCGTCTCGCCGCGCCGCCGCACTTCGGGCATTTTGTCTTCACCCATTTTTCTATGGCCGCAAGCGGCGACTCACCAGTATCGGTCGGCTCGTATTTTTTTACTTTCGGCAATTCCACCGGCAAATCTTTTTCCTCGACCGGCATCCAACCACATTTCTCACAATGCACAAGTGGAATCGGCTCGCCCCAATATCTTTGCCGCGAAAAAACCCAATCGCGTAATTTATAATTCACGGCCTTTTTGCCAATATGTTTTTCTTCAAGCCACTTGGTAATTTTTTCTTTCGCCTCGGATGTCGACAATCCATCGATGAATCCAGAATTAACCGCTGTGCCCTCCCCCGCGAAAGCGTGTTCTGGAGTCCTGCCTTTAGGCGGGGGTTCTCCGGCTGAAGCCGGGACTCCACTAAATTTAACCACTTCGCGAATCGACAAACCGAATTTTTTAGCAAAAGCAAGATCGCGTTCGTCGTGAGCCGGGACAGCCATAATCGCGCCGGTGCCATAACCAGCCAAAACATAATCAGCTACCCAAATGGGAATTGTTTCGTTGTTCACCGGATTTGCTGCCTTAATCCCCGCGAGCTCCACTCCGGTTTTTTCTTTTTGCAATTCTGTTCTTTCCAAATCAGATTTTTTCTTGGCATCATTAATATATTTTTCAACTTCGCCCCAATTTATAATTTGCGATTTCAATTTTTGCACCATCTCATGCTCCGGCGCCAATACCATGTATGTCGCGCCAAACAAAGTGTCCGGCCGAGTCGTAAAAACTTTTATTTTATAGCCATCAGAAATTGATTCTAAAAATTCTGCTCTTAGGGCATCGTTTTTTCCGATCCTTCTTTCTTTGGGAGCGGTAATTCTATAACATTCAGCAAACCAGCGGGGTTCCGGGACTCTAAATTTATATCCTTCCAATTCCACAATTTTATCTCCAAGATCATGATCAAACGTGCCAATTTCCAAAGTAAAATCTCCCGCATTATAAATGCTCACTTTAAATTTTGGATTTTCTTTATCTTCTATTTTTTTGTATCCTAAATTTTCTATAATCTTACGAGCCTTATCAAAATCTTTTATCAAAACGCCACAATCAACATCTCGAGGATCATCAAAAACATGACCATAATACCCAGCTACACCAAAAGTTCCATTAAACCAAACTTTTATTTTTTCCCTCGAAAGAACATCATTTATTTGGTCTAACACCTCAAACATTTTATCTATTTTTTTGCTTGAATGTTTTTCCCCTAAATTTATTTTCCCCGCCTTTATTTTAAAATCAACTTCCGCGCCTTCCGACTTTCCAATCCAATTAATCTGCCCCTCTTTTATTCGCGGAGAGTAATCAACTTTTTCCAAACCGGAAAGCAGCCGCTCGGCGTATTTTGTAATTTTTATCATCCACTGCTCTTTCATCTTTTTTACGACCGTCCCGCCGCAGCGTTCGCAAACGCCGTTCACCACTTCTTCATTTGCCAAACCAATTTTACATTTTGTACACCAGTTGATAGCGATTTTATCTTTGTATGCCAGGCCGTGTTTGAAAAATTGTAAAAACATCCATTGCGTCCATTTGTAATATTCCGGATCAGTCGTGTTAATTTCCCGCGACCAGTCAAATGAAAATCCGAGCGACTTTAATTGGCGCGTAAAATTTTTAATATTTTTTTCCGTGGCGACCGCCGGCTGAATTCCGGTTTTAATGGCGTAATTTTCCGTAGGCAAGCCAAAAGCATCCCAGCCGATTGGATACAAAACATTTTTTCCCTGCATTCGATTTTTTCTGGCGACAATATCTAGCGCCGTGTAACTTCGCGGATGGCCGACGTGCAACCCTTCACCAGAGGGATAAGGAAATTCAATCAAACAATAAAACTTATCCTTTTTTGGATTTTCTTTAACTTCGTAAATCTTTTCCTTTTCCCACTTTTTCTGCCATTTGGCTTCAATTTTCTTGAAATTGTATTCCATATTATTAATATCTTAACATAAGACTGTTGAACTTGAAAGAGTAAAAAAACTCCGCGCCCCAGCCCGAAAGCTGAAAAACGCGGAGTATTGCCTCCCTTCACTTGATGATCCGCGCGATGCGCACCCCCATCCCGGGATGCTTTCGCGTGGTGTACTTCCATTCATCAATCGAAAACTGGAGGTCGCTCAAGGCACGGCTGCCGTAAGCGTGAACGATGCCGTCCGCACCGTACCCCGTGGCAAGCATCGTGTCCGTCTCGAGGTCCAAGATCTCTCCGCCGGCACTGCCGAGGTGCCAAAGGATGTCGTACTGCCGCAGAGTGAGAATCTTTTGCCCCGGTTTCAATGAACAAATGAAACCGTCGTACGACCGTTCTCCAACTCTCGGACACCGCTCCTGCGCTTCGACCAGTAGCCAGCGACCCTCCTTGACCGGCTCCCAGGCAATCTGGCTCGGGTCCTCCACCAACGACTTGAACGGAAGTTGGAGTATGAACAAGGCGACCGAGGCGTCTTTGTCCGAAGGCTCGAAGATCAGATTCCCGCCTTCGGAGAACCACCGATGAAGATCGTCATCAGTGCAACGCAACGGAGGAACCTCGACACTCCTGAAGCCGCGAGAACCGTAGAAAGTCTGAACCGAGCAACGGTGCTTCTCGGCCCAAGGCCCCAGAACCGCGGGTTTCGGCTCATCCTGACGGAGTAGGTCCTTGCCGACAAGCTTCATGAATTCCTCGAGCCCCGGAAGCAAGGAACGCGTATCCGCCCGGACTTCCTTCACGAGGTCCGACCATGCCTTTTCAAGCTCGGTCAGCCTCGTCTCCTGGTCCTTGGTGAGCATCTTTTCGTCAGGAAACGTTACTTTGCCAACGGCGCGCAAGATCATGTCAAGATCGCTGTCCTCACCGGCATTCTCCAGAAGACGACCGGCAGACAGGAGGAAATTCTGCAACGCCTGGCAAAACGAGTCGAGGCCAAATCGCATCCTCGCAACGGCTCTACTCCACTTCCCCTCCACCGTGCAAAGGAAAGTTTCTTCCCCTGCTTCAAGTTTCGAACACGCGCGTCCCACAAACATCGTCCCCTCCTTTAAGCCCACTTGAAGCGGGCTAAGATTCCATTTATCCGTCGGGTGTTTAATTTAATCACAATTTCCTAAAATGTCAAGGTCTAATTTTAAAAAAATAAAGGGCTGGTTAAACCAAGCCCTTCTCTACCTCCTCTCTATTGTCTTTCTGCCGATCGCTCGCGCGAAACTTCCGCTTGACCTCTCTCCGCCGCCAGTTACGCCACGAGCTTTGTTCTTCTTGGCCAGGTGCTCATGAACGAACTGCAGGCAATGTGGCTCCATCTCCCGTTCCAGTTCGGGACGCCGCCAAGGAAAGTTTTTCCACTCCTGAATTGCCTTGTCGCAGGGATGACAAATATTGTCTGAGTTGCTGCTCGCAAGAAAACAGCTGCAGCACTTACAGCGCCGCCCCGCCTTGAACGTCTCAATCGGCCGTTCTGCTCGCAGTGCGCTGTATCCTCCTTCCTCCGCCGTTTCCCTGTCATCCGGCTCTTTGCCTTGCCTCTCCGCCAACATTCTCTTCAGGGCGGCAAAGTCAACTGACGACTTTCTTTTTCCTTTGCCTCGGCCATTCTTCTTTTTCATTTTCACCCTCCTTCGCCCCACTTTACTTTTTTTATTTCCAAAAGTCAAAATCCCGCCTTTCGCGAAGGGCGGGATTATTTTCTATATTTATTTTTCAACCTCACGCCCAACCTCTTGCCTTGATCGCTTTTTCTAATCGTCCCAAAGCCAGGGCAAAAACCGCGGTTCTGAAATCAGTTTTATTTTCCTCTTTAATTTTCCATGCCGCGTCAAAATTTTCCACCATTATTTTTTTTAACTTTTCAAAAACTTCCTTTTCTGACCAATAGTAATTTGCCAAATTTTGCACCCATTCAAAATATGAAACCGTTACTCCGCCGGCGTTTGTCAAAACGTCGGGCACGACAAGCACTCCTTTTTTAAATAATTTCTCATCAGCTTCTGGCGCAGTCGGGCCGTTCGCGAGCTCCAAAATAATTTTTGCCTTAACGCGGCCGACATTATTTTTTGTAATTTGATTTTCAAGCGCCGCCAAAATCAAAATGTCACAATCCGTTTCTAAAAGTTTTTCGTTCGTAGTATGAATATGATCTTTGCAAGAACATTTAATTTCGCTGCATTCACAAACATCGACAACTCCCTTCTTCTCTTTCATCTTGGCAATTGTATGCGAATCAAACCCTTTGCCAGATTTGTCTATAATCGCGGTTTGGGAATCCGAAATTCCAATAATTTTGTAGCCTGCGTGAAAACATAAATCAGCCATATTTGCTCCTGCATTACCAAAACCCTGGATCACGATTTTTGTTTTCTTCGGATTGATTTTTAACTTTTTCGCCACCTCTTCCAAAATATAAAATCCGCCTTGAGCCGTGGCCGTACCACGTCCGGCCGACCCGCCGAGCTCCATTGGCTTGCCTGTCACGACGCCCGGAACATTATAACCTTTAATTTTTGAAAACTCGTCCATAATCCATCCCATAATCTGCGGCGTGGTGTAAACGTCTGGAGCGGGAATATCTTTTTCCGGACCAATATAATCTTTGAGCGCTTGCGTATAGCCGCGCGATAATCTTTCCAGTTCTGTTTTACTCAATTTTTTTGGATCAACCGTGACTCCGCCTTTGCCGCCGCCATAAGGAATCCCGACTGCCGCGCATTTTATTGTCATCCAAAAAGACAAAGCTTCAACTTCATTCAAATCAGTTTTAGGGTGAAAACGAATACCTCCTTTGAACGGTCCGCGCGCGTCGTTCCACTGAACGCGGTAACCGTCAAAAACTTTTGTCTCGCCATTATCCATTTTTACGGGAAGAGAAAATTGCAAAATTCTTTTTGGTTTTTTTAAAAGATCGAGAACCGCGGCATCGAGCTTCATGAGATCCGCCGCTTTTTTTAATTGTGTTAAAGCATTCTGTAGTGGTGACATAAATTTTATTTGCTGTTTATTTTTTGAAGATAAGAATAAGTCGTGAGCGCCGCTTTTGCTCCCTCGCCCGCGGCAATTACAATCTGTTTATATGGTACTGTTGTCGCGTCACCGGCGCCAAAAACTCCCGGAACGTTTGTTTCATTTTTATCATTTACAACGATCTGCTTCCGCTCGTCTAGCGTCACCATCTTACTTACAAAATCCGATTCGACAATATGGCCTATCTCCACAAAAATGCCGCTAACTTCCAAATCACGCGTCTCTCCGCTATCAATCTTTCCAATTGTTACGCCTGTAATATTTTTTTCTCCTTTTATTTCTTTAACTTCTGAATTTAAAATTATTTCCACATTCTGTAATTTTTTTACGTCATTAACTCTGACAACTTCTCCCTTAAACTCATCGCGCCGATGAATCAGATAAACTCGGTTGGCAAATTTTGCTAAAAGCAATGCCGCGTCAAGCGCCGCGTTTCCCCCGCCGATTACGGCGACATTTTTATTTTTAAAAAATGGCGCGTCGCAGGTCGCGCAATATGAAATGCCATTGCCCTTAAATTTATCTTCGTTAGGAATCCCCAGTTTTCTCGGCACGGCGCCAAAAGATAAAATTAAAGATTTGCTTTCGTAAGCGTTTCCGTCTTTGTCGCGTACGGAAAAAACGTCGTTTTCTTTTTTAATTTCCGCCGCTTCAACATTTTTTATTTCCGCACCCAGCTTCCCGGCCTGATTTTTTATTTTTTCCATTAGCTCATAACCCGGAATCAAATCAAACCCAGGAAAATTTTCTACTTTAGAGGCATAAACCGCCTGGCCGCCCAATTCTTTCGCCAGAACTAAAGTTTTAACTGCCCGGCGCGCCGCGTAAATCGCCGCCGTAAATCCGGCCGGTCCCCCACCAATAATAATGAGATCGTACATATTTTATTAACTAATAAATTTTTCTAATCTTTTGATAATCTCTTCCTTGCTTTGTACCCCGACAAATTCATCAATCACTTCTCCGCCTTTAAAAATCTTAAAAGTCGGGATGGTCATCACGTTATATTTTTCCGCCGTGGACGCTGATTCGTCAACATTTAATTTAGCGATTTTTATTGCCTTGCCTTCCATATCTTTTGCTATTTCATCAACGATCGGCCCCATCATCTTGCATGGTCCGCACCAAGGCGCCCAAAAGTCTACAAGCACCGGCAAGTCTGATTTTAAAACTTCATTCTCAAAATTTTGATCATTTAAAATTATCTCTGCCATACCCCGTTAGAAGTTTGTTTTTCTCGGAAAAATTTAATCCGAGTGTCAAACTTCTTATTTAATAGACCCCGTTCCCGCCAAGAGAAAAATTTTGAAGAAAATTTTTCGTCAAGAACTTCTAACGGGGCATAATTTTAAAATTAATAATTATTCACTTAATTATACAGCAAAATAAAATAAAGACAAAGGAGAAAAATGCCGGACTAGTCCGGCATTTTATTTTTACTCTAATTTTCTAATTCTCTTTTCTTCTTTGTAAAAGACCAGTGCGTCTCCCACCTGAATAATTGGTTTTCCTTTAAATTTTATACCGCACTCTTGCCCAGCCGCTACTTCTTTTACTTCAGATTTGGCCGACTGCAGTTGTAAAAGAATCCCCTCTCCAACTTCTTCCTGTTTTCTTAACACTTTAACTTTTACCTGTCCGGCCTTTGCGTCAAAAGTAATTTTTCCTTCTTCCACTTTGCCACCGACAATCATGCTCGCAGCTTCAGTTCGGAAAATCGCCACCACTTTCATCTTTCCAAGTTCAGTGCGGATAATTTCCACATCAAGCAACGCCTCTAAACCTTTTTTAACTTCATCAATCAAATTATAAATAATGTTAAAGATTTTTATTTCCACGCCCTTGTCGCGCGCCAATTCTGAGACATTAGGCCCGGTCAAAACATTGAACCCAAAAATTTTCGCGCCAATCGCTTCGGCCTGTAAAACTTCTGCTTCAGTAATATTTCCCAAACCGCGGCTTACAATTTCTAAACTAACCGTCGGATAATCCATTTTTTCAAAAGACGCCAAGAGGGCTTCGAGCGATCCCAAGACATCGGTTTTTAAAATTACATTTAATTTTTTCTTTTTCTTTTCTTCCTCTTCGGTAGATTTTTTAACGGTCACCTGATCGCGCTGGGCATAAGTCGGCTTTATTTTTCTCTGGCATTCGCCGAGATCACTTTTAACTTCCAAAATATCGCCAACTTGCGGCGCGGCTTTTAACCCTAAAATTTTTACTGGTGTACCTGGGCTCGCAGCGTCCACCACTTCGCCGCGAAAATTTTTCATCGCGCGAACACGGCCATACACAACGTTATCAATCGTTAAATTTTCATTTTTGCCGAGCGTTCCCGCCTGAACCAAAACCGTGGCGACCGGCCCTTCGCCTTTATCAATGTGTGCTTCAATCACCGTGCCCAAAGCGCAACGCACGGGATTAGCCACAATTTTTTCTTTTTCCATGTCGGCAATCAAAAGGATCATATCCAAAAGTCCGTCAATTCCCGTCATTTGTTTTGCGGAAATCGGAACGCAAATAGTTTTTCCACCCCAGTCTTCAGGAATCAAATTCAACGCCGCCAATTCTTGTTTTATTTTTTCAATATTTGCTTCTGGCTTATCAATTTTATTTATCGCCACAAGAAATGGAATTTTTGCCGCTTCAATAATTTTGATCGCTTCTTTGGTCTGCGGCTGAACGCCGTCGTCCGCAGCCACAACCAAAACCGCAATGTCGGCGATTTTCGCGCCGCGGCTACGCATAGCCGTAAAAGCTTCGTGGCCAGGAGTATCAATAAAAGTTAAAATTCTATCTTTATATGTCGCCTGATACGCGCCGATGTGTTGGGTAATACCGCCTGCTTCCGATTCCATAACATGAGTTTTTCGAATAGCGTCCAAAAGTTTTGTTTTACCGTGGTCAACGTGACCCATCACGACGACGACTGGCGGCCGCGGCCTTAAAGTTGATTTTTCATCTTTTCCCATTAATTCTTTTACCTTGTCGCCGACAAAATCCCCAGCCGTTTCGTCTTCAAGAGCTTTTTCCACTTCAAAACCCATATCCTCGGCAACGATCGCCGCGGTTTCATAATCAATTCTTTCGTTTAAAGATGCGAGAATTCCGTTTTTCATCAGCTCTTTTATAACACCCGTCACCGGCAAATTTAATCTCGCGGCAAAATCACGAACCGTTATTACTTGCGGCAATTTTACTTTTACTTTTTCTTTGACTGCCGCGCCGGCCTCTTCTTCGGGCGCAAGTTTTGCCAACTCGGCTGCTTTCCTTTTTTCAAGTTCTTTTTTAAGCAACGGCCAGCTGTTTATGATTTTATGAGCCTGCCGGTCGTCAACTTTAATCGCCCGCTGACCAATATCAAAACCGAGCGTCGGCAGGACGTCCTTTAGTTCTTGCGTGGTCATCTGAAGTTTTCTCGCTAACTCGGTTATGTTCATATTTGTTTTAATAGATTAAAGGTGACAGATTAAAGATTAAAGTCATCAAACCAAAAATTCTCCGACCAAGCTTAAATTTTAAATCTTCAATCTTAAATCTAAACTATTGCTGTAACTTACTATTTTTTTGAGATTCTGTCAACAAAAATAAAATCTTGCGTCCCCTTGCCAGAAAACCTCTTTCGTGATACGATAAAAATACTTCAAGCCAGAACTAAAAGGCTTTGGCTGAAGTGTAATTAATTTAAATTTAGGCAAATCATAAGCATCGGAAGCAATCGGAGATTTTGATTATATTTTAAGATGTCAAACAATCTCAAAAAAATTACGCTAACCGAACGAGAAGGAACATTAATCAAGATGAATTCTCTTTACGATTCACCTTTGGTTTGTGATTTGCTGTTAAAGTCTTATGCCAAATCTATTATGGATCGCGGCTACCTTGATTGCCGGAACGGCCGCTGGTTACTTTCTAAGAAAACTTCTGGCCAAAAGGCTGGCCGGATCGGTTGAAGAAAAGGCTGAAAAATTACTGGCCGAAACTAAAACCAAACAGCGGGAATTGCTTCTCCAGGCGAGAGACAAGGCAATTCAAGTCATTGATAACGCGAAAAAAGAAGAAGAAGAGCGGCGTTTAGAGTTGCAGGCCGCGCAAAAAAGGTTGGAAAAGCGTGAGTCGCTTTTTGACCAAAAACTTCTTGACCTTCAAGAAAAACAACAGAAGCTCTACGATCGAGCCAACCAAATTGAAAAAGTAAAAGCGGAAATCCAAAAAATAAAAGAGGATCAGTTGGCGAGATTAGAACAAATTGCTGGGCTTAACCGTGAAGAAGCTAAGCAGTTGCTTTTGGACAAAACTGAAAAAAATATTCAGGCGGAACTTGTTAACCGCATCAATAAATTGGAAAGAGAATCTAGCGAGGTCCTCGACAAAAAAGCGCGGGACCTTTTATCTTTGGCAATTGAGCGCTGCGCCTCTTCGCACGCCACGGAAATTACAACCACGACTGTTGCTCTGCCTTCGGACGAAATGAAGGGCCGCATCATCGGCCGCGAAGGAAGAAATATTAAAGCCATTGAACAGCTGACCGGCACGGAAATCATTGTTGACGACACTCCTGAGGCGATTACCGTCTCCGGCTTCAGTCCTATCCGCCGGCACGTCGCGAAAAGAGCGATTGAAAAATTAATTCTGGACGGAAGAATTCATCCGGGCCGAATTGAAGAAGCAGTTGAACAAGCAAAAAAAGATTTAGCAATTGATATTAAAAAAGCCGGCGAGGAAGCGGTTTACGAACTTGGTGTGGCCGGGCTTGATCCAAAATTAGTTCAGATTTTGGGAAGATTAAAATACAGAACGAGCTTCGGACAAAACGCCTTGAAGCATTCAGTTGAAGTCGCTCATCTTTCCGCGCTTTTAGCTGAAGAACTCGGCGCGAACGTGACCGTCGCTAAAAAAGCTGGTCTCTTGCACGATATCGGTAAAGCAGTTGATCATGAAGTTACTGGAACTCACCCGGAAATTGGCAAAGACATTGCCAAGAAATTCAACTTGCCGGAGGAAATTATTATTCCAATCGCCACGCACCACGAAGACGCGCCGCCGACGCTTGAAGCGGTTATCGTCAAAGTCGCGGACGCGATTTCCGGCGCGAGACCGGGCGCGAGAAAAGATACTTACGAACAATATCTGCAAAGATTGGAAGACTTGGAAAAAGTTGCCACTTCTTTTGATGGCATTGAAAAAGCCTATGCTATTCAAGCCGGCCGAGAAATCAGAGTTTTTGTCGCCCCGGATAAGATAGACGATTTAGCAGCCTTGAAGCTGGCTCAAGCAATCGCCAAAAAAATTGAAGAAGAACTTAAATATCCCGGCGAAATTAAAGTTAATGTAATAAGAGAAAAAAGAATTGTTGAGTACGCAAGATAATTTATACGCTCATGAATCTAAAAATCTTATTCTTCGGCGATATTTCTGGAAGAATCGGGCGGAATGCGGTTACAAAAATTTTACCATCGCTCAAGAAAAAACTTGATCCGGATTTGGTTATCGCGAATGTGGAAAATATTGCTCATGGCGTGGGCATTACGGAGAAAACTCTGCAGGAGCTTACTGACGCCGGAGTTGATTTTTTCACTTCCGGAGACCATGTCTTTGATAAGAAAGAAGTTATCGGCATTCTTGAAGGTAAAAAAACACCGCTCGTCAGGCCGGCGAATTTTCCGCCGGGTGTTCCGGGCGTTGGGGCAAAATTGTTTGAAATTGGCACAAAAAAGGTCCTTGTGATAAACTTGATAGGAAGAGTTTTTCTAAAAGGCAATTACGACTGCCCTTTCAGAAAGGCCGATGAAATTCTAGACGAGTTTAAAAATGAAAATCTTTCGGCTATTATCGTTGATTTTCACGCTGAGGCCACTTCGGAAAAAAATGGGTTGGCTCAATATCTGGACGGCCGGGTCTCCGCGGTGTTCGGAACACATACCCACATCGGCACCGATGATTGGCAAATTCTGCCGGGCGGCACGGCGTTCGTGACGGACATTGGTATGGTTGGCGCCAAAGATTCAATCTTGGGTGTTGATAAAAAAGGAATTCTCCGAACCTTTCTTTCACAAATACCAGAAGTCCATGAGATTCCCGAGGAAGGAATTTGCACTGTTAACGCGATTTACTTTGAAATTGATCCCAAGACAAAACAGGCAAAAAAAATTAAAAAGGTAAAAGAAGAAATAAAAATATAATCCTCTATTTTGAAAGGAGGTGAGAGTATGACAAAAGCAGAATTAATCGAAAAAATCGCCGGCACTCTGGACGTTCCAAAAACAGTCGCTGACAAAATGGTTGAAACTTTTATGGAGATCGTCACATCAACTTTAAAATCCGGTGGCGAAGTCACTTTGACGGGTTTTGGCGCTTTCTCGGCAAAAAAGAGAGCAGCTAGAGTAGGTGTAAATCCTAAAAAACCGGGAGAAAAAATTCAAATCCCAGCCATGACTGTTCCGAAATTTAAAGCAGGAAAATCTTTGAAAGACGCTTTAAGATAAATTTCAATCGCTTCTAGAAGCTTTCCCCGCCCGTAAGGGCGGGGTTTGTTTTATAATTCCTAGTGAGCCCACAGGCGAAAATGATAGCTTTCATCTGGGGCGAGCGACGGAATTTCAAGCGCTATAACAACGCTTATACAAAAAACGCCCGAAAATTTTCGAGCGCTTTATATTTTATTTTTTCAATTCTTATCTTGAAACAAAAATCGTCGCGCCGATTTCCGAATCGCAGGCACCGACTTCGATCCTGCCGGTCGCGGACCTATTAATATAGTAATCGGTAAAAGCGTCCGAGCCAGTGTACGGGTCATAAGGAATTAAACCCAAATATTTTGGAATCAGAACACCGCTTAAATCAAGACACGCTCCAGCCGACGGTTTTGCCGTGCACCCAGCTTCGCAGCCGCTCGCGTTTGTCCCCAAGATTTGGACTGTCGCCGGAATGTCGTCAATTTCCGAAGGCAATGTTCCGTCCTGGTCAGTGGCGTATTGAAGGACGGCTCCCAAAATTTCTGAAATATCTGTCCACCGGCGGGCGTTTCTGGACTCAGCAAATCTTTTCGCCGGATCAACGGCAATAAAAATAGCCGAAGCTATAAAAGCAATAATGCCGATCACAATTAATAATTCAATAAGCGTGAAGCCGTAATTTTTTTTCATAAATTTAAAATTAATTGCTTTTATTCATTATACCACTTCTCTAATTCATCCGCAAAAATAAAAAATGCGCCCAACAGGAATCGAACCTGTAACCTTATCCTTAAGAGGGATCTGCTCTGCCAATTGAGCTATGGGCGCAAATATTTTTATTTAATTTT
>JBAZEY010000009.1:0-28804 GCA_041653675.1 Patescibacteria group bacterium | reverse complement strand
TTATGACCACTTCTTTGTTTTCAAGGCAACGTTAGCCGCGTCAACTTGCGCTTCCTGTTTGCTCGACCCCTCCCCCGTGGCCACCAATTCTTTTTCCAAATAAACACCGACTGTAAAACGCTTAGCGTGATCCGGACCGACTTCTTCCAAAACTTTATACGTTGGCGTCACTCCGCATTTTTCCTGAGACATTTCCTGAAATTTACTTTTTGGATCAAGATACAACTCGTGCTCCAAAATATACGGCAATCTAATAATCAAAAATTTCTTGATAAAATCCCTAGAAACAACATATCCTTGATCAAGATAAATCGCGCCGACAAGCGCTTCAAAGGCATTGGCTAAAATATATTGCCTGGCTTTTGAATCCGCCGCTTCTTTTGATTCTCCCTTGCTCAAATAAAGAAATTCCTCAATGCCAATTTCCTTAGCAATTTCTGAAAGCATTTTGGCGTTCACAAGGCTCGCCCGCCAGTTAGTCAATTCTCCTTCCGGATTAGGATAACCTTGATAAAGATATTCCGTGACGACCAACTCCAAAACCGCGTCACCCAAAAATTCTAACCGTTCATTATGTGCCAACTTAAATCCAGAATTTTCATTAAGATAAGATCTGTGGACTGCCGCCTGCATTAAAAGATCTATATTTTTAAATTTTACCCCAATTTTTTCTTCCAGCTTGGCAAAATCTTTCATAGCTTATAAATTGCTGAATGGTTACATGGCTAAATTGCTAATTTTAATAATTTAACAATGTAACGATTGAACAATATTTATTATTTTTTATTTTTTTTCCCTTTTTCATCCTCATCTTTTATCTCGCCTGCCGCGATCATATCTTTATAAATCGCTCCCAGGACGCCGTTTATAAACTTTCCCGAAGAACCGCTGCCAAAAGCTTTTGCAAGCTCAATGGCTTCATTAATAACTACGCGCGGCGGCACTGTTTTTCCGTCTTTTGGCTTGGCAAATTTTAATTCATATATTCCTAAACGCAAAACATTCCTATCAATCAAAGTTATTTTATCAATCGGCCATTCCGGAGCGTATTTTTTTATTAATTTATCTATTTCCTTTTTATTATCCACAACCCCCTCTACTAATTCCATAACAAAATCATTCTCATTGAATTTCGGAGCAAATTCCTTGAGATTTTTTTTAGCAGCAACGCACGTTTCCGCCTCCTTCTCTCCCATAAAATCCCATTCATAAAGCGTTTGGAGAGCAATGGTTCTGGCTAAATGCCTATTGGCCATATTATTTTTTCTTTTTCTTTGGCGTTCTCATTTTTATTACTTCTCGGCCGGCGTAAGTTCCGCAGAATTTGCAAATGTGGTGAGATAATACCGGTTTTTTGCATTTTGGACAAACGGAAAGATTCGTCTTTTTTAAGGCGAAATGAGCCGCTCTTCTTCTTTTATGAGAACTTGTTCTCCGATGACCTGGTAGTGCCATACTTTTAAATTTTTATTTTTAAATTTTTATTAAATTAATGTAACGCTTGCCGCTCGGTCGTCCGCTTCTTTAAATCTCATAAGGCGCACTCCTTGCGTCGCCCGGCCTAAAGTTGAAACGCTCTTGAACGGCAACCTGATTACCTGTCCAAACTTGGAGATAATAATCAGATCTCTTTCATCTTTGTTCGAGGTAACTTCGGCGGAAATAATTTTTCCGGTTTTCGGAGTGGTCTTTGCGGTTTTAACGCCCGACCCGCCGCGGCCCTGAATTTTATAATTTTTTAAATTTGTTCTCTTGCCAAATCCGTTTTCCATTAAGACAAACAAATCTAATAAATTTTTCGCCACGAGCGCCGGATCGATTACGTCCATACCAACTACCTCATCTTTTCCTTTCAAGCGAATGCCGCGGACACCAGTTGCCGCACGACCCATCGGCCGGACATTTTTTTCTCTAAAGCGAATTGCCTGGCCGATAGCGGTAATCAAAATTATTTCATCATTTCCCGAAGACGGCTTAACCCATTCCAGGCGGTCTCCGTCTTTTAATTTTATGGCAATGAGGCCGGAACGCCGGACATTTTCAAAATCTTTCAACTCAGCTTTTTTGATAACTCCGGCGCGCGTCACCATCACTAAATATTTAAAGTCGCCTTCACCAAGTTCTTTAACGGAAAGAATCGCTGAAATTTTTTCTTCCGGAGCCAATTGCAGAAAATTCACAATCGCCTGACCCTTTGAAGTTCGAGACGCTGCCGGAACATCGTAGGCTTTCAATTGAAAAACTCTGCCGCGAGTTGTAAAAAATAATAAGTCAGAATGCGTGGTCGTAGAAATCAGATGTTCAACTGTATCTTCTTCTTTGGTCGTGAGTCCCATCACGCCTTTACCGCCGCGGCTCTGAGTTCGAAAAGTTTCCGGAGGAAGGCGCTTGATATAACCGTCGGCTGTAACCACAATAATGGTTGATTCATTTGGGATCAAGTCTTCCACCGAAAAATCTTTAACCGCATGGACGACAATTTGAGTTTTTCGTTCGTCACCGTAATTTGTCTTTAATTCTGAAACGTCTTTTTTAATCAGGCTCAAAATTCTTTTCGGCGAAGCCAAAATTTCCTCCAATTCTTTAATCAAGGCCAATTTCTCTTTCAATTCTTGTTCAATTTTCGTTCTTTCAAGGTTCGCGAGTTGCTGCAGCTTCATCTCCAAAATCGCCACGGCCTGAATTTCCGTCAGTTTAAACTGCTTCATCAAATTAACCCTGGCCTCTTCCTTATCTTTTGATTTTTTAATCAATCTGATAACTGCGTCGATATTATCTAGCGCGATCTTCAAACCCTTTAAAATATGTGCTCTGTCTTTCGCTCGATTTAATTCAAACTCCGTCCGGCGGCGAACAACTTCTTTTCGGTGCGCCAGATAATATTCCAAAATCATTTTCAAGTTCAAAACTTTCGGCTGGATGCCGTCAACCAAAGCCAGCATATTCACATGGAAAGAATCTTGCAGCTGGGTCATGTCAAAAAGCTGGTTTAGAATTTTCTTCGGATAAGAATCTTTTTTCAATTCAATAACAATCCGCACGCCTTCTTTATTCGATTCGTCGCGAAGATCCCTGATGCCTTCAATTTTTTTATCTTTAACCAGCGTAGCGATTTTTTCAAGCAAGGTCGCTTTATTCACCTGGTAAGGAACTTCCGAGACAATTATTTTAAATTGGCCGGCCTTGTCTTCAACAATTTCTGTTTTGGCGCGCATCACGATCGGACCCTTGCCCGTGGCGTAAGTCTGCTTAATCGCGCTTACATCATATATAATGCCGCCGGTCGGAAAATCTGGGCCTTTGACAAATTCACATAATTCTTCCACATCACAATCGGGATGCTCAATTAAATGATTGATCCCGTCGCAAATTTCCGAAAGATTGTGCGGCGGAATGCTCGTGGCCATACCAACGGCAATACCCATTGTTCCGTTTAAAAGAAGATTGGGCAGCCGAGCCGGCATTACTTGCGGCTCTTTATGCGAGCCATCGTAGTTTGGAATAAAATTAACCGTATCTTTTTCAAGATCAATCAAAAGTTCCTCGGAAATTCTCGAGAGTTTTGCTTCTGTATAACGCATGGCGGCCGGAGCGTCGCCATCCATTGAACCAAAGTTTCCTTGTCCCCAGACCAAAGGATAGCGCATAGCAAAGTCCTGGGCCATGCGAACCATGGAATCATAAACTGCGACATCGCCGTGCGGGTGATATTTACCCAAAACTTCGCCGACCACGGTCGCCGATTTTCTGAATTTCGCTCCCGGTTTCAAGCCCACATCCCACATCGCGTATAAAATTCTTCGATGCACCGGTTTCAAACCGTCACGCACATCCGGAAGAGCGCGAGAAATAATAACAGACATGGCGTAATCCAAGTAAGATTCCTGCGCTTCTTTTTCAATGCTGCACGGCAAAACTTTGTTGACTACCGCCGGCAATGATTTTTCTTCTTCTATTTTCTTTTTTCCCTTGGCCATGATTTTTATATTATCTACTCTAATTTACTTTTTAATCCTTCAACTAAAATTTTCTCTTTGATTTGATCCAAAACTCCTCCGTCCGCGGATTCAGTATTCTCCGGGGTTTCCTCTGGGGCAGCGGTCTGATCATTTAATTCCTCCACGCCGCCTTCCACTTCTTCAAAAACTTCCTCTGTTCGAGAAAAGGTGTAACTTGCGGAACCAAAAAATTCGGAAAAATTATTTTTTAAACTAGAAAGCCACATAAAAAAAATTAAGCACGCAAGAACGGCTACACTTGTCCACATAATAATCCTTTTCCGTGGTTCAGACAAGGGGGCCTGCTTCTTGGATTTTTTTTCTTCTTTAACTGATTCACTATCGTCTTTTTTAAGCATCGCGTTTTTCAGACGCGCCCGCTCGTCTCGGAGCTTTTCCTCTATTTTTTCTTCATCATCGCGGTCGTGAACCGTAGTGGAAAAATTCTGAAATACTGGCAAATCATCTCTGTCTTTAACAATCCCAAAATCTTTTTCTTCCGCCGTCCGAACATTCTTTACTTCTGAAACAAAAACTTCTTCTTTTTTATTAATCACAAAAACAGGAATTTCTACTTCCTTCCTCCTTGAATTTTTACGAACGATTTTTTTACTCTTCCTCTCAATTTTTGCCATAAAACTAACTTTTTTCCAATACGATTACTCTTGTCTCTTCTTGAGGTAAATCCTTTTTTGAAATTTTTAATTTGGGCAATCTCTCGGCTTTACTCGCGCCCATCTCTTTTAAAAACTTATCTACTGTCTCAACGTCACTTTTTAATCCGGGAATTTTGTAATGCATCGGAATAACTAGACGCGGTTCGAGCTCGTTTATAATTTCTACCGCCTCGCTTGCGCCAAGCGTATATTTTCCACCCACCGGCACAAAAAGAATATCTATTCCATTTAATTTTTCCACCTGTTCTTCGTTTAACGTATGCCCCAAATCTCCGAGATGCGCGAGAGAAATTCCTTCCATTTCAATGCAGTAAGCCGTATTCGCGCCCCGATCTCTGCCTTCGGTTTTATCATGCCAAAAAGAATTTCCATAAACAAAAACTCCTTTAACTTCAAATTCTCCCGGGCTTGAAATAATAAACGGCGCGCCGTTTTCACCGGAAACTCCATCAATATTATTGTGGTCAAAATGATCGTGGCTCACCGTCACAATGTCCGCGGTCAAACGCGGCAATTTAAAACCGACTTCCGCATTGTACGGATCAGTGACCAAAGTTACATCTCCACTTTGGATTTTAAAACAAGATTGTCCGAGCCATGTTATCGTCATAATTTTAAATTAAAAACAAAATTCGCACGTTTAGGTCTTTAAAAATTATAACATAAATTGTAAAAAAAGCAAACCCCCAAATAAAACCTTTCGGCTTGACATTTTCACCAGTTTTGCCAAGATATAAGACCTAACCCAAACGGTTTTGGGTAAGGAAGAAAGGGAGGAAAAAATGGACGACAAGGAGAGGAGTGGCACCCGGAAGCTCTTCACCATTACGGCAAACCCGACCCCTTCCACAAACACAACTCCCACGGCGAGAATGGTGAAGAATCTTCTCATCATCGCTGGCGATGAGTTCGTTGGGGCCAAAGACGTCTCTTGCGAATCGAACGGCAAATTCCTTCTTGCCGCCCGGCGCAAGGACAACCTTTGGGTCGCACTCCAGATTACTCCGCAACGCGGGTACAAAGACCTCGTGGAACGGAGCAAACCTCGCCGACAAATCCTCGGCCTCAAGATGGCCAGCGGCCAACCACTCTATGTCGGTTGGTTCACGGAAATGGAAGACAACCGACCGCATGTTTGCTGGGGCGTAACTGAGAGCAAGCCCTATGATGCCGTGAACCCCGATGAACTCCAATGGCAGGGTGGCGAACTACTCTACATCGCCTCTCTCGATGGAGGAGAGTGTATCGTCCAGGACAGACGCGAGGGTAAGCTCTACAGCGAAATTCTTCCCCCGCTTCTTTTCGTGGCCGGCCGTCCTCTCTACCGCGCGATGGCCAATCAAAAGACTCTTCTCGTTTGGGGAACGGAGGAGTCTCGTCCCTGCGACACCATCTCTCCCCCAACACTCTCAAACAAGATGATCGTAGCCCTCGGCACCGAAGGCGTAAGGGTTTACGAAATCATCTTCAAGACAGCGGCGTAGGGTGAAACCATGAAAGAAATCCAAAAACCCGTTTGCCCGCACTGCGGGGCCAAGGCCGAGTGTTTCCGCCACCAGACCGCGAGTGGTGTCCTGCTCCTGGACAAATACACTCTTTGGTGCTCGAACTGTAACAAACAGGAGATGGGCAAAATTCCGGCAGGCCATCACATCAACGGCCGCGATTATCCGCAGAGAACAACCTGTCCTTTTTGCGGCAGACCGTCCGGCGAACATCGGCGAGGACTTTCCGAAGAGGAAGTCATCCGCCTGAGGCACCGGCGCGAAGAAGCAGAAGAGTCGCTTCCGGCTCCGGAAGATTTCCGCGAGGAGCCCGCGGCACAGATTGAACCGACTCCTCGCGCCATCATGGTACTGAAACCTATGCCCGCGGCACAACAGACCGCCATACTCCCGCCGCGGACGAAGAAAGGAAACCGGACGATGAGAACCGTGAAGAAAATCATGGATCGCATGACCAGGTGGAGCACGACGAAGCTCATGACCATCTTCACGATCGTGTACACGCTCGTGCTCGGTACGCTCGTCTTCACGACGAAGCTCTGGGACGAGGCACCGGTCGGAGCGGCTCTCCAAGTGACGATGTTCTCGATCTCCATCGTCGCCGCCTGGATGACCATCTGCTCTGTTCTGATCGTCCGCTACTCCCGCCGCTTTGAGAGCCCGCTACTGAAACATCAAGGCGACGGGCAATGAACAACATCTGCCCGAAGTGTCGTAAGGGCCAGATCGTCTGCACCTATCTTGAACTCCTACCCCCAGGTGCTGGCTATTACCGCTACTACGGCTGGCGCCACGACTGCACCAACCCGGCATGCGGCTTTAACAAGATGTTCAGACTCGAGGAGGTAATAGCCAACCGCAAAGAAAATCTCCCATACCTGGGTCCAGGCAAGGAAGGCTGCTGCCCTGGTCCGCACGAATGACAGGAGGAACAATAACTCGCCGTGAGGTTCACTACACCTTGCGGCTTTTTTTACACAAAAAAATCCGCCTTTCGACGAATTTTTATTTTCTAAATTTTATAATTAATCAATTTGTAGATCAATCGCCTGCGGCGGCTTTTCTTCCGGAGCGGTTTTATCTGCGGCAGATTTTTGGCTTCGCAAAATTGACGTTGTTGTTTCTGCCCGGCCTGGTGCGGCTTTTGGTTTCAAGGCTGAAGTTGCCACGTTCCTTTTTACTTTTCCGTCGCCTTTTTCTTTTTCCTCTTCGCGCGCCCTCTCTTGGCCATAAATATTTGTCATCATTTTTCTCATCCGCTCTTTTTTCTCATCTTCCGCCTTCCGCTCTTCGCGAAGCGATGCCACGGTAATTTTTGGCCCGTCCTCTTTTTGTCCTGCGCGAAGTTCCTTTTCTGTTTCCCGAAAAATTTGAGTTGGAGAACGATAAGTTTTTACCGCGCCAGATTTTTTTAATTCCCCCAAAATTTCTTTGGCCCGCCGTTCGCTAACCTGGCGCGAAACATCCATTCCCATTTTGGAAACGGCCTGCTTCACCGAACTTTTAACATAAGAAGTCCGGGTCGCGGTTTTTAAAACATCAGATAATTTTTGCGCCATAAAAAATTTTATTAAGCCGCCTCTGCCATTTCTCTTTTGGTCGTTGCTCCAAAATATTCTTGCCCGCTTCCATATTTTACTAAAATTTTTGCTGCGTCTACATCGTAATCGCGAGGAAGCTGTCCTCTTTCTAACAAATATTTTGCAGTTTTTATAAAAGTACCCCAAACACCCTCCGAGTCATTACCTAAAACAAAATTAAAAGCCCTTTTTAGGGCCTCTTGCCTCTGCGGCGAATCAAAAAATTTTCTTAAATGAATTTCCAAAAGTGGTGCCTGAACTGCTATGCTTATATCCTTTGCCTCCCCAAGTGCTTTAGAAAAAACATGAAGTGCCGGAAAAACTTCTTTCCCCGTTGTGTCATACAGCGCGGCGCCGAAACTAAGACCATTGTCAATCGCGTAAGTTTCGCCTTTCGGTCCGCGGCCAACCAAAATGTTTCCAAAATTGCCGTCCTGTTGACCAGTTAGTTTGTGTAATAGGGCCACTTTAATTAAATCCTCTGGATTTTTTTGACGTTCAGGAACTTTTACAGCCGGATCGGCATCTTCTATAAAAGACTGAACGGAACCAAGACCTTCGTCCTCATCCCGCAGAACTGTCGGGGGAACAACATCTAAATCCAATGCTCGGTCGACCATAAAAGCCAACCACTCCCTTTGATAAAAACTAAAATCCTTAATACCGACTCTGGCAACCCTTTTTTTGTTCCTCACTTCAACCCATTCGCCCTTAACTGGTTTATAAATACCTGTCAGCTCTCTCCCCCGTTCAACCAGCCGTAAAAGATAAACCTGATTAGCATGTCCCAGCTCCTCTTTATCACCCAAATCATCAATGTGTTTGCATGGAGGTTTACAGGGTTCGGCTTCTCTTAATTCAAGAAGGGCGTTCATATCCTTAAGTATTTCCTGCATCTCTTCCGGACTCTTTGCCTCGGCAATTCTTACGTCGTACATTTCCACTGTCAGACGATCTACATCTCGTAAAATTTCTGAAATTTCAACTAGGCTTTCTCTATCCTCTCCCACGCGCTTTTCAGACCCCACTACTTCTACTGCCGTCCTTTTTTCGGCTTTTTCCCCTCTTTCGGACAGAGACTCTATTTCCGTTTTAGCGTCTTCCGGCGCCAAAACCATGATGGTTTCTTCCTTAGATGATGACTCTCTTTTTTTTCGCATAAATTTTAAAAGCGCGGGGCGCTATTTTATTTTTCTAGCAAAAAGATACGGATTGCGATAACTCGCCTTCACGGCCCGTAAAAAATCTTCCCCGTCATCAGGCGTAACTTCTTTTTCTCCCCAAAGAATTTTTTCCTCGCGCAACGCCTTAACTACATTTTCATCATCTCCGGCGATCTTCACCTTAGCTCCAACCAATTCGCAACGCGCCAAGACCACCGGCTCTTTGCTTGGATCCACAACTTGGACAATTTCTAAAATTCTAATGCTATTTTCTGTCTCTTTTTTAGGATCCCCCCGTTTTTCAGATGAAAATTCTAAAATTCTTCCTCTTTCAGACATAATATTTTGATTAATTATCTTTCTTTCTCTAATTTTACCGCCCCTTGCCAAAAATTTCAAGATGCTCTATACTATCAATATCTTAATTGCCGAGCGAGTGAGCGGAAAGCAAATTTTATTTGCTCTCCCGAGCGAGCGAAGGCAACATGGGGCAACTGCCCCTATCTTAAAGAAAGGAGTTTTGAGATTTGTCGGGGCTCCCGGCGGTCTCATCTAATTATTAACTATGGATCTAACAAATCTAATCAAAAAAACAGACAGCGGAGAATTTGAAAAACTTCTTGCCGAAGGAAACTTTCTCACGATTCCCAAAGTCGGAGAGGTCGTCAAAGGAAAAGTTTTACGTATCAGCAAAAACGAAGTCAACTTGGATATTCCGGGATTCCGGACGGGCGTTGTCCGCGGCCAGGAACTCTGCAATGAGTCGGCCGATTATTCAGAATTAAAACCGGGCGACGAAACAGAAGCCACAATTTTGGAAATGGAAAATGAACGAGGCGAAATGGAATTATCTTTCCGTTTTGCTGGACATAAAAAGATTTGGGACAAACTTGCTGAACTTCAAAAATCCGGAGAAATCGTCATTGCCACCGTTATGGACGCAAACAAAGGCGGCTTGATGATAAATGTAAATAAAATTGTCGGGTTCTTGCCCGTTTCGCAATTAGCGCCGGAACATTATCCGCGCGTGCCAGGCGGCGAGAAAAATAAAATATTGGAAAAATTAAAAACTTTCGTCGGGACTCCGCTTGAGGTGAAAGTCATTGACGCGGGCGAACAAGAGGAAAAATTAATTGTTTCGGAAAAGGCGGCTTGGGAAGAAAAACAAAAAAATATAATTTCTTCCTACAAAGTCGGCGACATCATTTCCGGCACAGTTTCCGCTCTGGCCGATTTCGGCGTCTTTGTGAAGTTTGATAATTTAGAAGGCTTGGTCCATATTTCCGAATTAGCCTGGCAGAGAATTGATCATCCGGAGGATGTTGTAAAAGTTGGACAAGAAATAAAAGCTGAAATCATCGGCGTTGAAGGTTCAAAAATTTTCTTGTCAATGAAAAAACTCATAGATGATCCTTGGAAAAAAATCAGCGAGAAATATAATGTCGGACAGGTCGTAGAAGGAAAAGTTTTAAAAATTAATCCGTTTGGATTATTCGTAGAGCTTGATCCGGAAATTCACGGCTTAGCCCACATTTCTGAATTATCTGCGAAACCGATTCAAGGCCCAAATGAAGTCGCAAAAATCGGTGACACGCTGAAATTCAAAATTATTTCCATTGAGCCAGTTGACCACAGACTAGGCTTAAGCCTTCGCGGCGCTAAAGAAAAAACTGCCGACGCTCCGACTGAAACTCCAGCCGAGAAACCGGCGGAAGAAAAATCGGTTGAGGAAATTAAAGCCGAAGCGCCTAAAGTTGAAGAGTCAAAGGAAGAAAAAGTTGAAGATAAAAAAGAATAATCAAAATCAGATAAAACAAAACGGGCAAATCGCCCGTTTTGTTTTTATTAAATTTTTCGTGCTAGCCCGTGCCTCACGCTAGTACAAATTATTTATTTTTATTATTATTAATTACCCGCCGGTACCGGCATATTAACATCCGCATTCTCGGGAGTCGGCATCGCCGGACGAAGCTGAATTGTCTCGGCCGTAATACTTCCATCTTGATTTGCTGTGCCGTTTGCGGCAATTGTCTCCCCCGCTACTAAATCCGCGGCCGTCCCTTCCAATGATTTTGTAATTTTTGTTGAATCTGAAAAGAAAATTATTTTTGAACCACCATCTGGAAGTTTGATTGTCACACTTTTATCATCCGTAGAAATAATTTCTCCGTTTGTAAAATTTACTCCGCCGACTTTGCCACCCGGGCTTCCTAAACGCGCTTGCCCGCCAGATGGAAAATTTTTAAAATCTGCAAAACCATCTCGCGCACCGGAAATTTTTTTATTTTCTCCGTATTTCATTCCTCCGTAAAAAGCACCTCCGCCGACAATAATCACAATTGCGATAAAAATCGGCAAAAAATTTTTCATAGATCCATCTTAAATTAATAATTAAACTACTCGTAGCGTAATGCTTGAATTGGATTTAATTTTGCTGCCCGTCGCGCCGGATAATAACCAAAAATAATACCGATAGCCGCGGATACTCCAAAAGCCAAAGCGACTGAGGTTGACGAAACCGCGGTGCTAACACCGCCAAATTTTTCCACTCCTAAAGAAGCCAGCCATCCCAAAAATATTCCAACCACCCCTCCGATCAAAGTCAACATTATGGCTTCGAGTAAAAATTGTACGCTAATATCTCCGCGTTTCGCGCCGATTGCTTTTCTAAGGCCAATTTCCCGAGTTCGTTCAGTAACATTAGTAAGCATCATATTCATAATTCCAATACCGCCAACCACAAGTGAAATTCCGGCGATTGATCCCAAAAGTAAAGTAAGAGTGTCTGTAATTGTAGAAGCGCTCGCCACAATGTCCGCTTGATTCATAATTCTGAAATCAGCTGAGTCGGGATCGGAGATATTGTGGCGCGCGAGCAAAAGCGAAGTAACTTCCTCTTGGAGTGCTGTCATTGATTCAGCATCTTTCGCCTGGATATTTATTGTACTCACATAGCTTTTACCTACCAAAAATTTTTGGGCAGAGGAAAGCGGAACGAAAATCATGTCATCTTGGCTGCCAAAGCCGCTGCCTCCTTTTGTTTTTGTTACCCCAATAACCTTAAACTCAATTCCTTTAATTCTTATCGTTTGGCCAACTGGATTGGTCTCCTCACCAAAAAGATCATCTCTTGTACCCGATCCTAAAACCGCGACTTTGGATAAACTTTTTACATTTTGATCAGAGATAAATGAACCTAAATCTATTTCGACATTTCGAACGCCGGGATAAACCGAAACTGTTCCAACTACTTGAGTGTTTGTATTTGTCCCCTTGGCAGTTATCTGATATCGACTGGAAATTTCTGGGGCAACGGCGTTGGCCAGGGAAATTTCCGCAACAATTGCTTCGGCATCTTCATTTGTTAAAGTTTGAGACGATCCCCAACCAGAACTTACGCCTGATGATTTTTGCATTCCGGGCATTACCTGCACCAAATTCGAACCGAGAGATTGGATGTTTGATTGAATCGAACTTTGCGACCCCTGACCAATGGCAATCATGGCAATAACTGAACCCACGCCAATAACAATACCAAGGATAGTAAGTCCTGACCTCGCTTTATTCGCGAATAAAGCAAAAAAAATTTCTTCAAATAAATCCGTTATTTTCATAACACAAAATTTTCTAACTAATTTTTTTATTTTCTTCGTCGGAAACTATTCCGCCATCACGAATCTGGATTATCCTGCGAGCATGTTCCGCGACGTCCCGCTCGTGAGTGATGAGAATAATTGTGTGATGTTGTTTATTATTTAATTCTTCCAAGGTTTTTAAAACTACCTCTCCGGTTTTCGTGTCAAGATTTCCGGTTGGCTCATCTGCCAAAATAAGCGATGGATTATTCACGAGCGCCCGCGCGATGGCCACTCTCTGCATTTGGCCACCGGAAAGCTGATTTGTGAGATGATAAAAATGTTCTTCATCTAGCCCAGCTTTTTTCAAGGCCTCGCGCGCTCGCGCTTCTCTTTCCTCCTTCGGGACTCCGGCATAAACAAGCGGCAATGTAACATTACGTAAAACGGTTGATCTGGGCAAAAGATTAAAAGATTGGAAAACAAAACCAATTTTATTTTTTCTAATTTCCACCAGTTCATCATCACTCAGTTCCGCGACATTTTTTTGATCTAAAAAATATTCTCCGCCGCTCGGAACATCAAGCGCCCCAAGTATATTCATCAAAGTTGATTTACCAGAACCGGACGGCCCCATAATCGCGACAAATTCTCCGTCGGTTATAGTAAAAGATAAATTTTTCAAAACCGTAACTTCTCCGATGCCAGTCGAATAAATTTTACTTATATTTTTACATTCAATCATATAATCATTTTACTTCCGCTGCTCCGCCATCACACTAATTTATCTACCCATTGGCGGACTGCCTCCGTCCATTTCAAACAAACCACTACTCTTTGTTTCACTTGTCGTGCTGGATGAAGATGTTGAAGAGCTAATTTGGCTAATGGTCCGCGTAATTATTTGGTCACCTTCGCTAAGACCGCTCGTAATTTCAGTTTCCGAATCATCGGTTAAACCAATTTCTACCACTTGCTGGCGTGGGAGAGAGGCTAAAGGAACGCCGCCTAATGCTCCAACCGAATCGGCCGCAACTGTTTCACTCGGCATTTCCACATATGAAATCTCGCCCGATGATTTTATGGCCGAGCTAGAAACTAAGATAACATCTTGTTTTATGTCAGTAATAATTGATGCCGAAACACTCATGCCGGGTTTTACGCGTTCATCAGTCGTATCAAAAATAATTTTTGTGTTGTAAGTAACAACTCCTTGAGTCACCGTTCCGAGCGCGTCAACTTCAGCCACTTCGCCGGTAATACTAAGCTCTTCCACGGCATCAAAAGTAAGAGTAGCTTTCTGACCGACTTTGACGTCGGCGGCATCAACTTCGTTTAAAGAAATTTCCGCTACGCGTTCTTTTGTAATGATTGTCGCAATAGTGGTCCCGGAAGAAACTGAATCTCCTTTTTGGACATCAACTGTGGTGATCACGCCGTCAAAGGGAGCCCGAACCGTGTAGTCGGCTAAATTCGCCCGAACTTCCGCGAGCGCTTCTTTTCGTTGTCGTACAACCAATTCTTGCGAGCGCAGATCCAAGGCGTCTGGCCCTTCTTTAATGTTTTCTAACGCCGCTTCCCTTTCTTTTATCGTCGCTTCCGCGGCGGCAAGATCAAAGGGATTTGACTGTTCCATTTCTTCTAAATTTTTCACGGCGTCTTCTACTGCCTCTAAACTATTTTTTACAGATCTTTCGGCTGAAAGCAAACCCGACAAACTGCCATTAATTTGCCCTATATATGTTGCTAAATCTTTTTGATAATTTTCTACTTCTGAAAAAATTTCCCAGTGATATTCATTCCGAAAATCAACCCAGGCGCCCAAATAACTATTTTCACTTTTTGCCGCCTCGGAAATTGCTTCCGTTGCCTCTACGGTTTCGGCAAGTAATGCTTCAATCACTGCCGGCTCGGAATATCGGCTGGCGTTTTTGTAAGATTCACTCGCTGCGTCATATTTTTCGCGAGCAGTGGCGTAATCGCTTTCCGCGTTGGCCTTAAATCCAAATAAACCATCTCTCTTATCCACGTTTGTGGTAGACATGAGCGCGCTTGTGTTATCCTGTCTGCCTCCCACCGTTGGCTCATGGTCGCTAATTTCATAATCATGGAGCACCTCATTCAATCCAGAAATAACTGATGGCAAATCTAGAAAAGTATCTGTCACGGCGCCAAAAGCATCTTCATAAGATTCAAGAACGCTATCTTCCGCATTTTGTTTTGCTTCTTCCGCATTTTGAAGTTCCGTTTCCTGCGATAATTTTAATTTTTCTAAATTATTTCTCGCTGAAGTGAGTGCGTTTTCCGCCTGCAAAATAGAATAGTCATCTTCTGGCGCTTTTAATTTTTCTAAAGACAGTTGCGCACTTTCCAAACTATCTTGGGCGTCTCGAACATCTCTGTAGGCGTCAGTCGCATTCAGCTGGACTAAAATATTTCCTGCCTTTACTTCTTGGCCGTTTTTGATCGCCACGGAGATAATATCACCTGACGTTTTTGGCTTTACATCCAATTGGTTGGAGGCAGAAATCTGGCCGCTACCGGAAACGGAAGTTATGAGCGTTCCTTTTTCTACGGCGGAAACCACATAACGCGTCTCAGCCGTATCATTTTGCAATGACTGCGCACCAAAATAACCGCCAGTCGCCAAAACAATAGCGACCAAGCTGTAAACTCCTTTTCTTTTCATGATATGGCCGGAAATTTTTTTAATCATATTTTTTTATTTTTTAAAACCTCACCGGAGAGGGGGCCGGCATCGGTATCGGTGATGGCGGCATTACTCTGATAAGTTTTGCTTCTATCTGCCCGCTCTCGTTTGGCTCACCAATAATTACAACCCGATCATCAACCTTAAGGTCAAAAATTTTTATATTTTCCATTAAACGCTTAATAACTGTTGATTCATCTGTGGCTATTATTTTCTCCATGTCTTCTCTTCCGCGAACAACAAGCGTTGCTCCGTCAATTTTTATAATTTGCCCTACCGTTCCGTTTGATTCTAAAAAATCTCTATCATCAAATCCTCCCCAAAAGCCCCCTCTTGGACCGCCAAAATTCTCATGATAATTATCACTCCACCGACAGGAAAAATCCGCTTTTTTAATTCCCACGGCCATACCAACCTTAAACACAAAAAGCAAAACAACAAGCGCCGCAATCCCCAAAACTATTCCCTGAAAAATTTTTGACTGAAAAATTTTATCGATATCCATATTTTTAAGCCTTTCTTAATTTTGAATTATAAAAAATCTTTAAATCGCGAACAAGCATTTTTAACGATTCTAGAAATACGACCACTGTCGCCAAAAGCACGGCAAGTCCCAAGACTGGAAGTGTTTCAAGAAGTGACTGGGCAAAATTTTCCCAATATGCCAGGACTATTTTTGTGTCGGAAAAAAGCAAAGAGAAAAATGAGTAAAACCCAGACTCAACAAAACCAGACCGTGCGTACGCAAATGCCGGAATAAAAGCGACTGCCGAGCCTATAAGCCCAATCGAGAAAATGATAATTCTCCGGCGGAGCGTTAAAATTTTCTTTTCTTTTTCTATCCGGCACATTATTTTATCAAAAAGCCCGGCCGGCGGTTCGACCAAATAAAAACTTTCGGAAATTTCTTCTAATTTTTTATCCATATTTATACCTCCTATATTGTTATACGAAAAAAGGATGCCTTTTGGTGCATCCTTTCCCCAGAAATTGTTTTTTTATAACGTTTCAGTAAGAGCATCCCGAAGAGCGGCAAGTGCCCGGCGATGGCGGCTTTTAGCAGTATGGAGCGGAATGCCGGTTAATTCAGAAATTTTTTTGAAAGTTAAACAACTATAATATTTTAAATAAAGCACTGCTCTGTAATTTTCCGACAAATTTTTCATTGCGGCTCGGAGTAAATGAGCCGTATCAGCCTGTTCGGCTGTCTCGTCGGGAAGCGGCGCCGTATCAGCAAGTGTTTCGGCAATCATATTTCCACCGTCGTCATTATCAAATGCCGAAAATGGCACGGCTTTTTTCTTCCTTAAATAATCTATTGACGCATTTTTCGCGATGCTGAAAATCCAAGTCTTGAAATTCTTTTTTGTATCAAATTTTTTTAAACTTCTCCACGCCCGGACAAAAACTTCTTGTGTGATGTCTTCTGCTCCAAAATCGTCGCCCACCAAGTAACGAACAAAACTATAAACCGGCTTCAAATAGTGTTTAACCAAAATCTCTAGCGCCTCTTTGTCGCCCTTAAAATACTCTTTTATTAATTTTTCTTCAGAAAAATTTTCCATAGTCAATTCATTTCTCTAGTAAGATTAATCCAAAATCGCCCTTTTGTCAAGAAACCCTTATAATCAATCGTCAATTGTTAATTCTTAATTGTTATGTTATAATCAGAATAATAAATATATGAAAAACCTCACCAAAAATTTTATCATCGCAATAATTGTATTTTTCGTCATCACGGGAATTTTTAGCACTCTTAATTTGTCGGCCAAAAAAGTGGAAAATATTGATCTGCAAAAATTTGTGGAGCAGGTAAACGCCGGTGACATACAAAAAATCGCGATCGAGGGAGACAAATTAAACATTACCAAAGTCGACGGAACACTCGAAACGCTGAGCAAAGAAACAAATGAAACCTTGGGTGAACTTTTCAAAAATTACAACGCCGATCAAGAAAAAATAAAAAATATCAGTATTGAAGTTAAAGAAGAGTCGGGTTGGAGTTATTGGATGAACGCTCTCCTCCCCTTTCTCCTTCCCCTGATTGTCGTCGTCGCCTTGATTTATTATATGTTGCGCCAGGTTCAGGGCGCGAACACCAAAGCCATGAGTTTTGGCCAGTCCGGCGCGAGAGAATCTCCTAAAAATTCTAAAAACCGCGTCACCTTTAAAGATGTGGCCGGCGTTAAAGAAGCCAAGGAAGAACTTCTGGAAGTGGTTGAATTTTTAAAAAATTCAAAAAAATTTTTACAGCTTGGGGCGAAGATTCCCAAAGGCGTACTCTTGATGGGTTCACCCGGCACAGGAAAAACTTTACTTGCTAAAGCTGTAGCGGGAGAAGCCAATGTTCCATTTTTTAGCATTTCCGGTTCGGAATTCGTAGAAATGTTTGTCGGAGTCGGCGCCGCCCGCGTTCGCGATCTATTTGCTAAAGCCAAAAAAAGCGCGCCGTGTATTATTTTTATCGACGAACTTGATGCCGTCGGTCGGCAGCGCGGTACGGGACTCGGCGGATCTCACGACGAACGCGAACAAACTTTGAATCAAATTTTAGTTGAGATGGACGGTTTTGAAGCAAACTCTGGCGTGATAATTTTAGCGGCCACGAACCGCCCCGATGTTTTGGACCCGGCGCTTTTGCGGCCGGGAAGATTTGACCGCCGCGTAATTTTGGATGAGCCGGATATGAATGATCGCGAAGCAATTTTAAAAATTCACGCTAAAGGAAAACCGCTTGCGCCAGATGTTAATCTCCGAAGAATTGCCGAACGAACTCCTGGATTCTCCGGGGCAGATTTAGCAAATCTTTTAAATGAAGCGGCGATTCTTTCCGCTAGGCGGAATAAAACTCAGATTGGCATGGATGAAATCAGAGAAAGTGTAGAAAAAGTCATGCTCGGACCCGAAAGAAAAAGCCATATTCTTTCCGATAAAGAAAGAAATATCACCGCTTACCATGAAGCTGGCCACGCCCTCGTCGCGCACGAAATGCCTGATGCCGATCCGGTCCATAAAGTTTCCATTATCTCTCGCGGCCGCGCGGCTGGTTATACTTTAAAACTTCCAACTGAAGACAAACATCTGCACAGCCGTTCGGAATTTATTGCCGACCTCGCCGTGATGCTAGCCGGCCATACCGTGGAAAAAGAAATTTTCGGGGAAGTCACAACCGGCGCTTCCTCCGACCTCCGGCAGGCCACGCATCTCGCCCGCCGGCTCATCACTGAATTTGGCATGAGCGAGAAACTCGGAGCCAGAACTTTTGGCGAAAAAGAAGAGATGATTTTCCTTGGCCGAGAAATTCATGAACAACGCGATTACAGCGAAAAAGTTTCCGAAACCATTGATCAAGAAATTAGCCATCTTATTGCCGAAGCGGCAAAAACGGCGCTGGAAATTATTAAAAAGAAAAACAATAAACTTGAAGAAATTGTAAAAATATTACTAGAAAAAGAAACAATTGAAAAAGAAGCGTTTGAGGCAATATTTAAATAACGAACACAACTAAAATTGTGTTCACAGGGGGAAATATGTTTAAAAAACCGACACAAGTTTATCGGCCTATCTTTAAAAAGGCCTGGGAGATTACAAAACAAAATCGTTTTCTGTGGCTTTTTGGCCTTTTCGCGGCCTTAGCCGGGAATGGCGGAATTTATGAAATTTTAATCAAAGGATTCGGACGCATCGTCTCGGAAGGCGAAGCAAATCTCATGATGTCAAAGTGGGCATGGATTACTGAATTTTTATCCTTCCCGCGCTTAGAAGACATCTACGTCCGATCGCCGCTTTTTGTAAGTCTTCTCTGGGTTCTCTTCTTCGTGATTTTAGCTGCGTTAGCGTTTTTAATTTGGCTTATCGTTACGTCCCGCGGCGCGATCATTGCTTCGGTGAAAAAAATCGCGGGCCGCAAAAAAACGGACATGCGCGAAGGCTGGACAGATGGGAAAAAATACTTTTGGCCGGTTCTCGGGCTTAATCTTCTTTCAAAAGCTTTGACCTTTGGCCTTTTAGTTCTCATCACTGTTCCTGCCATGATTTTCTTGACTGGCCAGGGCGGTAATATTGGTTTAAATTTACTTCTCTACATTTTAGCTTTTGTTATTTTCACTTCTCTTGCCCTCTTTGTTTCTTTTATGGCTGTTTACGCGACATGTTTTGTGGTTATGGAAAGAAAATCGTTTGTTGAATCAATCAGATTGAGCTGGAAAATGTTTATAAAAAACTGGTTGATTTCCATTGAAATGGCTGTCCTTCTTTTCTTGATCACAATCGCCGCGGGCGTCGGAATAATGCTCTTCACCTTCCTCTACATGATTCCTGTTGCCCTCTTACTTTTTGCTTTTTCTTATTTGGAACTTTCAATCGGATTTTGGTTTGTTGGCTTTCTCGCGACTTTGGGTTGGTTTGTTGCCCTTTTCTTCGCCGGAGCCATCCTTTCCACCTTTCAGTTTTCTTCTTGGTCGCTGCTCTTTATTGAAATAAATAAGAAAAAAATCTGGAGTAAATTATTAAGATTCGTTGGCATTGGGAAATAAAAATATAACTCTACCATGGCAAACCCATCAATTGATGATCTTCTAAAGCAATACTCTGGTGGCGCCTCCCCCGCGCCTCAGGCCGCTTTGGAAGAAACACGGGAAAAATTCGAAGATAAAATGACGGAGATCGCCCTCAAAGAAAAAGAAAAAATCGCCCAAGCCAAGGCGGCTGAGTTAGGTTTTTCCTACATCAATCTAAAAGGTTTTCCTATCAGTCCTGAAACTTTGACCTCTGTTCCCAAGGAGCTCGCGGAAAAACTAAAAATTATTTGTTTTCTAAATACCGGAACGGAAATAAGAATCGGCGCAGTTGACCCGAGCCAAGAACAAATCAAAGAAATTTTGCTTTCGCTTGAAGATAAATTTCATAGCCATGGCGAAATCTATTTAATTTCAGAACACAGCTTTAATTTATCTTTTAAACTTTACGCAGCGTTGCCCACAATTAAAAAAATTGTGAGCGGGGTAGAAATCACCGAGAATGATTTGGAAAAATTTTCCACGGAAATAAAAAATTTCAAAGATCTCGATGAAAAAATCCAAAAAGCTAATATCACAGACATTGTCACTATGGTTATCGCCTCTTCAATCACGGCTCGTTCTTCCGATATCCATATTGAGGCAGAAGAAAAAGATATTAAAATTCGTTTCCGCGTTGACGGTGTCTTGGCCGACGCGGCCGCATTGCCAAAAGAGCAATGGTCAAAAGTAATTTCCCGCATCAAACTTCTTTCCGGATTAAAAATAAATGTCACGGAGATTCCGCAAGATGGCCGTTTCACAATTTTTATGAAGACCGGAAAAATTGATGTCCGCGTTTCTTGCCTTCCAACTTCATATGGTGAATCAGTTGTTATGCGTCTCTTGATGCCTTCCACCGCCGGACTTGGCTTTGATGGCCTTGGTCTTTGGGAACCAGCCTTTTCCCAACTTAAAGCCCAAACAGAACGGCCAAATGGTATGATTATCACAACTGGTCCGACTGGATCCGGCAAAACTACAACTCTTTACGCAATTTTAAATAAACTTAATGAGCCGGGTGTAAAAATTATTACCTTGGAAGATCCGGTGGAATATAAACTGGAAGGGATTAACCAAAGCCAAGTTGATTATTCCCGCGATTATACTTTTGTGAAAGGTTTAAAATCAATTTTGCGCCAAGACCCGGACGTTGTTATGGTCGGTGAAATCCGAGACATTGAAACTGCTGACATTGCGATTCAAGCCGCGCTCACCGGACACCTAGTTATTTCAACTATCCATACGAACAGTGCTTCCGGCGCGATCCCGAGATTTATGTCCATGGGCGTAAAGCCGTTTTTGCTCGCCCCGGCCTTGAATGCCGTGATCGGCCAACGCTTGGTTAGAAAAATTTGTGAAAATTGCAAGGTGGAAGATAAATTGGATACGGAGATTATGACGCGAGTGAGAAAAACTCTCGAAACGCTTTCGGCTGAAGTTAAAGAAAAATATAAAATTGATTTGGAAAATCTAAAATTTCTGCGCGGTGCGGGTTGCCCCGAATGTAATGGCCTTGGATATAAAGGCCGCCTCGGTATTTATGAAATTATGATCATGAGTAAAGAAATTGAAAAGATAATTTTATCCGGCGAAATTTCCGAATATCAAATGCAAGATATTGCAACCAAAGCGGGAATGGTAACAATGGTTCAGGATGGTTTGTTAAAAGCTCTGGCCGGCATCACTTCCGTTTCCGAAGTCTTCTCCGCGGCGGAGTAAAAGCAAAATAAAAATATAATAAAATAACAAAAAACCCCGCAAGGGGTTTTTAAATTACCAATTACTATTTTGCTATTTACTAATTACTTCAATAATCCTCTCCTCTTCCTTTTTTCCCAACTCCATTTTTATTTTTATCACTTTTTTCCCGCGCAATAATTTTTCCACTTTATCCGCCCATTCAATTACCGTCACCGTGTCCGGCCGACCAAACCACTCTAAAAATCCGATGTCCACTAATCCGGCGGCATCATTCAACCGATACGCGTCCACGTGAACCAGATTTTTTATTTTATGCCCTGAGCCCGTCGAAGGGCGTACATTATAAATCTTCATTAACAAAAATGTCGGGCTTTGCACCCGCTCTTTTATCCCAAGCCCTAGCGCTATGCCACGCGCAAAAACCGTTTTTCCGGCGCCGAGTTCACCGATTAGCGCGACCACTTCCCCGCCGCGGAATGTTTTGGCAAATTTTTCCGCGAAGGCCAAGGTTTCTTTTTCATTTTTAAAAACTTTTTTCATAATTCCCAATTTGGATCAACTTTTAATTTCTGCCACGGCGTAAAATCTTTTTTTGCGGCGTGAAAATATCCCGCTGCCGCGACCATGGCTGCGTTATCAGTACAAAATTGAAAATCTGGTATATTCCAATCTGCGCCCGGCAATTCTTTTTCCATCGCCGCCGCAAATCTCTCGCGTAATCTCTTATTTGCCGAAACGCCGCCGGCAAGCATTACCGTTTTAACCTTATATTTTTTCGCCGCCCGCATCGTTTTAGTAATAAGTACATCCACGATCGCTTCTTGGATCTCGTGCGCCATCGCCGGAATAATTTCTTCCATCTTAAATTTATTTTTTAAATCACGCGCCGCGTAAAGAACGGCGGTTTTTAATCCGGAAAAAGAAAAATCAAAATCTGGCGTATTAATCATTGGCCGAGGCAACTCAATCTTAAATCTTAAATCTTTAATCTTAAGTCTCGCGGCTTCTGCGGCAATCGCCGGACCGCCGGGATAGCTAAGTCCTAAAATTTTCGCTGTCTTGTCAAAACATTCTCCGGCCGCGTCGTCCCGCGTCTCGCCAATCACTTTATATTTTCCGTGCCCGCTCATCAAAACCAATTCCGTATGTCCCCCGCTTACCACAAGGCATAATGCCGGAAAATTTATTTTTTTATTAATAAGCCAGTTCGCATAAATATGTGCTTCCATGTGGTTTATGGCAACAAGCGGCTTCTTTAAAAACCAAGATAAAATTTTTGCCGTTTCGTTTCCCACCAAAAGTGATGTAATCAAACCCGGCCCAGCCGCCACGGCAATCGCGTCAATTTTTTCCATGCCGCCCGGACCAAGCGCTTTTTCCAATACCGGCAAAATCGCTTCCACGTGAATTCTCGCCGCCACTTCCGGAACTACCCCGCCGTATTTGGCGTGAATTTTTATCTGTGAAGAAACAACATTGCTTTGAACAACAAAATTTCGACCGTTGCTTTCTACAACCGCCGCGCTTGTCTCGTCACAAGATGTCTCAATTCCTAATATTTTCATAAAAATACTTATACATCTATTTAAGAGAAAATCTTGACAAAAATCAAGTCTTCGGGTAAATTAACCGGTTGGCTCCCCCAACTATCGGCGCTAACTAGAAAAGCGCCAAGGAGGAAAAACTCATGACCGAACCCGCACAAGCCCTCAGTTTCAAGGACCTGGTCATCAAGGTCGTTCGCCAGATTCTCAAAGTCTACGACCTCGCTGACCAAGACGAAGTCGAGGAAGGCGCAGGCTTCGACTATTGCCTCAACGTGATTGAGGATGACCAGATGCTGACGCTGAACATCGATGTCGACAACGACCTCGGACGGATCCTGGCCGGCAAGAAAAAGTTGACCCTCCGGGCCATGCAGAAGATGTTCATCAGCGCTCTGCATTTCCGACTCGAACACGGCGAAAACCAGAAGCTCGAACGCTTCGTCCGCCTCTCTGTCAACGGCCAATTTCCGAAACCCGAAAACGGCGACGAAGAACGGCCTGTCGAGAAACCTGTCGAGATGAAGGTCGCCACGATCATCCTCCCGCCGGGCGTGGAACTTCGTATTCTGAATTCCGACGGTACCAGCCGGTAGATCAAGAACACTCTCTGGGGAGCCCAACATCCCTCGACCTTGCGTTATCCAGACGCTCGGCCGAGGTTTTTTTTATTATTTGAGGTTAATATTTTCCAATATTTCTAAAAAGAGCCCATCATTATTTTTATATATATTTTCTGAATGAGGAGTAAAACTATTAGTGTAAGCTAAACTAACTTCAATAATACCTTCTGCCGTGATAGTTAATGCGCGCCATACGGTGGCGTCTTCTGTAACTTTATATACAAAATATTTGTTACCGCTGATATCTATAATTTGTCCGTTTTCTTTTGCATATTCTCTGTCAAACGTCGATAGACCAAAATCTTCTTTATAAGAAGAGACAAATTTTTCTATATCTTCAAAATTTTTTTCATTCTTTAACAATTTAATCTCAGATATTACATAAGCACTCTGAGCATTATTATCAAACTCTGCAGTTGGTTCAGTGTGTATTCCGGAAATTATGTCTGCGGCGGGCTCTATCTTAGTTAGATTAATACCTAAATTATAAAATCCTTCACTAGGATATTTAAAATTAATATTAGTATTTGGAAGTTGAGATTCTGCGTCAAAATTTGTTTTTGGGAGTTCAGCTTCTTTGTTATTATTTTTAATTATAAAATATAAAAATCCCACTAAAATTATTGCAAGGATTACTGTTGTTATGTAAATATTTTTAGGCTTCATATATTGGTATTTTACTCTAAAAAATAAACCCGTCAAAACGGGTTTTACATAATGTTGTCATGGTAGGCAATTCGGGTTATGTGCCCATAACGCCAATCACCTTAGGGATATTTTAGCATTGTTTCCGACTTCGCGTCAAGGCACGTGGGTCGGGGGTCTGCTTTTCCGAGAATGCGACAAATGCGACAGTGTTTGGGGTTTCTGGGGATATGATAAAAAGCTGTTAAATAAATCGAAATTCTTAAAAAATTATTTTAGATTTTCTTATACTGTGAATTTCTGGTATCAATGTCTAAGAGAAGTTTAAGGTGTATTTGGTGCACTGAGAGTAATCAATCTTATACCTCCGGCATATTCCAAACTTATAATAGTGCTGGTAGAGTTTGATGTCGATTGAGAGTTCACGCTCTGGCCGTCCACCGAAGCCGTGAAATTTCCGCCGACAAGCGCCGTCGGTATAGTTATTACGGTATTGCCCGTCGTTCCGCTGGAGTCAGCAACCGTGAAGGTGATTGCGCGTGTACTCGTATTAAACGTCAGAGCCGAAACAGAGGAGTCGGAACTTACGGAAACAGAATAACACTTGCCGTCTGAAGCAACCGAATAATTGTAGACGGGTTTATTTTCTTTCAAAAAGAGAGTCCTGGAATTATCGCTTAAAATATTACGAGCGGCATTGGAGTCCAGATTGGCAAGAAGAGATCTCCAGTGTCCGATGGCGTCAGGCGTGGCGTTTTGAGACGTACTGCCCGTATAGTTGAGCCATCTCTCCAGACTATTTGAGCCCCCTCCCGCGTCTGAACCGAATAAGATTCGGGAGTTCCAAGTCTCAAAAAACGATCTCCAATCTTCGTTCAATTGACCGTTATGAGATGAATCGGCGAGCAACGCCCAATTAGAATTGGGTTGAGGCAGAGGGTTTTGCATGTTCTGGATCCCAGCCGTGTCAAGGTACAGATTGGGATATTGCAAGAGGTAGTCGTTAAGCGTGGCGCTATTGAGCGTCATATTGTTGAATCCAAGATGCGCCCAGATGAGCGTCGCGTCTTTGTTGTGACTCAGCATTCTTTCGAAGGCAGCATTCGCAACAGCGTTATCCGGTACGAAGTGAAACGAGATTGGAACGTGATACCGAGCGGACAGATCCACCAACTGAAGCCAGAACGGCGTATCTGGCGCGACATAGATGTCCGGCGTACCCGGAGGGTAATTACTACCACCATAGTACCTCAGGTTGGCTTCGCCTATGCCATAATATTTCCCCGTGTTCAATTGTGTCTCGGCAGAGGTAACGAATGATTGACCTTGCGTGAGCCAGGCAGAAGGTTGAGGCGAGTCAGGAGTATCTACAAATGTTACAAATCTACCAGGGTATTGAGCTGAGGTTTCGAGCGAACCTGAATATAGGTTGGCTACACTCACACCCGCCTTATCCATCTCTGAAATTATCTGAGAGGCGCTAACTTTGGATGTGATGTGGGCATGGGAATCGAAAATATCCATATGCGACGTGTCAGCAGGGCTGGCGCATGAAATGTTGGGCGTTGTACTTGAGCCGTTTCCAGCGACCGTCCCGCCGTCTTGGATCTTTTCAAGGTCGCCTGTAAGGATGCCCAATCCCAGGAAGCGCATCACTTCGTACGCCACGGCTCCGTCCTTCATGTAGATTGCGCGGCATTTCACAGGGTCTACGTACCAGGCTTCCCCGTGTTGTTGGACTTGGAGGAGAATTTCCCCGCGTAACCGGTTGGCAAGCGAGTTGCTGGCGCAGGCGGAAGAGGCCGCTTTCATTTCATCCGTATTCGACACCTGGGGAATTTTTGTGAGATCGACGTCCGCGATTCCCAAACTGAAAAAACGCATGATGGAATACGCGGCCGCGCCGTCCTTCATATAGTACCGCTTCAAATCCTTGGGACGGACGTACCAGGCCTCGCCATGGCTTTCGACCTGTAAAAGGATCCGACCCTTTAATTTACTAGCCAATTCTTCGGCCTGAGATTGATAAGCTGGGATAAATCCCGCAAGAACAACCATGGCTAAAAAAATGATAAATCGCTTTTTCATAATTTTATTTTAAATTTTTATACTATTATTATAACATATCATCCTCCCTGCAAATAGGACGCTATTCTCTTCTCTGTATTTTTATTATCTCCGAATAAAGTTCAAACTCTCATTCGGGGTATAATAAAAACCCCAGTATTAATGGGGTTTTCAAACTGGCTCTGATTTTATGCTGAAGTTCGAATTGAATTCAAAAATTTGATATAAAAACTATTTAAATTATTTTGTATCTTCTTTTTGTTGTTGATTTCTACTATCAATCTTCGATTAAATTACAAAAAACTCTATGCTTCGCATTTGGCTGGCCTCGTAAAACGCCAAGTGGTATGCGAAATATGGTAAAAGATTCTATTTCGGCACTAGCGGGCAGAGCCGATACTATTCGGCTTTTGCCAAGATACAAAGCCAATCGCTCAAATGGATTGTCATAATGTATTTTAATGGCCGAATCAACACATTGTTTAAGACGCTGATCAACTGGCACTAAATCACGGACAGTTAGCTTCGGAATTATAACTCCAATAATTAATAAATAAATCGCCGACACAATAATTATAATCTTCTTTTTCATAAAACGTAAAAATATTTTTCGTAAAATTATATACTAATATTATAGTATCATACACTGTTCCATCAAAAGATACCAAGCGCGGAATAAAAACAAAAACAGCGACCGGAAAAATCGTTGTTTTTGTTTATGATTCGATATTTGATTGTGTATTGTTCGTTAAATTTTATAATTGTATTTCTTTGTCCCGCGCCTGTTCAGCGTCCCCCTTGGCATTTTTAGATTTAGCAATATGATTTTTTACCCCGAAATTAAAAATATTTTTTATACCACCATATACTTCCTGCATCTCGTCCTTGTCGTCGTAAGGCTCCTTATAAATTCGTTCTATAGATGTAAGTGTAAATTTGAGTAACTCACTCTTATTGTAAGAAAATTTATCACTTAGTAATTTTATATAAGCCTGGAGTGATGTAGAAAGTACTGTTTTAAATGCATATTTCTCTTCAAAATCACGCTCCATACTATAATTACGAGAACAAACATATACAAGATAAATAAGCGGTGAAGTAAATAAATAACGATACCATGAATGCCAATTACTAAATCCGTCTACTCCTTTATTTTGTAAATAATAAATATATAAAACGGAAATACCTAAAATAATGATACTCCCTAATGTTGCCCATCTCCAAAACTTTGCATTTTTGGCAATAACGTCACGGCGCTTGAGAAATGAATCCGTGAGGCTGCTAGCAGTAACAAGGTCTAATGTCTCCCCAATACTATCTTTAAATTCGAGACTTTTTGTTTTTATAGACTCAATTTCTGTTAAAGAACTTTTTGCGCTTTGTTTCAGTTCTCCTGCCTTTTCAGTAAGAACTTGAATCTCTGTAAATTTTTGATCTGCGGTTGCTTTTGTCTTTACAATTTCTTCTTTAATGCTAGTCGCGGTATTTAAAGTTGCCTGAATCCCATTTTTTTCATCATCAATTTTTCCCTTAAGAGGAAGAAAGTTTTTTGCATAATAATCTTCAATCTCTTGAACTTTCTTTGTAATCGATGTTGCTTTATTACTTATTTGCTCAAGTACTCCTTGGGCAGTTGTATTAATTTTATTTATACTATCTCTTAGTGTCGTAGATTGATCTAGGAGTGCCTGAAGCCCCGTTTGATGATCGCTAAGTTTAGCTTTCAAATTAACAAAAGTGGTGCCATGGTAGCTTTCTATTTCTTGAATTTTTACGTTTATGGAGTTTACTTTTTCAGTAATCTGGTTGAGCTGTCCTTGGGCAGTTGTACTTACCTGATCAATTTTATTTTTTAAATTAGTAGACTGATCAAGTAACGCTTGCAATCCCGTCTGACCATCTGACAGTTTTGTTCGTATTTCTGTAAAATTATTATAATAAAGTTCTATCTCTTCGGATTTAGCTGAAATTTTTACAGCCAAAGCCTCTATCTTTTCTTTATCTTTTTTTGCTACAACAATAAATTCTTCGAGTTCTTTTTTAAAACCTTCTATATCTGCAGGTTGATTATTTGACTGATCATTTTCCATATATTTATTAACACTCTAACTTTCTCGCTCAATAAATCCTGCATTAAGCCTGTTTGAGCTTTGCCCCGTAACGTGTAATCTACTGATATTTTTTTATCAACTGACGGAAAAATTCTGCCCTCTCAGGCCATTCCATTGCCTTAGGCTTGTGGGTCGCTCCGATAAAAAGTTGTCATGGTAGCCCCAACGGGAATTCTCACTGCTCGCTCACTTTGTTTGCTGCGCTTTAAAACCATGCGGTTTTAATATTTCCACAAATCGGGAAACTCCCGTTTCCCGACCCCTTCCCGTTCGAATCCCTCGGAGTTATTTCTCGGTCGGCTTATTTTCAAAGTTTAAATTTTAATTTCCGGTTTATTCTAAATAG
>JBAZEY010000008.1:0-51310 GCA_041653675.1 Patescibacteria group bacterium | reverse complement strand
AATTTTTTTATGATCGCCGGACAATAAAACCTTCGGCACTTGATATTTTTTACCCTTCCAGACAAAAATTTCCGGACGAGTGTAAGATGGAACGCCAACGCCTAAACGTTTTTCTTCGAGCGACTCTGTTTTTCCTAAAACCCCCGGAATTTGCCGCGCCACCGCGTCGGCCAAAACCATGGCCGGCAATTCACCGCCGGTTAGAACATACGGACCAATAGAAATTTCGGAAAAATCAAAACCTAAATCTTTAATTATTTTTTTCACGCGTTCATCAACTCCTTCGTAGTGGCCGCAAAGTAAAATCAGGCGATTATATTTTTTTGCGAGCTCGGCCGCGACGCCGTTATCAAACTGTTTCCCGCCGGCGGAAAATAAAATTACTTTTGTTTTTTTATTTTTCTTCATCGCGCGGAGTGCCTTGGCGAGCGGCTCAACTTTTAAGACCATTCCCGGTCCGCCGCCATAAGGTTTGTCGTCCACCGTCTTTCTCTTAT
Organism: Patescibacteria group bacterium; assembly: GCA_041653675.1. GTDB lineage: Bacteria > Patescibacteriota > Patescibacteriia > XYB2-FULL-38-15 > XYB2-FULL-38-15 > JAHIRI01. The sequence goes on along the minus strand of JBAZEY010000008.1, from coordinate 50,813 downwards.
CGGTTGTCCACTTCCGCAAATCGTGAACATTTATTTTTATCAATTTACTTTTTTGGGCACGCGAAATAATGCTCTCAGAAAAATAAGAGGTGAAAATCTCGGGAAAAATTGTGATGATATCAAATTGGAACATAGTGCCATTATATTATTTTTGGGCCATTTTGTCGAGACTCTGCTCAATAAAATAACACACCAACTTGTGGTGTGTTATTTTTATATTTTGATGTTTTAGATTTTCAAGTCTTCGACATCAGTATCGACGACATCTGAAGAAGGAGCCGGGCCTCTTCGATTCATCCTTGAACCTTCCGGTTCGTAGATCTTCAAATTGACTCTGGCTTTTTCCTTCGCGCCGACGATCTTCAAAAGGGTTCTGATTGATCGAGCGGTTTGACCCTGCTTACCAATCACGTAGCCCATATCTTCCTGGTTGATTTTGAGAGTAATTAAAACTCCCATTTCGTCGACCGTTCTTTCGGTCTTGACGTCTTCCGGATGATTGACGATCTGCTTCACGATGTATTCAACGAACTCTTGATCTCGTTCTGCCATACGTTTCTTTACTTGTTAAATGTTCAGAAAATAGCTGCTTTGCTGTTCGACCATGCACAGAAGAGCTATTTATATTATTACAATAACATTTTTTTCTAAAATTGTCAACCCTTATGCCTTTGCCTCGGCCAGTGTTTCTGTCTTTGGTGCTTCAGCCGGAGTTTCGGTTTTTGCCGCTTCGGCTTTCGAAGCCGCTTCACTTGCTTTTTTGCTCTCCGCTGCTTTGACCACCGCTTTGGCCGCCCGTCTCTTGCTGATCTTAACCATTCTGACTTTTTTAGTATTTATCACTCCCTGATTGATCAAAATATTATTCACGGTTTCAGAAAGCTGAGCTCCTTTCCCTATCCAATATTTTAATCTCTCTTCTTTAAGATCAACTAACTTGGCTTCTTTTTTGGGATAATAATGTCCTAAAATTTCCAAATATTTCCCCCAAGGATCTTTACTTTTTTCCGAAACAATCACGCGGTAGCTCGGCTGCGCGCTTTTGCCCGTACGAGATAAACGAATTACTAACATAATTTCTATTTTCTATTAAATTATTTTCTTTTTAAATTATTTCTGACCGTATTGGTATTTTGCTACAGCGCCGTCTATTTGTCAAGCTGAGTTGACCGCCCTCTCCGCCTGCTCAAGGTTCAAGCTCAGAAGGCGCGAGACGCCGTCTGCTTCCATGGTCACGCCGTACAAGATGCTCGCCTTTTGCATAGTCGCGCGGTTGTGGGTAATTAAAATAAATTGGGTTTTGTCTGTCAGCTCATCGAAAACATTGGCAAAGCGCACAGAATTTGATTCATCGAGCGCGGCATCAACTTCATCCAAAACAACAAATGGTGCGGGGTTATTAGAAATAATCGCAGACAAAAGCGCAATCGAGGTGAGCGCCCTCTCGCCGCCGCTAAGCATGCCAATCCCTTTTAGCCTTTTACCCGGCGGGGTAGCTTCAATATCAATTCCCGCGACAAATTCTTCTCCCTTCTTTTTTTCCTTGCTCACTATTTCTTCTTCCGCTTCCGCGGCTTCACCTTCCGTCTCCGGCTCTTCTACTTTTATTTCTTTTTTCAAAGTCAGTTGCGCTTTGCCTCCGCCAAACAAAATTTTAAAATATTTCCCAAACTCATCATTAATTTTTCCGAAAGCCGTATCAAATTGTTTTTTAATAATTCCGTCCAATTCACCAATTACTTTCATTAAAGAATCGATTGCCCCGCGCAAATCGGCAATCTGAGTTTTTAGGAATTCGTAACGCTCGCTGGATTCCTTGTATTCCTTTTCCGTTTCCGGATCAATGCCGCCGATTAATTCCAGCTGATGTTTAAATTTAAAAATTTTATCATGCCAATCGGCTTCAAAGCCTTCCGGCTCGCCAAGTTCCGCGGGATCGCCAACTTCCTGCCGAATTTCTCTCTCCAAATCTTCCCGCCGCGCCGCGGCTCCGGCGGTTTCCACCTGGATCGCGTTTATTTCCGAAGACAACATATAGAGCTCGTGCTGTTTTAACTGGAGATTTCTCTGCAGTTCAAAGAAACTTCGCCGCTCGGCTTCCTGCTCGCGGTTGAAGTTTTCAATTTTTATCTGAACCTCGGTTAGGGTACGATTTATGTTTTCGATTTCTCCGGAAATTTTTTCTAATTCTTTGGGTAATGCCGGATCAATTTTTGCCGCTTCTTTTTTCGCCGGCTCGCGTTTTAGTTGGGCAAAAAATCCGGAAAATTCTTTTCTCAACTCTTCGGCTTCTTTTTTCAATTCCGCGAGCGCACTCGCATCTTCCACTTTTACCAACTTTTTAACAAAATTATCGTATCTTAAAAATAAATCTTCAACCGCCATTTCAACTTCATTGGCCGGCATGGCCATCGGCCGGACAAGTTCCGCGTGCTCGGAAAGGGCAATTTTATTTTTTATCATCATATCCCTTTCACGCAGACGATTTTTCTCTTCAAACAATTTTTCATACTCCGCTTGGAGTTTTCTAAAAATATCCGACGTCGGCTGTTCTTTTTCCATCGTCTTTAATTTTCCCTCGGCCTCGGCGATCTCTTCTTCTAATTTTTTCTTTTTTTCTAAAAGTGGGGCGATGCGTGTTTCCTCATTTTTTACCTTCCCCTCCAATTCTTTCCAAAGATGGCTGTAATATTTTTTCTGTAAATTTTTTAATTCAGTCTCAACCTGGCTTCGCTCGGCCAAGCGCTTCATTTGCCGCGTCAAAGATTTTACCCGCGGCTCGATTTCGGCAAAAAGTGTTTCCGCCTGGCGTAGATTTTCCTCACTGGCTTTTAATTTATTCATCGCCTGATCGCGTTTCATTTGATATTGTTCAACTCCGGTCGCTTCGTCAAAAAATTCTTTTCGCTCAAGCGGCGTGGCGAGTAACATCGCGTCCACCATTCCCTGACCGATGATAGCGTAGGTTTTTTGGCCAAAATTTGATTGAGCCAAGAGCAACAAGACATCTGAAAGTCTAACCTTACTTTTATTAATCAAATATTCGCTCTCGCCGCTGCGGTAAACCCGGCGAGTTAAAACCACTTCGCGAAAATCAATCGGCGCGGAACCGTCCTCATTGTTTAAATACAAAGAAACTTCCGCGAATCCCATGCGCGGTTTTTTCGGCGATCCGGAAAAAATTACATCTTCCGATTTTTTACCGCGGAGCAACTTTAAACTCTGCTCACCCAAAACCCAGCGGATAGCGTCGGCGACGTTCGATTTTCCCGAACCGTTGGGGCCCACAATCGCGGCGATGCTTTTCCCGCCTTTGTTTCTCGCGGCAAATTCCAAAACGGTCTTATTGGCAAAAGACTTAAATCCTTGAATTTCCAGCTTCTGTAGATACATATTGTTGTATTTTACATTTTCAATAACTCTTTGGCAAGAATCAGAAAATAAAAGAACCGGAGCCCCAGGCGAGAAGCCAAGGGGCACCGGTTCGGGTCGGACACTACTACTGGGTGATGGTGATGTCGGACTGGTAGGCGAGGTCGGGCGGCGGGGGCAGGAGCACGGGGAGGATGGTGCAGTTCTCCTCGCACCAGTTCTCCTCCTCGAGAGCGGCCGACGAGTCGGCCGTGGCCGGCGCTTCCGTCGTGGTCTCGGTGACCGGATCGGCCTGCACGTTGCCGATGGTGGCGGCGAAGAACAACCCCACGAACAACATCATCTTCATTCTTTTTCCTCCTTCGCACACTCATTCGGGTCGCGGTCTATCCGCGAAAAACCGGAATGCACGAACTTTATAGTATAGGGTATTTTTTTGATTTTGTCAATACTCATCAACATTAATGCCTTTGACAAGATTTCGTGATAGTATTAAGATAGGTTATTCATAAATTTCTATTATGTCTTTACGCACCGAACAATTTGAAGAACTGATAATCCGCGATCTTGGCGAGTTTTTTCTCCGGGAAGTGGAATTTCCTCTGGAATGTCTGGTCACGATTACCCGGGCCAAAGTCAGCGACGACCTAAAATACGCCACGGTCTGGCTTTCGGTTTTGCCGGATAAATTCACGGGAACATGCCTCGCAATCGCCGGCCGCGCTGCCCGCGAATTCCAAAAAAAATTATTCAGAAAAATGAATACAAAGTTTGTCCCGAAAATAAGTTTTAAAATTGACATCACGGAGAAAAAGGCCGAAGTGGTGGAAAACTTGATTAACCAGGTCAAAGAAAATGAATCAGATATTAATTAACAAGCTGGAACAGCTAATTTTAGTTGCCAGAAAAATTTTAATCATAGTCCACCAAAAACCGGACGGGGACGCGCTTGGCTCTGGTTTAGCTTTTTCTGAATTTTTAGACACACTCGGCAAAGCCAACGATTTCTTTTCTCTGGGGCCAATCGCAAGCTCTGCCGATTTTCTCCCTGGCCGAAAAAAAATTAAAGATGATTTTAGCGAAATTACGCTTTCCGATTATGATCTTCTCATAATCTTAGATTGTGGCGACTTAAAACAAACAGGAATTGAAACAGAACTTCGCGCCCTCCCGCCAAATCTGCCTATCATAAACATTGATCACCACCGGACAAATGAAAATTTTGGCGTGCTTAACATTTTGGACCCAGAATCTTCTTCCACGGCAGAAATCGTTTTCGCTCTTTTTGAAACCTTAAATTTTCCGATAAGCAAAAACTCTGCCACCTTGCTTTTAACCGGCCTAATTACCGACACGGCGAATTTCAGTAATCCCGCGACCACCTTCGCTTCGCTTGAAGCCGCGGGAAAACTTCTTTCGCGTGGCGCGAAGCTCGGCGAAATTTCTTCTAATGTTTTACAAAATAAATCTTTAGATGTTTTAAAATTTTGGGGCATAATTTTATCGCGGCTCTCGGAAAACAAAGAGCTTGGTGTCGTCACGACCGTGATTACAAAAGAAGACCTAGATTTAGCCAATTTAGACGAAGAAGCCCTTGATGGCGTGACAAATTTTTTAAATAATTTGAAGGGGGCGAAAATAGTTTTGGTTTTAAAAGCCCTGGAGGACGGAAAAATCAAAGGAAGTTTTAGAACAACCACGCCGGGAATTGATGTGTCCCGCTTGGCTAAAACTTTCGGCGGAGGCGGCCATGCCAAAGCCGCTGGATTTACCATTCCGGGAAAATTGGTTAAAATAGAAGGCGGATGGAGAATTGAATAATAATTTAATTCCACAAATTTATGCCCCGAGAACATTCTTTTTCAGAAATATTTGGAGATGAATTTAAAAAAGAAACAAAAACCCCGGAAGAATTGGCGTTAGAAAAAGAAGAGGAAGCGGCGCGAGAAAAGAAACACCGGGAAGCCGCGAAGCGATACGAAGAAAGTTTGCAGCAACCGTCTTCAGTCGAAGAGGCTGAGATTGATAAAAAAACTGCGCGGGAAGATGTGGTTATGGCCGAAACAAACCGACCGAGCGGCAAAGATAGCAGACGAACCGAGCGCGACTGGGAACGCGGCCATCGCAAGGGACTAAAACCGATAAAACGCCGCGAAGCAGCTTAAATTTTAAAATTTAAAAATATGACAACAAAAAATAACGAACCAAATTCACAATACTTAATCCCGACCGTAATTGAAAAATCGACTTACGGCGAGCGGGCTTATGATATTTATTCACGGCTCCTGAAAGACCGCATCGTCTTTTTGGGCGACACGGTTGACGACGGCGTGGCAAACACAATCATTGCCCAGCTTTTATTTTTGGAAAGCCAGGACAAAGAAAAAGATATTAAGTTGTATATCAACAGCCCCGGCGGATCAGTTACGGCCGGACTCGCGATTTACGATACAATTCAATACATCAAGCCTGATGTTTCCACAATTTGCGTCGGCTTGGCCGCGAGTATGGCCGCGACACTTTTGGCGGCCGGAACAAAAGGCAAAAGATTTTTGCTGCCAAATTCGGAAGTGATGATTCATCAGGTGATGGGCGGCGCCGAAGGTCAAGCAATTGACATCAAAATCCGTGCGGAGCATATTTTGCGGATTAGAGACCGCCTGAACGAAATCTTGGCCAAACACACCGGCCAGCCGATCGCAAAAATTGAAAAAGATACAGACCGCGACTATTTTATGACCGCGGACGAAGCATTAAAGTACGGAATAGTTGATAAAATTATCAAAAAATAAGAAAAAATAGAGTAAAAAGCGGCCGAAAAGGCCGTTTTTTGTTATTGATAAAAAACACCATTATCTTCTTTAAATTTAGCTATTTTAACCTTTCTTGTCAACAACTCTTGACAAAAATATTACTTTATACTATAATAAAAAGCTGCATAATCGGAAGGTTGTGTGGTAAAACGGCGGCAACTTCCCCCAAAAAGAAGGAGGAGCAAATGGATTCTCGCACGGAACTGAAAGTTTGGCTGCAAGATGCGGGAACGGACGCCGCAACCGACCCCGTCATGCTGGCGGTGCACCATGGCACGGCAGCGCAGGCAATGATCGGCGCGGCAGTCCGAGACGTTTTCGAACTCGGTGAGATCGATGCGCCGGACTGGCTCGCTCTGTGGGCCGCCAACCTCACCTCCGGCGAGGTCGCGAGGATCGTGACCTGGCGAGATGCGGAAATGGTCGGGCTCCGCGAGGACATCGAGCGCTTGCTCGGCGACGAGCCGGACAAGTGGACCGACGCCGAACGCGCCCACGCGGAAGCGGTCGGACGACGGATCTCGGCCGTGAACCTTGTCCTTCGGGCGAGGGACGCGGTGAAGCTGGGGGAGAAGAGGATCTCCTTCCAGCCCACCGCGAAGAAGGCCGCTCAAACGGCGGCCTGACGACTCTGGCGGGTGGCGTAAGGTTTCTTCGGAAACCTACGTCACCCGCCTCTTTTTTTAAATATTGACAAGAGAAAAATTTTCCTGTATCTTAGGCTGTATGCCATTAAAAGGAGGAAATATGGCAAGAGAAAGGATTCTGCCGGGATCCTGCCCCGGCGGCATTGACGCGGCTATCTCATGGATTCTTCGGGGAAATCTGGAGGAGACAGACGAAGACGCCCCAACGAAGCTCCGTCCGAGGCCGAGCAAGTTGCGGCGCCTTCCAAAACCGAGTCCGGCTACTTGTCCCTGCGGCTGCCACGACTACACCGGCGAAGCGAGCCACTGCCCAAACTGTGGCGAACCGCTTTACCACTGACCCCCCGGCCTTGCGACTACACATCGCGGGGCTTTTTTTACTCAAAATTCCCCCCTGTGGATATTTTGTGGATTTCTTATTTTCCTGTTGACAATAAAATTAATTTCGTTTAAACTTACGAAAGAAAACTAGACTAATTTTTTATAACTTATCATGCAACTTAACACAAAAATCTTGCAAAAAAATACTATGGAGCTGGAAGTCGAGGTTCCGGCTGAAGAGCTAAAAACTTTTTTGGACAAAGCCGCTTCCCTTCTGGCTCTTGAAGTAAAAATTGACGGCTTTCGCCCGGAAAAAGTCCCGTTTGACGTTTTGGCCAAACACGTTGGCGAAATGACAATTTACGAAAAAGCCGCGGAACTAGCCGTGGAAAAAACTTATCCCAAAATTGTGAAAGGCGAACATTTAGAAACTCTTGGTTCTCCGGAAATTTCTATTATAAAACTCGCGCCGGGCAATCCTCTGATTTATAAAGCAAAAGTTTCGTTGCTTCCTCAAATCAAGCTTGGCGATTATCACAAAATTAAACTTTCCCGCAAAAAAATCGAGTTGGAAGAGAAAAAAGTTGATGCCGCACTCCATGATTTACAAAAAATGCAGACTAAAGAAGTGCTAGCGAACCGGCCGGCCGGCAAAACCGACAAACTGGTTTTAGACATGGAAATGTTTTTGGACAAGGTGGCCCTCGAAGGCGGACAAACCAGAGATCACGCCGTCCATATGGCTGAATCATATTATGTTCCGGGTTTGACCGACCAATTGATTGGCCTCTCTGCTGGCGATTCCAAGGAATTTTCTCTGCCGTTCCCCAAAGAACATTATCAAAAAAATATTGCTGGAAAAACCGTTGATTTTAAAGTAAAAGTCACTTCTGTTTTTGAGCTTCAGCCGCCGGCCCTTGATGATGATTTTGCTAAAACCTTGGGGCAGGGGTCTTTTGAAGATTTAAAAAAAATAATCCGCAAAAATTTGCTCGCGGAAATGGAAAACCAAGAAGAAGTACGACTAGAAGAAGAAGTTTTAAAACAAGTTGTAGCCGAAGCCCGGATCGAAGATGTCCCTGAATTGCTTGTTAATTCCGAGGCGCATAAAATGGTCCATGAACTTGAAAACTCTTTGGCCGAACGGGGAATAAACTTTGATGATTATTTAAAAAATATCAAAAAAACTGAAGCCCAGCTAATGCTCGAGTTCGCACCAAGAGCCGTGGAACGGATAAAGACCGCCCTTGCCATTAAAGAAATCGCCGCCGCGGAAAAAATCGAAGCTACGAACGCGGAAATTGAGGAAGAGTTGGTAAAAGTGCGCGAGGCTTACAAAAACGAGCCCGATCTTTTGGAGCAAGCTGAGTCGGATGAGTCAAAACAATATCTTGGCAACATCATTAAAAATCGGAAAGCCGTAAAATTGCTCAAAGATCTAGCAACAAAATAACTTTTCATTAAGTTATAAAAATATGCCAAAAATTTTTGAGGGATCTCCCTTGCAAGAAGGCGACGAGAGAGAGAAACAACGAATTGTAATAACTCCTGAGGATTGGCAACAAGGGAAGAGGCCCGAAGGATACCAAAAAACAAGCGAACTTGTAAGAATGGCTCACAGACATGGCCTACATCTTCGTGATTTATTTGAAGAATCTTTTATATCCAGACAAAATATACTAGTTAAGAAAGCTGAAACAAGAGGACTAACTGAGGCAGAAGCTGATGAAATAGTAAGGGTGTCAAAGACTGTTTATCAAACACTCGATGAAGCTCTCGAACATCGCTACACCCCATAAAATAATGAAAATCGCAATAATTTCCGACAGCCACGATAATATTCCAAACACCGAAAAGGCGCTTGAGTGGATCAACCGGGAAAAAATTAATTTTCTGATCCACTGCGGCGACCTAGCAGCTCCGTCTATGTTGACTGAAGTCATCATGCCGAAATTTTCAGGACAAATCCATTTTGTCCATGGAAATGTCGGCGACCCGGAACTTTTAGAGAAAGTTTCCAAAAATTTTTCAAACGTCACTGTCCATGGCGAAATCGGAAAAATTGAAGTAGACGGCAAAAAAATTGCTTTTACTCATTTTCCGGAAAAAGCGCTGGAATTAGCCAAAAAAGGGGGACTTGACCTAGTTTTTTACGGCCATACCCATAAACCCTGGGAAGAAAAAATTGGAACGGTCCGGCTCGTAAATCCCGGAACTTTGGCGGGTATGTTTTACAAAGCGACTTTCGCAGTCTACGACACGGAAACCGACAAATTGGAACTAAAAATTTTAGAAAAACTTTAAAAAATATTTTTAATTAAAAATTATGTCCACAAAAAGAACCTACCAGCCAAAAAAACGCCACCGAAAAAAAGTGCATGGATTTTTGCAAAGAATGTCCACGCCCGGCGGCCGCAACACCCTGAAAAGAAGAATGGCAAAAGGCAGAAAAAGATTAACAGTCTAAAAATCTCCCAAAACCATGCTATCCAAGCCCCATCGCATACTATCTGATAAGGATTTTCAAAAAATCTGGAAAAGGGGATTGTCTTTCTATACCAAAATTCTCGGATTTAAGGTTTTAGAAAATAATTTACAGGTTTCCCGCTTTGGAATTGTAGTCGGGACAAAAATTTCCAAACTTGCTACGGTCCGAAACCGAATTAAAAGGCAAATTCGGGAAATAATCCAAGAAAAAATTAAAAAAATCGCTCCGGGGTACGATTTTGTCATCTCTGTTCTTCCCGCTGCCCAGGGGAAAAACTACGAAGAACTAAAAAAAGACGTTCTCTTGGGACTTAGCCACTTTAACCTCATAAGCAAATGACTTTTGTCTCCTTCGCGGCTAGAAAAACTGTCCTAAAAATTATCAAAATTTACCAAAAAACCATTTCTTTTGATCATGGCGTTCCTTCTCTCCTTTTTCCCGACGGCTTTTGCCGTTTTCACCCGACTTGTTCTGAATATGGTTACGCGGCAATAGAGAAATATGGTGTTTTTCGCGGGGGAGGCAAGGCACTTTGGCGAATATTGCGGTGCAACCCCTTTTCTAAGGGCGGTTTTGACCCTTTGAAATAGAGATTTCTAATTTTAATTTTTCCGTAAGAAATTTTTAAAACAGTTTTCCCCAGCTCATCAACACCTTATTCACTTTTACCCATTTGCACCCCATTTTAGCACTTCCGTATCTATGATATATTTAGAAAAGGTGATCACCGAACTAACTCTTCTCCTATGACAAACCTTCAACTTTGGCAAGCAGTTCTGGGCGAGCTGGAACTGAATTTAACGAAAGCCAATTTCACCACTTGGTTTAAAAATACCGCCATCTCTTTTGTTGATGGGGAGAAAATTACGGTCGGCGTACCCAATACTTTTACTAAAGCGTGGCTCGAAAATAAATATCACCAATCAATTTTAAAAACTTTACAAAAAATTGTCGGCGGCCACATCAAGGAAGTGACCTATCGCGTAGAAGCTGTTAAGCCTCAGACGCAAAAAATGGACGTACCTTCCCTCACTGCTCAAACCGCACCCGAAAAACCAACAATTTCCGCCGAAGCTCCAAGCAATCGCTTTGGCCTAAACCCGAAATATACTTTCCCAAGTTTTATTGTCGGTAAAAATAATGAATTGGCACACGCCGCGGCGCAAGCGGTGGCAAAAAATCCGGGGAAGAGCACCTACAACCCGCTTTTTATTTATGGCGGCGTGGGTCTTGGCAAAACTCATCTTCTCCAAGGAATTGGCCACGCTATTTTGGGAGCGGACCCAAATAAAAAAATTCTTTACACTACAAGCGAAAAATTTACCAACGACTATATCCAAGCTATCAGATCCCGCACCACGGAAAGATTTAAACAAACTTACCGCTCGCCCGATCTTCTCTTAATTGACGACGTCCAGTTCATGGCGGCAAAAGATGGAACTCAACAAGAATTTTTTCATACTTTTAACGACTTGCATCAAGCGGACAAACAAATTGTTATGACCTCCGATCGTCCTCCCAAGGCAATCCCAGCTCTCGAACAACGATTGGTTTCCCGCTTCGAGTGGGGGATGATTGCCGATATTTCTCAGCCAGACTATGAAACTAGAAATGCCATTTTAAAGGCGAAATGCGTGGAAAAGGGACTTTCTCTCGATCAAAAAATTATTGACCATATTGCCATCATTATCCAGAACAATATCAGAGAATTGGAAGGCGCGCTCAATAAAATCATTGCTTACGAACAATTCCAGCACACTCCTCCAACTCTTGAACTGGTAAAACGAATTCTCGCGAGCCACGTAGTCGCCGGAAGAAAATCGGCTACGCCAAAACAATTAATAAATACCGTGGCGGAATTTTACGACTTGAAGCTTGACGATCTCTTGGGACAAAGCCGCGAGAAGCGCTTAGCCTTTCCTCGCCAGATAGTAATGTATTTAATGAGAAAAGAATTAGAAAGTTCGTACCCCGCGATCGGCCAAGAGCTTGGCGGCCGCGACCATACGACAGCGATGCATGCTTTCGACAAAATCACTCACGAAGTAGAAACAAGCGACAGACTAAAACAAGAAATCGAACAAATAAAACAAAGATTGTACAACTAAAAAAATAAAAAGTTATCCCCCGGCGCTTGTGGAAAAACCTGTGCCAAAAAATTAACAAACTGGGTACAAAAACACCAAAAAACTTTACCGAAAAAATTCATCACCAAAACGTCCACAGAAATAAAAAATCTTTCCACACCCGGAAAGCTCAAAATTTCCTTTCAAATAAAAAGTTTTCTAAAAACAATCCACAGAAATCAAAACGCTTATTATTACTGTATATAAAAATATAAAATAAAACATTGTATTGATATGAAACTATCCTGTACACAGGAAAACTTAAATCGCGGACTTTTAATTTCAAGTCATATCGCGAGTAAAAACGTTAATCTGCCCATTTTAAATAATGTTTTGTTTCGCGCTGATGGCGGGGTGATTACGCTTATCGCGACCAATCTTGAAATTGGAATTAAGTGCGAGGTGAGAGGAAAAATTGAAAAAGAAGGGGCAGTAACCTTGCCGGCAAAACTTTTTGCCGACTATGTTGGCTCTTTACCTAACGACAAAATTGATCTTGACCTTCAAGACCAAACGTTGGAAATAAAATGTAAAAATTACGAAACGCGGCTTCGGGGTGCGGCGACGAGCGAGTTTCCCCTGATTCCGGAAGTGGCGAAAGAAGCGGCGTATAGTTTAGACGTGGGGAAATTTCACGAAGCAGTGAACCAGGTTGTTTTCGCAACCTCCACAAACGAAATCAGACCGGAAATCAGTGGCATTTTAATGCATTTTGACGGAGCGGGGATGAGGGTTGTGGTAGCCGCGACCGACAGCTATCGATTAGCAGAAAAAACATTGGCCCTAGCGGGGAAAGAAAACGAAAATTCCCGCGACGTGATTGTCCCGGCCAGGACCATGCAAGAAGTCCTCCGTATTTTATCCGTTTTCCGGGATGGTGAAGATCCAGAAGCGCCGAATGTAGTAAAAATATATTTGGCGGAAAATCAAATCATGTTTTCCTTAAACGGTGTGGATCTTGTTTCACGCGTGATTGATGGGCAATACCCCGATTATAAACAAATCATCCCGGCGAGCTACGAAACCAAAGCCGGGTTCAACCGAAACGAACTAATCAGGGTCGTAAAAACCGCCAGCCTCTTTGCCAAGCCGGGAATTTTTGACGTCACGTTTGGTTTTAAACCCGGAAAAGAAAAGGTTGGCGAACTGGTTTTGTCCTCGGCCAATTCTCAGTTTGGCGAGAACACGGTAAAGCTTGAAGCGGAAATTGAAGGAAAAGAAAATGAAATTACTTTAAATTATAGATATCTTTTGGACGGGCTTGGGGCCATGGAATCGGAAGAGGTGTCGCTTGAACTGACTTCGGCCGACAACCCATGCCTTCTCCGGCCCAAGGCGGAAAAATCAGATTATCTTTATATTGTGATGCCGATAAAGAAGTAGAATCTAAGTTTTAGAAAAAGAAAAACACCCGACAACTAGCCGGGTGTTTTGAGTTCTTAAAAAAATTATTTCAGAAAAATAGAAATTAAATTGCCGACAAAATAGGAAGCGACAATCACGATAAGGGCGATTAAAAAGTGTTCGCCAATTACTTTCCATGGGGCGATTTTTCCCATACGGGCGACGAAGAAATTGGCGATGCCTAAAATTAAAAGCCCCCAAACTATTGCTACGACGGCGGCGAGGTTGAGATCAAAAAGCAAAACGGGGACGGCGAAAGTCAGAGCAAAGAAAAATTTGGAAAAAAATGTAGCAAAAGTTGATTGCCAAATTTGCCGCTGCGTATGCACGCCCTCCGCTTCTTCAGAAACGTGAATGCCGAGCGCATCAGAAAAAGCATCGGCCAGAGCGATCGTTAAAATCCCTCCGAGCACGGCGAGCCGCGAAGCCGTGCCAGAAGTGAGGCCCACGAGGAGTCCAAGAGTCGTGATTACGCCAGAGGTGAGGCCAAAGGTCAAGCCGGTTTTTAAAGAATGGTTAAGCATAGTTTTTAAATGAAGAGTTCTTTTAATAAGTTATTAATAAAATCCATCCCCGGATCGCCGGTCAAAATCCGAAAGTATATGAAGTTTTTCCGCGCCCTCGGCGGCCATGGCCGATTTTATTTTTTCTAAATTTTCGAGATAATAAAGAAGAACTTCCATTTTTATCCCTCTATTATATAAATATATACTTCGCGCGGCATTTTATGAAGTTAATGAGCTCTTCGGAAGTAAAGTTGTTTATCCCGTGAGTCATTGTTATAGCAACAAATGCTATCAAGTGATCTGTCTTTTGAAAAATATTTATTAAAAATATTTGTCTCTGAGAAAATGATAACAATAATCGAGACCAATGTTATGCCCAACAGGCCGAGAGAAAATTTTCTCATTTTATTGTACTTGGGCTCAAGCGTTTTAATCCACTCGACGATTTCGTCAAAACCCTTCTTTTCCGTCTCATCCAATTCGGTTGTAATCCTTATCAATTCCTGGAAGGACTTTGGGGGGTTTTCAAATCGTTTTAGTGCTTCATTTTTCATGAAGTTTTCAATAAAATCTGCCCGGCGAGAACACGCTCCTCTATTAATATTTAGTACTCCTTTTCTGTACTCTATTTCTAAAATTATGGAGATTATTGGAAGCGCGAGAGAAAGTGATAAAAATTTTGAGACAGAGTTAAGTTCATTAATATTTGAAAGTAGAAATGACATTCCACCCATTATACCCACACTTAAAGATATTATAAGAGGGGAGAATTTATAAGTGTTCTCTGATGCAAATTCGTCTCGCATTGATAAATTTTCTTCCCGCCATTTACGTAGCCTTGCAGAATGTCTTTCCATGAATTCAAGCGTTTCCTCTCTTACTTTTTCTTCCTCGGTCATATTTTTAAAGCTATTTTTCTAGTAATATTTATTTTAACCTTTTTATTTAATTTTTTGGAAAGTACACTATAACACCGTCACGGAAATCGAACGGCTGCGGGTTGTGGTGCCGGATTTGTCGGTCGCCAAAATCTTATCTGCTGCTATTTGTTTTTAATTTTTCAGCCGCTTCCCTAAAACTTTCTAGATTGTCTTTTAAAAATGTTGATTTGTCACCTTTTTTAATCTTGTCCATCGACGCGTTCATAACAACCGCGGCTCTTCTGATAACCATTAAAGTTAGTAATTCTTCATTATATAATTCGCTTTGGCTTAATCTTTCTTCAAAAATTTTAACGAGATCTTTATCGTCTCTGATGTCGATATACAGCGTTGCCATGTCTACCATTGCGTTGTCCCGTCTTGAGAGTTCAAAATCAAAAACTTTTAATTTGCCACTGACCTTTTTTATGTTAAGACGATTGAAGTCGTGGTGGGAAAATATTTTCTTTGCACTAATTATCAGATCTTTTTTGTTTTTAAAAAGTTGAATTACCGCGTCAGCGTTATCAATAATTCCCGCTTCCTCCAATTTTTTTAATTTTTCAAATAAGCCTTCGTAATATTCCCAAGTTATCTCCGGCAAAAACGAGGCATCCATTTCGGGAAATCTAATAAGACCAAGATCCGTAAAATCTCCGACATATTGTCTGTTTTTTTCCACTTCTTCAAACTCTACCCTTTTTAGAACCAAGTATTTTTCAGATCTGTTTATTTCTAGCACATCAATCAAAAGGTCTTTTGGCAAATTTTCGTAACATGCAAATTCACTGGCTGCTCTTCTGGATGTAATTTCGTTTGATCCGGTGTGAGAAAGGTATTTTTTAATAAAACATTCCCGTCCATCTTTTGTGGCGTAAAAAATGTCATTGAAATTTTTATTTTCAGCTGGACGGACATCTTTATACCCATGGCCTTCGAAAAGTTTTATTAGTTCAGCGTTTCTATCAGGAGCCTGCTCGGTTATTATTTTTTCTGCCATAACGATGTAAATTAAAAGTGTTCTGATGACATCCCATTACAACACCGTCACGGAAATCGGGCGGCTGCGGGTTGTGGTGCCGTCTTTGTCCGTGACTTCAGCATAGAGTTGGAAGTCGCCGGTGTGAGGCGCCGAGGTCCAACGGAAAGTAAAAGTATCTTCGGCCGGCGTGGGGTAAATTTTTAAGAGCTCCGGACCGCCGGGACCTTTCGCAAAGAAAGAAATCTCGGCGATGGAAGATAAGTCTGAAGTTCCCGCAGTGACGGTGAGGGGAAACATTGAAGCGTAAAAAGATGAGTTGTCGCGCGGCGCGGTGAAATTAATTTGCGGCGGTAATTTTTCCGCGAGTAAGTTGAAATTAATTTCCGCGGAATTAAAATCATCAATATCATCGTAGGCTGTGGCTCGCAAAGTGTGGAAACCATTACTGATGGAATTCGGAATCAAGAGCGTCGCGGTGAACGGCGCGGTATTGGACATTCCTACTTTTTGTCCATCAACAAAATATTCCACCCGAGAAATTATGCCGCGCGGGGCGGAGACGGAAACAGAGGCCGTGGCTTCGCGCGAATTCACGGTAGCATTCGGTGCGGGAAAAGTGATAGAAATAGTTGGTTTATTTTGCGGCAGATGAATGTCGTCGTAGCCAGTCGGGATTTGCGCGGTATCAATTGTGTATCCTTGTTCCTCGGCCCATTTGGCAATCGGCGCTTCCCAAGTGGCAAATTGCGGATCAGAAGTGGGATCAGTCGGCGGCGGACCGTTTGGATCGTCTTTATTTACATAAAACAAAATGGTATGCACTTCGCGGAATTTTTTTTCTTCGATCGTAGTTGGCGGAGTATTTTCCGTAGCCAGTTTTCCCGAAATCCGATCAATTTTTATTATCGTTTCCGCGCCCAGTTCGCCTTTCAAAACCGGTTTATCTGTTTCTGTCGGTTCGGGAGCGGTGAAATGTTCCACGGGAGTATCCTTGAGCGCTTTTTTCATAAACGCGTTCCAAATTGGAGCGGCAACAAAGACGCCATCAGCGCCGCGTTTCATTTCTTTATTATCATTATTGCCTGCCCAGACGCCAGCTACGAGGGAAGGCGTATAACCCATAGTCCAGCCGTCGCGCCAATCATTTGTTGTACCAGTTTTTGCGCCGACTGGCCGGCCGGGCAGAGTGAGCGGGCCATTGGCACCGAAAACATAAGCGCGAGCCGCGTCGTCAGACATTACGCTTTGAATTTGTCGCGCGGTTTGCCGCGACATTACTTCTTTTCCCTCATCTTCTTTCCACTCCTCAAGTACCTGGCCCTTAGCATCTTCAATTTTTAAAATAGAAGTAGTGGCATGGAGAACTCCGTCGTCCGCGAAAACACCAAAAGCCGCGGTATGTTCCAAAAGCCGAACTTCGCCGCCGCCCAAAACGAGAGATAAGCCAAAACGAGAACGGTCATTAAGCGTCGTGTAGCCCATGGCTTGGGCAAGATTTAAAACATTATCAATTCCCGCGAGGTAAAGAGTTTTTACCGCCGGAATATTTAATGATCCTGCCATAGCGGTCCGCATAGAAACCGGGCCGTGCTCTTTATCATCATAATTATGGGGGATATAATCTTTGGTGTCGGTTTTAAAAGTGGTGACCAAATCAAAAAGTGTGGTTTCCGGGGTAAAACCTTTTTGATATGCCGTGGCGTAGGCGATTGGTTTAAAAGATGAACCGGGTTGGCGTAGGCGAGTAGCAACGTTTACGTTTGGTTCAAATTTACAATTGACTCCCGGGTCGCAGCCTTCCGGTTCGGGCTCGGCAAAATAATCTTTAGAGCCGACCATGGCCAGGACTTGCCCTGTTTTTGGATCAATGGCCACAAGTGCCGCGTTCCAGGCATTATATTTTGTAGAATTTTTTTCCACATTTTCATCAATCGCTTCTTCGGCGAATTTTTGTTTATCAAAATCAAGCGTGGTGTAAACTTTGAGTCCTCCCTGTTCCACGACTTTTTCTCCATATTTTTCCGTGAGCAATTCTTTAACGTACATTACAAAGTGCGGTGCGGTGATTGATTCTTTTTTCTCAATAACTTTGGCAAGAATATCAATTTGTTTTGCCGCCTCAGCTTCCTCTTCCGTAATGTATCCTTCTTCCACCATGCCGTCTAAAATATATTGTTGGCGGGAGATGAGGTCATCCGTATGGCTGCCGCGGGGAGAATAATATGTTGGAGCTTTGGGCACGGAGGCGAGCAAGGCCGCCTCGGCTAAATCTAAATCTTTGGCGTTTTTCCCAAAATAAGTTTGTGCCGCGGACTGGATGCCATAGGCGGTTGAGCCGTAAGGAATTTCATTAAAATACATTTTCAAAATTTGGTCTTTGGAAAATTTTCTTTCGATCTGGATGGAAAGAGCGAGTTCTCTGATTTTTCTTGTGTAGGTTTTTTCCGGAGAAAGAATGGCGTTCTTCACGAGTTGTTGGGTAATTGTTGAACCGCCAACTCTTGTTCCTGTGGTTAGATTTCTCCAGACCGAACGGACAAAACCCTTCCAGTCAAAACCGTGGTGTTCGTAAAATCCGCGGTCTTCAGCAACGATCGTCGCCTTTTTCGCGTATTCGGGAATATCAGTAAGTTCAATCATGGTGCGCTTTTGGTCGCTGTAAATTTCATAAAGCACATGCTCGCCGGTGCGGTCGAAAATTTTTGTGCTTTGCGCCACTTGGCGATCGAGCAATTTATCCGGACTCGGAAGGTCGCGGGAAAACCATGCTAAGGCGGCGACGCCGATAATACCACAAATTAAAACACAAAATAAAATGCCGGCAATGCCGTAACCAATAATTTTATTCCAGCCGAGCCGGCGGCGGTGAATTCTTGCGCGGTAGCGAAGATTTTTTGCCATAAAAATAATTTGTTGAAATATTTTAGAAAAAAAATTATTTGAGGTTTGGGCGGGCGGTGGAGGCGGAGCAAGCGGGGCGAGAGGTTCGGGGGTTTGTCGCGGCGCTGTTTCTGCCAATTTTTTGGGCAGCTTGCCTTTGATAGAATTTATGAGACGCGCGAAAAATTCTTTTACTTTTCCGAGTTTTAGTTTATCAAAAATTTGGCGAGAAGGTTTTTCTCTCCAGTTTTTTGGGGATTGAGTTTTGTGGGCTAAAGACATCGACGGTAATTGAGTAATTAGTAATTGGTGGTTGGTATTTAACTTCGTAAATTGTATTAATTCTAACAAAAAATCAGCCTTTTTGCAATGGCTGATTTTACTCACAATCTATTTTAAATGTTTTTTCAGATTTTCGTAAACGGCGTAGGGAACCTTGAAATAATCCCAAGCGCTTTGGACAAATTGGTGTTTTAGAGAAAAATCCACAAGGTCGCCGTGAAAATCAGTTCCGCCGGTAATAACCAAATCCAAATCATTGGCCAATTTTTGATAATGTTCCATTTGGTGCCAGTTGTGGTATGGCGAAAGAACTTCCAAACCACGCAGTCCGGCATTTTTTAATTCGGTGACGAGTTGGTCGTCTTGCCAAGAGAGTTGCTGTCCGGGATGGGCTAAAACCGGAAGTCCGCCGGCCGCGGCGATGGTTTTTATCGCCTCGGTTGTGTCGATTGGCATATTGATTTCCGGGATGTGGGCGAACTTTCCTTCGGAAAAATAGAAATTTATAAATTCAAACAAGGTCGGTTTGCCAAATTGCGGTCTGATATCCGCGATCATTCTTTGGACATTGTCAGTGTATTTTTCCACGATAGTTTTTAAATGCCGGAAGCCGCAATATTTTGATTTTAAATTTTCTAAATCAGGAAAATCAATCTGAAGACCCATTTCTGCCATCTTTTTTAAAGATCTTTTTGCCCACTCAAGATGATGAACTTGCGATTGCCAGAGTAGGTCGTTTAAATTTTTGTTTTCCAAATCAAAATTATAGCCGAGAAGGTGCAGGCGCTTGCCGAAAAATTCGGTATAAATTTCCACGCCGGGAATAACCAAAATTTTTTCTTTCACTCCTTCTTGAATCGCCGGAGCCACGCCGTCAATCGTATTATGGTCTGTGAGAGAAATAACGGCCAGATTTTCTTTTTGCGCCCGCTCGATAATTTGCCGCGGCGAGAGATCGCCTTCGGAAAAAGTTGAGTGCAGTTGGAGATCAATGTATTTCATAAAAATCTTTTGTAAATATTTTTGATCCTGCTTTCGGCGAAGGAGAGGAGGTCGTCCATTGTTTTGCTGTGGTCGTTCACAGTTTGCCACGCTCTTTGGGTAAAGGAAATAAAGGTTATAATTCTAAGAATGTCTTTGGCAGAGAAAAATTCTATTTGTAGCTCATCCTGGAGTTTTGCCTTTTTCCCGAAGTATGATGCGTAGACGATTTTTTTTAATTTTTCGGTTAGGGCCGCGTAGTTTTTGGGGCGGACGTACTTGAAGTGCATTTCCGATTGAATTAGAAAAGAAGCCAAATCGTCCAGAGGATTAAAAAACTTGCTGTCGGCAAGATCAATGAAACTTATTTTACCGCGTTCGCCGATGATAATATTGTCGTTTTGAAAATCGCCGTGGATAATAGAGTAGTTGCTTCTGTTAAATAAAATATTTTTGTATTTTTTCTTGATTGCCTCTAGGGATTTTACGATTTCAAGAGCGCGAACAGATCCGGCCGGATAATATTTATTGATAATGTCGAGCCATTGGCGGATTCCGTCTTCAATGTCTTTTTTATAATTGCCCTTGGCATAGACTGGTTTTATTTTTACGCCATGGACTTTCTTTAGGGCGCGGATTATCGCGGGAATGGATTTATAAAATTTATTAATTTGCCAATTCTCGCTTCGAATAAAATTTTTCAGAGTCACGCCCTCTGCTTCTTCGTAGAGATAAGCCTGAAGGGGCGCGTAAAATTCCAACGGGCGAGGCAGAAATTTTTTGAGGCCGCGGTCCACCAAAAAACGCGTGGCCGTAAAATCTTTATAAACTCTGCCGAGGCGGGGAGGCCAATTAAAATTTTTCGGACGTTCAACTTTGACGATAACTTTTTTTTCTTCGATTTTTCCGCGGTTATTTTTGATAAAAATGCTGTATCTTAAGGTAAAGCGCAGATAGTCTAAAAATACCTTGACCAACTCAATTTTTAGCGAAACGATTTCTTTTGTTCCGGGCCAGTATTTTTTGACTCTAGGCGCAAAAAAATCGAGCGCCCAGGCGTTATCCAAAAATATTTTATGATTATATTTTTTCATGGAAATAATTTATAATTTTAGCCGCGCTGTTCGGGTTGGCCGCCGCGTATTTTTTTATAACGCGCCTTGTATTTGTCCATTAATTTTTCTAAATCTCCGCCCGGCACGCTCATGCGCAGGAGATCCGTGGCGTGTACCGCGTCGTAAATATCATCCTGGTTTTCAATTTTTAAAATTGCGTCGCGCCAGAGAATAGCTTTTTCAAATTCTTTATTTTTTACAGCCTTTTTCATTTCCTTATCCATGGTTTTGACGAAAGCAAAATAAACTTCTGGTTTTCCCGCTTCGAGCGAGCGTTTTTTAAAAGGGATTTTAGCCGCCTTTCCTCTTTCGCCCGCTAATTTTCTGATATAACCGGTTCGCTGCCATTCGAAAGCTTTGAGGACGATCCGTTGATAAAACTCCTGCCCTCTTTTTAAATCTTTTTCTGGGAGGTTGGGAATTTGATGAAGGACTTCCAATAGTCTCCATGCGCCCCCCTCAATCATTTCTAGAGACCACCACGGTTTTCCGCTCGCCCACCAGTATTGGCAAGAATGAAGAGCCTCGTCCATTTTTGCGCGGACGATTTTGTAGTATGGTTTTTCCTTATCCAATTTTTCCACAATTTTTAAAATAAAGCCAGTAAATTCCCATTGCTGAGCATGGATGGGGTTTTCCGGATCATTCCACGAAAGAAATTGTACGCCCCGTTTAATGTCTTCTTCCGAGGAGGCCCAAGTTGAGGCGACTGGATCAACAATTTCTTGAGTTTTAAAATGTTCCGCGATTTCCGAAAGTGTAATTTTTTTGAATTTTGGTGAAGATAAAATTTCAAAAAGTAATGTGTCAAGGCCGGGTCGGTGATGACCAAAAGTTTCTCCATCCATGGCGGTCAGCAAATACCGATTTTTATTTTTTTCCTCGCCCATCGCTTCAAGCAAAGATTTTCCGGTGCGGACTACAGCAGACATTATAAGATTACTTACGCGCCGGTCGCGGAAGAAAACTTTAAAATTGCCAAGGCCTTTTATGGGATAAGCTTTATCATAAGAAAGCTGTTCGGTTTTTCCATTGTAGGCGATTTCATCAACTACCATCCAGCGGTAGCCAAGAGAAGAAACAAGGTCTGCCACTTTTCGGCTGTAGGCCATTTCCGGAGGAAAAAATCCGAGAGGTTTATAACTTTTTCCAAAATAAAATTTATTTGTTTCGTGGTTAAGTTTTATCTGCCGCTCGTTTTCCTCCCAGGGAGTAAGCGGCATAAAAGGATGATATTTCGCGCTTTCGGTAAATTCAATCTGGCCGCGTTCCGCAAGTTTTTTAATATTTCCAATAATGTCGTGATAGCCGTATTGGTCTAATTGTTCGGTCAACCCCGCGTTGATGTTTAAAGTCAGTTTTGCTTTTGGATTGGCAAGCAAGCCGCGGAATAATTTTCTATAACTTTCATTAACAATTCTTTCCAAAATATCCGGCATTTGGTTTGGCGGCTGGTAGATGTGTAAAAAATTGGCCCAATACATATTATATAGTTATTTTATAATTTTTCCCGCGAAATATCTTTCGTATGGTTCGCCTTTTAAATATGATTCTTTTATTTTTTGCGCCCGCCCGGTATTTTGCCACTCATGCGCCGTGTCAGAAATTTTTTGGTAAAGATTTTTTATTTTCTCTCTCTCGGGAGGAGAAATATTTTTTAAAGATTTGGCCGCGTCCGCGAGCATGGCTGCCCCGTTTATGATTATTTCCACCGACCACCAAGGATTGGCCGAGGCCCACCAGTATTGATCCGAATGCAGCGCCCGGTCGAGTTTTTTTCTAGCCAAATTAAATCCCGGGTCGCTTGCTTTTTTATCCAAAAGATTTATGGCTAAATTTGTGAGTTGCCATTCCAGCCGATGAATCTCGTTTTTTGGATTTTTCCATAGCGGATAATAAATTTTTCTTTTTATGTCTTCCTCTCGAGATGACCAACTAGAGGGGATTGGCTCTACTTCTTCTGATGTTTTATAAATTTTAAGCAAATCGGAAAAAGTTATTGCTTCAAATTTTTTTGTATCCAAAAGATCATCGTAAAGTTTGTCCATTTCTTTCTGATGGTGGCCGAGATTTTCTCCGTCAAGCGCCGTCAGAAGAAAATTTTCCGAGCGGCCGTCTTTTTTAAAAATTTTAAAAAAATCAGCCGGAGTTTTTGCTTCAGCCGTGAAAAAAAGATTAGAAATTCTTGTGTTTCGAAAAAAAACTGGCAGGCCAATGTTTTTTATAGTATAGAGTTTTTCAAATTTTGCTTTATTAAATTTTCCGTTGTAAGCGATTTCGTCCAGAACAATCCACTTGAAACCCATCTTTTTTACCACTCGCGCGACTTTTTTACTATAACAGAGTTCGGGAATAAAAAACCCGGTTGGCTGCCAGAGTTTTCCAAAGAATTTTTTATTAGTCTGATTATTTAATTCAATCTGCCGGATAATTTCTTCTTCCGGGAGCAGTGAGAGAATGACGTGGTATTTAGCGCTGCCAGTAAATTCAATTTGGCCGCGTCGGGCGAGAGCGCTAATTTCGCCAATCATTTTAGATAATCCAGCGGCCGGTAATTGCTCCGTGAGAGAGGCGTTGATGTTTAAATTAATTTTTGTTTCTGGATGCCGTTTTAAAATATCAATAATCCGCCAATAACTTTCGGCGGCGACTTTTTTGGTAATTTCTTTTTTCTGGCCGGGCGGCTGGTAAATATGAAGCAGGTTTGCCCAGGGACGCGAGGTCATATTTTTAAGTCTTTCGTCTATTTCTTAAGGCTTTCTTAAAAAGCGCGATGTATTTTTCTGCGGGAATTTCCCAGGAAAAAGATTGTTTCATTGCTTGCCAAACTAAATGCTCCCAAATTTTTTCATATTTAAAATTTTCCAAAGCCCGGACGAGCGCGACTAAAAATTCTTCGCGGGTATAATCTTCAAAAACAAAACCATTTCCTCTGCCAGTTTTTGGGTCAAAGTCAGTGATAGTTTCCGCCAATCCTCCGGTTTCGTGGACAATCGGGATTGAGCCGTAGCGCAAACTGATGAGAGGAGAGAGGCCACAGGGTTCAAAGCGAGAGGGCATAAGGAGCATATCTGATCCGGCATAAACTTTAGACGCCCCTTCTTCGGTATAGGGAGTGAGAAAAGCGAATTTTTTTGAATATTTTTTAGCAATTTTTTTGAAAGTATCGGAATATTCCTTTGCCTCCTTGCCGCCGCTCGCGATGATAACAATTTGGAGAGGCAATTCAAGAAGAGTATCAAGACATTCAATCACGAGATTATATCCCTTTTGTTCGGCTAGCCGGCTAGCTAAGCCGATTAGGGGAATAGAGAGGTTTTCTTCCAGCTTTAATTTTTTTTGTAAATAAAGTTTATTTTTTTTCTTCAGGTGGAGAGAGTTCCAGTCATAGTTAACTAAAATATTTTTATCAATTGTCGGATTAAAGACGGAATAATCAATGCCGTTTATGATTCCAAAAAAATCTTTTTTCCGATGTTGTAAAATTTTTTCCAGACCCTGGCCGAATTCCGGCGTTAAAAGTTCCTCCGCGTATTTTTCTGAAACAGTGTTCAGGGCGTCAGAGAAAAGAATCGCCCGTTTAGCAAAATTAATTTTTTCCATTATCTTAGAATGGATTTTGGGCAGATCGTTCAAGCCTGCGTCCCTTTTTTCCGGCGGCAGGCTCCACCAATTTCCGCCCATTTGAAAAGCTAAGTTATGGATGGTGAAAATAGTGGCCGTGTTGGCAAAAAATTGATCTTTTGTGTAGGCTGGATCTTTTTTTAATAAATATGGGATAAGCCCGGCGTGCCAGTCGTGGCAATGGATAATGTCTGGCTGGAAATTTATTTTTTTTAAAATTTCTAGAGCGGCAAAGTCAAAAAAAGCAAAGCGGGCGTTTTCGTGGGTTGAACCATAGATTGCCTGTTTGCCTGAAAAATATTTTTTGTATTCTATAAAATAGATAAACAGGTTTTTTTCTATCTCGCCGCGCCAAAGAGAAACTCTTGTTTTTTGTTTGTCGCCAAGATGAATAACAAAGTTTTTCTCAATAAGGGTGAGGTTATGTTTTTTGGGATCAATTATTTTTCCGTAAAACGGAGTAATTACCACTACCTCGTTTTTCATTTCCCAGAAAATTTTGGGAAGCGATCCGGTAACGTCCGCTAAGCCGCCCGTTTTGGAAAAAGGCGCGACTTCGGCGGCGACCACGGCAATTTTTAATTTTTTCTTCATGGATTTTATTTTCAGCTATTATTTTATAAAGCCTAGCTCGCGTGAGGCAAGGATAAACATAGCGTGCGACCAGACGAGAGGGTAAACGCCAACTCGGAAATCGTCAAAAATCTGTTCGGGAATAAAGCCATTAAATTTTTCAATCCGTTCCAATACCCAATTATAATAGGAAAGAGCTTTTTCTCGGTCGCCGTTTTTTGCCCAATAAATGGCCATCCAAAAGTTTAAAAGCGGCCAAGCTCCGCCGCCTTCTTGGGCCGATCCTTCTCCGTCAAAATAATCTTGTTCGAAACGATGAACGCCGCCGTCCACGACAATTTTTTCTTCTACTTTGCTAATGGTGTTTATTATTCTCTCATCTTTTGCCTCAAAAATTTCAAAAGGCCAAACAAGACCGAGGAGAGAGGCGTCGATATTTTTGTCGGAGATTTTTCCTTTATTGCGATAAAAATATTTATCAGTTGGGCTGTAAGCGTCGTTCAGCTTTTCAATCATCTGCGCGGCAGCTTCTTTCCAAAGACAGTTAGGAATCATTTCACAAGCTAAAAGCAGACCGCGAGCGCATGCGGCTAGCGAGTAAGTAAAATTATTTTCTATTGTGGTGGAGGTTTGGCGGTGTGGTTCTTCCCAAAGATCAACCGTGTGTGGTTTGAAAAAAGCTTTATTCCAGTTAGCTGCTACGCCGTCGGCCAAGCGCTCAATAAGATCTTTATATTTTTGTGCTTTTGTGAGATCGTTTTTAAAATGCTCATAAATTGCCCAAAGGACTGAGCCGGCCTGATCAATTTGGAGAAGGCGGCCCATGCTTCCAAATTGGCCGTTCGTGGAATAGTTTGCGTAAAGTAATTTATCTTTTTTAAAATCTTTCGGCCGGGTGTAGAGCCAATCAAAAAACGGTTCTTGGATGGGGATTTGTAAAATTTCCGCGGCTACACAAATAAAACTCGCGTCGCGCGGCCAGACCCAACGGTAATTTGCCGCTTCGCGGGGATAATAAGTTTGGTCAGTATTGGTAGCCACAATCGCGCCGTTCTCGAGTGCCGAATCGCGGATGACCTCGCGGGAAATTTCGATTAATTCTTTAATCTGTTTTTCGGAAATCTTGTTTTCCATAAATTATTGAGTAAGAAAATTATTTGATCCGACAATGGCGAGCGCCAAGGCGTCGGCCGCGTCATCGGGTTTAGGAATTTCTTTAAGGTTCAAAAGAATTTTTACCATTTTTTGGATTTGTCCCTTTTCCGCTTTGCCGTAGCCCGTGATAGATTGTTTAACTTGGAGCGGAGTGAATTCTAATATTTTCAAGTTTTTTTCCGCGGCAGTCAAAATTACGACGCCTCGCGCCTGTCCGACATCAATCGCGGTTTTAGTATTTTTACAAAAAAAGATTTTTTCCACGGCACAGACGTCGGGCTTATGTTTTTTGATAAGATCAATCAATCCTTCGTAGATTTTTTTTAATCTTTTTTCAAAAATTAATCCGGCGGGCGTCGAAAGGCATCCGTAGTCCAGCATGCGGAGATTTTTGTTTTTTTCCTCAACCACCCCGTAGCCGGTTCTCGCAAATCCGGGGTCAATTCCGAGTATTATCATTTTCGTTTAATTCTGTTAAAATACATATAAATCCTTTATAAAGCATAACATAAAAAGAGGATTGAGTTAAGCCAAAAATTCAATGGGTTTATATAAAACCAGTTAGACGCAATCGCTAAGGGGCAAATTTTATAAACCCAAAAGAATTTAAGATTAATATGAAGGCAACCCAATTATATCAACATCTAGAAAAAGATTTTATCACTCCTAAAATGAGTGATAAGTGGGCAGAGGATATGAATTCTGTTGCAGAGTTTCTTGGTGAGAACTTCAAGAAAAGATCCATGGGATTAGTTTGCGATTTTGCAACAGAAATCAACAAAGTATATACTGCAGTTTTTCCGTCAAGAAAAGTTATGCAAAGAATTTTAGATGACGGAACTCAAGATGCGATGCTCTTTGTCCATCACCCATCGATATGGGATATTAGGAAAGCTCCAGGAGTTTTTCAACAAATGGATAGAAATTTATTGCAACAATTCAAAGATAGAAGAATCTCTATTTATAATCTTCATGTACCTTTAGATAATTTTGGAGAATATTCAACAAGTGTAGCTTTAGCAAAAGCATTAGGAATCAAGCCTGAAAAATCTTTTGCTCCTTACCTTGGCTCTATGTGCGGAGTTTTTGGAAAAACAGAATTATCAACAATTCAAGAATTAAGAAAAATATTTGAAAAAGCCGTAGGACATAAAGTTAGTTTGTATAATTATGGAGATAATGAAATCAAGGACGGAATTGTTGCTGTTGTAGCTGGTGGCGGGTTAGATGAGACTATTGAAGAAATCGCTCAAAACAATGTGAATACATTTATTACGGGTATTTCTGTAAAAAATGATCATTCTAAAAAAGCACACGAATTTGCTGAAAAACACAGAATAAATATTCTTGGTGGAACTCATTATTCTACCGAAAAATTTGCTTGTATATCGATGGTTGATTATTTTAAGAAAGTTGGGTTGCCTTCCGAGTTTATTGAAGATAAACCTGTAATGGAAGATATGTAAGATTTACCCCTTAGCGACTTTCTTGCTTCGCTTGAACCACACTGCGCTCTCCTCCTTTCAGTCGTCGGGACTGTAGAAAATGCATGCCTTCCCCTTGTCCCGCAGGGCAACTCTTAAAAAATTAGATTTTATTTTTTCTAATAAAATTATTTTATTAGAAATATCACCCACCATAAATTACCATGAATTTTAATTTTCATCACTCAAAATTAATTACATTTTTAATCATAGCGCTACTCTTAATTGCAGCGTCAGTTTTTATTTTTCTTAAGCTGCCATCTTCACCGCCCGCCGATGAAAACATTAACTGCCATCAAACAAATCTTCCTTATCAAAATCCAATATTACCAATTGACAAAAGAGTTGCCGACTTAATGAGCAGAATGACCGACGCGGAAAAAATAGGACAAATGGTTTTGGTTGAAAAAAACAGCATTCATAATCTTAACGATATTACGCAATATAATTTAGGGGCGCTATTAAGCGGTGGCGGAGCAGGACCAAAACAAGATAGTCCTTTAGCGTGGCTCCAAATGATAAACAGTTTTCAATCTGCCGCCAAAGAGACTTGTCTGGGCATACCTCTTTTGTATGGAGTTGACGCTATCCATGGCCATAGCAATGTTCTTGGAGCCACAATTTTTCCTCATTTTATCGGTTTGGGCGCTTCGAGAGATCAGAATTTAATAAAACGAGTTGCCGAAGCAACTGCTGAAGAAATGATTGTGACCGGAATTTATTGGAATTTTGCTCCCAACCTTGATGTGGCAAAAGATATCCGTTGGGGGAAAACATACGAAACCTTTGGATCAGATCCGGACAACGTATCGCAGTTGGGGCTGGCTTATCTAGAGGGCACGCAAGATTCCTCAGCCGGCTATTTCAAGGTCTTAGCCAATCCCAAACACTTTATTGGCGGGGGAGACATGGAATATGGGACATCCCGCAATAAAAAATTCAAGATAGAAGAGGGAAACATAACTATTGACGAAAAAACTTTGCGCCAAGTTCATCTGGTTCCTTTCCAAAAAGCAATCACTGCCGGAGCGCGAGCGATTATGGTTGGTACTGCCAGTTGGCAAGGTAAAATAAATTCTGACAATTACCATCTTTTAACAGAGATACTAAAAAACGAGCTGGGATTCTCCGGTTTTATAGTTTCCGATTGGTATGGTGTTTATGAAATAGAAACAAATCAATATAATTCATTAGTCAGAGCGGTGAATGCCGGGATTGATATGGTGATGACCCCGTTTGAATATAAAGATTTTATATCTAACATGCGGGATGCTTTATCTAAAGGCGATATAACAAAAGAGCGGATAGACGATGCAGTAAAAAGAATCTTAACGGTGAAATTTGAGACGGGCTTATTTGACCGTCCCCAAGCTAGGCCGGAGGGATTATCGGTTATCGGCAACGACCAACATAGGGAGATTGCCAGAGAAGCAGTTCGTAAATCTCAAGTATTATTAAAAAATAAAAATTCTGTCTTACCCCTATCCAAATCATTAAAAAAAATTATAGTGGCTGGTGCGTCAGCGGACAATTTAGGCCGCCAGGCGGGAGGATGGACAACGGAGTGGCAAGGTATAGATGGCAATTCTGGTATTTCAGGAACCACCATACTTGAAGCCATAAAAAATACAGTTTCCAAAGACACAGAAGTTGAATATAATAAAGAAGGATCTTTTTCTATAAGAAATAATTTTGCAGACGTTGGAGTTGTTGTTGGAGAAAAGCCTTATGCCGAGGGTTGGGGAGATATTGCCAATCCAAGTTTAAGCCCTGAAGATCTATTGGTAATAGATAAAGTGAAAGCTCAAAGCAAAAAAATAGTAGTCATAATGGTTTCCGGACGCCCGTTGAATATAAAAGAATATGCCAAAAATTGGGACGCGATTATCGCGGCTTGGCTCCCCGGAAGTGAAGGACAGGGAGTGGCGGATGTCTTGTTTGGAGATTTTGCTTTTACGGGGACATTGCCGGTAGAATGGGAATTATAATAGCACTTCTAACCTAAACAAAAAACAAAATTTAATATGGAAAATTTTGAAAGAAAAGAAAGGGAATCAGATATGGAATTGGCATTATTTTTGATTAAGCATATTCAAGAACCTTGCAAAGATTTAGATGGCAATAATATAAGAGATTTTTACGTAAGAGAGGCAAAAAAAGCTCTCGATGATTTTGAAAATCCAGAAGCTAAACGGTTGCTTGAGAATATTCTTAAAAGATATTCAAAATAAATTTTATATGTGTTGCGTTAGATACACGCGAACGTTATCGGAAACATAATTATGAAAACAAAACATCTTAATTTAATAATTTTGACATTCGCGATTTTGGGAATGATTTTTTTGAGCGGCTGCGCGTCGCAGAATACCAGACAAGAAGCGGAGAAATCGGGCGCGGAAAATAATTTTCCAAAAATTGCGAGCTGGCTTTCGAAAAAGGATGAAATAATCTCCGGAAAACATCCTTATGATTTGGTTATGACGGCCTGGTTTACTCCCGAAGAAGCGGAGAAAATTAAATTAGCAAATCCCGGCGCAAAAATATTAGCAGGTCTGTCTGCCAATTGGGTTTGGGATAATCGCGACTGGATGACTTTTTTGGCAACAGCGGCAAATTATGGGAAAAAAGAGCCGATAGAAATAATCGAGGAAATGTATTTACATAAGCCGAATGGTGAAAGATGTGCTTTTGGGTGGGCATCGGAGAAATGGGGGCAGGAAGAAATTTATGCCATGGATCCGAGAAATGCTAAATGGATTGAGTTAATAACTTCTTTTTACAAAAACGTTTTGGATCAAACAGTACACGACGGCGTTATTTTTGATATGGTGACGGAAAAACAATGGTGGTGTCCCGAGGCGATTAGCAATGAGGAATGGCAGAGCGCCACAAAAAATATTTTTTCAAAAATAGAAAAACTTAATGCCAAGGATAAATTAGTTATTATGAATGCCGGCAAGGATCTTTCGGACATTGATGAATTCGGCGAATATTTTGACGGTTATCTGATGGAGAATTTTATGGGTGAGCAGATGAAAACAACTTTTGATGATGGTTTGGCGGCAGCCAACAGCAAATATATTGTTATTTATGGAGTTGATACTGATGATACCGGCCAAAAAGATTTGAAAAAAATGCGGCTTGGTTTAACGTTAAGCTTGCTAAACGATAATACTTATTTCACCTATGATTTCGGGCCGCGCGACCACGGAGAGGATTGGTGGTTTCCGGAATATGATGCTGACTTAGGTAATCCTCTTGGAAAATATTATAAAAAAGATAATGCTTATTGGAGAGATTTTGAAAATGGAGTTGTGGTAAGTTCTCCTTACTCTGCCACTACAGCGTTGTTTGACGAAGAGCGTGTAGATATTACGACCGGAAAAAAATCAAAATCATTTTCCATAGAGAAGGGGGATGGAAGAATTTTTATCAAAGAATAATTAATATTGATATGGACCCGACAAATAGAGACGACATTAAGCCAGGTCTGCGCGTGAAAATAGTTTTGAAGAAAGATTTGAGAAAAGCAAGCCAAGAAAGTTCTGAGGGTAAAAATTTATCAGATCTCGGATTAGAAAAAATTTCAAATCAATATGAAAAAACTATCAAAATTCCTAAAATAAAACCATCAAGGCAATTAATGATTTGTCCCATCGGGCTGGTTGGTGCAGGCAAAACCACCATTTTGAAGCCAATATGTAGTAAGCTTGGATTAGTCCGCATTAGCACTGATGAAGTTAGGCATTTATTGAAAAGGGGCGGATATAATTATTTAAGGGCAACCGAGATTGCTAAAATTTTGACTGCTAAATATCTTGATTTGGGTTATAGCATAGCCATTGATGGTGATTGTATCCAGCCAAAATATCAAAAACATTTTAAAAAACTTGCCCGTGAGCATAAAATTTTATTGATTTGGATACATGTAAAACCGTCGGAGAAGTTTATAATAAATAAATTAAAAAAATATAACCATACATGGTTGTTCAAGGATAGCGCGGAGGCAATGTACAATTATAGGCGGCGTAAACTTCTACATAAGGCATATTTACCATCAATTGATTTTTACTTTAAGTTTGACACGTCCAGGGATGATCTCAAAAATCAGATTAGAGAATTTATAAATAAGTTGAAGACTGATTTGCATTATAGAAATTAATTTAAATTTAATTATGGATCCAACAAATCGTGACGATATAAAACCTGGCCTGCGGGTGAAAGTAGTTTTAAAAAAAGATCAGCCGACGGGCGCATTGACAGAGGGAATTGTGGGAGAAATTTTGACACCCTCGTCACATCATCCGCGCGGAATAAAAGTTCGTTTAGAAGATGGCCAAGTCGGTCGGGTGCAAGAAATTTTGGAATAAAATAAGCCCCCAACAGTTACGTTGGGGGCGGGTTGTCACACAGAAGAATCAATCGAGGCCGAGCAGCTTCCGCTCTTCCGGCGTGAGCTTGGCCCTGGCCTTCTCGACAGCTCTGGCCTTGAGGGCGTCTTGGTCGGAGAGAAAGACTCGATCACTTCCGACGACAAAGCCGAAGGCTCCGTCGTTCGTCAGAACGAGTACTTCCTCCATTTTCCCATCGTCGCCGTACCAGCCCTTACCCTTGCCTGTCGCGCTGGCCAGGTCCTTGTCCTTGAAGTATCCCCCGACTTCGTATCTTCCGTTCTCGTCGGTGGAAAGTCTCAACTCGAACCAGGTCTCCACCCGCCAACCTTGCAGATCCTCGCCGATGAGTCCCTTACCGCTGAGTTCTACCATGGCTTTGCCTCCTTTGTTTTGAGCCACGCGGTCTCATCTTAGTATATATCTTTTTTCTTGTCAAAAATAAAAATTCCGCCGTAGTTGGCGGAATTTTTTGTGAATTAATTTTATTCTAGGTTGGTGTAGTAATTATCAACGTCTTCATTTTCATCCAGCTCGTTCAATAAATTTTCAATTTTTTCTTTTAACGCCGGGTCAGAGATATTTATTTTCTCTTTTGTCACGAACTCAATCTCTATTTCCTCTGGTGTAATTTGTTCTTTTTCCAATCCTTCGCGTATTTTCTCCAAATTTTCTGGCGAAGTGTAAATTACCAGATCTTCTTCTTCGGGTTGGATGTCATCGGCACCGAGGTCAATCATCTTTAATTGGAAGTCGTCAAAATTTTTGACAGAGTTTTTATAATTGGAAATTCGGACTACGCCTTTTCGAGAGAACATCCAGGCCACGGAATTTGGTAGACCCATATTCCCCCCGTGTTTCCCGAGCACATTTTTCACAACGCCGCTTGTTCGGTTTCGGCTGTCGGTAAGAGATTCAATAATAATCGCCGCGCCGCCCGGGAGAAATCCTTCGTATTGGACGCGCTCAATTTGTCCTTCGTCGCCGGCACCAATCCCTTTTTGAATTGCCCGGTCAACAGTGTCTTTTGGCAAGTTGACCGCTTTGGCCTGATCAATGGCAAGGCGCAACTTGAAATTCATTTTTGGATCGCCACTTCCTCCTTCACGCGCCGCGAGAGTAATATTTTTAGAAAGGCGCGTAAAAAGGGCGCTCCTTTTTACATCTGCGGCGCCCTTTTGGTGTTTGATTTTTGACCACTTAGAATGTCTGGACATATTAAGTCCGATAAATTCTATTCTTTTTTGAATCCCGTGCCGGCCGGAATGAGGCGGCCGATGATAACATTTTCTTTTAAGCCTTCAAGGCGATCAATCTTCCCGGTAATAGCGGCATTAATCAAGACGCGCGCAGTTTCCTGGAAAGAAGCGGCGGACAAGAAGCTTTCAGTGGAAAGAGAAACCTTGCTAATGCCCAAAAGTAATTCTTCGCCTTCGGCCGGACTGAGTTTATTTTCTTTGGCAAGCTTATTGGCTTCTTCAAGTTGTGATTTTTCCACAATCTCACCAGGCAAAAGATCGGTGTCGCCAGACTCTTTGATATAAACGCGAGAGAACATTTGGCGAACTATCACTTCGATGTGTTTATCATTCAATTTCTGGCCCTGAGAAGTGTAAATATGTTGGATTTCTTTGGTTAGATATTTTTGCACGGCTTCTTTATTTTTCAAACTAAAGAGTTGATGCAAGTCAAGGTCGCCTTCAGTCAATTGGTCGCCACGGTTTACAAAAGCACCATCTTTTATCCAGAGAGTGTAGCCCGGCGGGATAATATATTCTTTAACTTTTTCCACCTCACTCGCGACCACCACTTGGTTTTCTTCGGCTGAAACGATCACGCCATCGCGCGCCGCGCTTACCTCTTTTCCATTTTTATCCAAACCAAGAAGTTCGCCCTTAACAACCTTACCATCTTTTTTAAAGGTAGTTTTTTTATTTTTACTGACTGAATATTTTTGTTCTTCTTTTTCTAAATATTTAATTTTGATATTTCTTTGTCCCGGGATTCCTTTGGTAATTATTTCACCGGTCGGTCCGATAATTGTTTTAGCATCTTCTTCAACTTGAGCTGTTCCTGTGACGTCGGAAATAAAAGCCTTGCGTTTTGGGGAGCGGGCTTCAAAAAGTTCTTCAACGCGCGGCAAACCTTGGGTGATATCAAGTCCGGCGACACCGCCAGTATGGAAGGTTCTCATGGTGAGCTGAGTACCAGGTTCACCGATGGATTGTGCCGCGACAATGCCGACAGGGGAGCCGAGCTTTGCTAGTTTGTTGTAGCCTAAATCGTAGCCGTAACATTTTTGGCAAACACCCTTTTTCATTCGGCAGGATAAAATAGAACGCACGTGGATTTGCTCCAAATCTAGTTTTTCTAATTTTCTTCCAATTTCTTCAGTGATGAGCTCATTCTTTTTAACAATTAATTTTTTTCCTTTTTCATCCATAACGTCCTCCGCGGCAAAGCGGCCCAAAATTCTCGCGAGCAAAGTTTCACCCATTTCTTCACTTTCTTTTTTTGTCATCAAGACGCCTTCAGTATCTTTGCAATCTTCTTGAGTAACAATGACATCTTGAGCGACATCAACCAAGCGGCGCGTCAGATAGCCGGCGTTAGCGGTACGGAGAGCGGTATCGGAAAGACCTTTTCTTGTGCCGTGAGTGGAGATAAAATATTCCAGCACGTCAAATCCTTCCTTAAAATTTCCCTTGACTGGCAATTCAATAATTTCACCAGCTGGGTTAGACACCAAACCTTTCATACCCATCATCTGGGTGACCTGGCCCCAAGAACCGCGGGCGCCGGAATCAATCATGGAAAAAACTGGACCGCGTTTATCCAAACTTTCCTTGGTTAATTTAATGATGTCATCTTTTACTGTGGTCCAAACGCTAATAATTTTGTTGTGGTATTCGTTTTGAGTAAGAAGGCCGGCCTCAAATTGTTTCTGAATTTTATCAACCTCTTCGTCGCCGTGAGAGATAAGTTTTCCGCGGTCAGCCATAACCGGAAGATCGTCCATGCCCCAGGAGTATCCGGAAAGAGTTAAATATTTGAATCCGGTTTCTTTGAATTCATCCAAAACTTCTGCGGTTTTTTCTTCGCCGTAAAATTCCAGGCAGAGTTTGATAGCCTCGCTCAGTTTTTTTACATTAGTAACTTCATTAATGTAAGGAATTAAAGGAGGCAAATGTTGGTTTAAAATTAATCTGCCGAGAGTTGTTTCCAAAAAGCCGTTTTCAATTTTTTCTTTTTTGGTTTTGTCGAGTAGCTCTTTGTCGCACTTAACTTTTATTTTTTGTTGCAAAGTAATCTGGCCAAAGCTATGAGTCAACATGGCATCTTTAGTCGAAGCAAAAAATTTTATTTTTTTCTCAGCTTCCTCGGTGTCAGTCATGTAATAGCAACCCCAGGCAATATCTTTATTTGGCGTAGCGATCGGATTGCCAGTAGCCGGTTTCAAAAGATTATGAGTTGAAAGCATTAAATTTTTCGCTTCTTCTTTCGCGCCTTCGGTAAGCGGAACATGCACGGCCATTTGGTCTCCGTCAAAGTCGGCGTTGAAAGCGGTACAGACAAGAGGATGGATTTGGATAGCCTTGCCCTCAATCAAAATCGGCTGGAAGGCCTGAATGCCCAAGCGGTGCAAAGTTGGAGCGCGGTTTAAAAAGACAAAGGCGTCTTTTACAATATTTTCTAAAATATCCCAAACTTCTGGCCGGCCCGACTCAATAAAGCGGGAGGCAGAACGAACATTATGAACAAGTTCACGCTTAATTAAATGATGGATGACGAATGGTTTGAAAAGTTCCAAGGCCATTCTTTTCGGAAGACCGCATTGATGCAATTTCAAACTCGGGCCGACAACAATAACTGAA
The DNA here is from genome assembly GCA_041653675.1 of Patescibacteria group bacterium. Taxonomy (GTDB): domain Bacteria; phylum Patescibacteriota; class Patescibacteriia; order XYB2-FULL-38-15; family XYB2-FULL-38-15; genus JAHIRI01. The sequence continues at coordinate 14,874 of JBAZEY010000008.1, read as the reverse complement.
CGGCCAGAGTAGTCGATTCTTTTTCCCAAAAGATTTTGGCGGAAGCGCCCCTGCTTGCCTTTTAAAACATCAGCAATAGATTTTAACATTCTCTTCTGGCCGGTCGAGGCAACCACGGTTTTGGAATGACGAGCGGAGTTATCAATTAAAGCGTCTACCGCTTCTTGAAGCATTCTTTTTTCGTTGCGGCAAATAACTTCCGGAGCGTTCAATTCCACAAGTCTTTTTAAACGATTATTTCGGTTAATGACGCGGCGATAAAGATCATTTAAGTCGCTTGTAGCAAATCGTCCGCCATCCAACGGTACCATAGGGCGGAGATCAGGCGGAATAATCGGCACGGATTTCAAAATCATCCAGTCGGGTTTGATTTTGTTAATCCTTAAACTTTTGAAAAGTTTAACACGACGGATGAGTTTATCTTTTTTGATACCCTGAGCAGTTTTTAATTCTTCTTCTAGCGGACCAATTTTTTCTTCAAGATTAACTTTTTCAAGTAATTGGCGGACAGCTTCGGCTCCGATGCCAGCCTCAAAAAGATGGCCGTACTTTAGAGACAAATCATGGTAGGTCATTTCAGAAATAATTTTCATCGGCTTCAATTCTTTCAATTCCTTTTCCGCGCCGCTGAATTCTTCTTCCAATTCCTTAATTCGTTCATCTCGATCCAGGGTTGCTTGGACGATGCGAGCTTCAATTTTTCCTGAGTCTTCGCCTTCTGGTTTTTGGTTTCGAAGAGTGGCAATCTGTCGCTCCACTTCACCCATGATCGTTTTCTTTTTATTTTTGACTTCTTGTTTTAAATTTAAAATCGCCTGTTCTTTCAGATCTTCCTTAACTGAAGTCACGATGAAATTGGCGAAGTAAATAACTTTTTCTAAATTTTGTACGGATAAATCCAAAATCAAACCAATTTTGGAAGGAACCCCGCGCAAAAACCAAATATGAGAAATCGGGACAGCCAATTCAATGTGTCCCATTCTTTCCCGGCGGACAAGAGAGTGGGTAACTTCCACGCCGCACTTATCGCAGATGATTCCCTTGTAGCGGATTTTTTTATATTTTCCGCAGTAACATTCCCAGTCACGCGTCGGACCAAATATTTTTTCGGAAAATAAACCATCTTTTTCCGGTTTTTGGGTGCGGTAATTAATAGTTTCCGGTTTTGTCACTTCACCGTATGACCAGGAGCGAATTTCTTCCGGAGAAGCGAGCTTCAGTTTTACCGCGTCGAATTCAATTGGTTTTTGGGGGGTGTACATATCAAATGAAAAAAGTTATATAATTATTTTTTTTCTGCGTCTGTGATAGGAAACATCTCTTCGCTGCCTTCTTTTTTCTTCAATAATTCCACATCAAGACAGAGCCCCTTAAGTTCTCGGACCAAAACATTAAATGATTCAGGAATATTTAAGTTTTTGATCGCTTCGCCCTTAACAATTGATTCGTACGCCTTGGAGCGGCCGGGCACATCGTCGGACTTGATGGTCAAGATTTCTTGCAAAGTATGCGCCGCGCCATAACCTTCAAGCGCCCAGACTTCCATTTCACCAAAACGCTGGCCGCCGAATTGTGCTTTACCACCGAGCGGCTGCTGGGTGATAAGAGAGTACGGGCCGATGGAGCGTTGGTGAATTTTATCTTCCACCATGTGATTCAGTTTCAATATATAAATCTGGCCGACGGTGGTTTTTTTATCAAATGAATCGCCGGTTTTACCGTTGTAAAGAGTAATCTTTCCGTCTTCTGGAAAGCCAGCTTTTACCAGCTCTTCTCTAATAATTGTTTCCGGAATGCCATCCAAAATCGGCGTCACGGTTTTGTAACCCAAAATTTTTGCGGCAATGCCAAGATGAGTTTCCAAAATTTGGCCGATATTCATACGGGAAACAACGCCGAGCGGGGAAAGAATAACATCAATCGGTACGCCGCTTGGCAAAAATGGCATGTCTTCGATTGGAACGATTTTAGAAACTACGCCCTTGTTGCCGTGGCGGCCGGCCAATTTATCGCCGACTTGGAGTTTTCTCATGTCAGCCACGGAAACTTGGATTGATTTAATAACGCCGGGCGGCAATTTGTCGCCGGTTTCTTGTGAGAAAATTTTAATATCAACAACTTTACCGTGTTCACCGTGTTCAAGATAAAGAGAAGTGTCGCGAACGTCGCGGGCTTTTTCGCCAAAGATGGCGCGTAAAAGTTTTTCTTCAGCCGAAAGTTCAGTCTCTCCTTTGGGAGTAATTTTTCCGACTAAAATATCGCCAGAAGAAACTTTGGCGCCGATTCTGATGATGCCATTCTCATCAAGATTTTTCAGTTTTTCTTCGCTGACATTTGGAATGTCGTTTGTGACAAGTTCTGGGCCGAGTTTCGTATCGCGGACATCAATTTGATAATTTTCAATATGGATTGAAGTGAAGCGGTCGTCGCGAACAACTTTTTCTGAAATAATCACGGCGTCTTCATAGTTATAACCTTCCCAAGACATGAAAGCCACGAGCATATTTTGGCCGAGCGCGAGTTCTCCGCCGTCTGTCGCCGGACCGTCAGCCAGGGCATCACCCTTTTTAATTTTTTGATCCTTATCTACAATTGGCCGCTGATTAATGCAAGTTGAAGCATTGGAGCGGGCAAATTTATTCAGCCGATAAACTTTAAATTTGTCGTTTTTTTCCAAAACATGAATTTTATCGCCTTCCACTTCCACAACTCGGCCGTCTTCTTCGGCGATTTTCACGTGGCCGGAATCTTTAGCGGCTCTTTCTTCAATGCCAGTGCCGACGATTGGCGCCTGAGGACAAATAACCGGTACAGCCTGACGTTGCATGTTTGTGCCCATCAAAGCGCGGATGGCATCGTCGTGTTCCAAGAAAGGAATTAGGGCCGTGCCGACACTTACAATTTGTTTTGGTGAAACATCTATGTAATCAATATTCCAGACATAGTCAATGCTTGGTTTACCAAATTTTCTGACACCGGTTTTTTCCACCAAAAAATATCCGTTGTCATCAATCGGAGTTGTGGCTGGAGTAGTGACAGCTTTTTCTTCCGTAAAAGCGTTTAGATAAACCACTTCATCCGTGACGCGAGGTTTAACCTGAATAGTTTTTAAATTTTTATCTTTAGCTAAATGTGCGGCGACTTCTTTAGTAATTTTTGTTTCGGCTTTTTCTCCCGCGACTTCTTCCCGTAAGATTTCTCCGATGGTGGATTTGCCGTCGTTTGGCAATTCGCGGATTATTTTTCGGTAAGGCGCTTCAATAAAACCATATTCATTAACGCGGGCATAAGAGGCGAGATGGCCGACCAAACCAATGTTCGGACCTTCTGGAGTGGCGATCGGACAAATACGGCTGTAGTGGGTTGGGTGTACATCACGGACTTCAAAACCAGCTCGTTCGCGGGAAAGACCGCCCGGACCCATGGAAGAAAGGCGGCGTTTATGTTCCAGTTCGGCCAGAGGATTTGTTTGATCCATAAACTGAGACAACTGGGAGGACATAAAAAATTCTTTGACCGCGCCGATGACCGGTTTTGCGTTTACAAGTTTGTTCGGAGTGAGGGCAGTAATATCAATCGTGCTCATTCTATCTTTAACAATGCGTTCCATTCTGGCCAAGCCAATTCTGAAGCGGTTTTGTACTAATTCTCCGACCGCTCTGATGCGGCGGTTGCCCAAATGATCAATATCATCTGCTGGTTCCTGGGTGATATTTAATCTGATAATTTCTTTGATAATAGTTACCAGATCTTCGCGGTGAAAAATCCGATTTTCTTTTGTGTCTTCAACTTCGCCCTGGACACCAAAGCGTTGATTAAATTTATAGCGGCCGACCATACTGAAATCATAGCGATCAAAACGGAAAAACATGGCGTAAATCAGAGAACGAGCGTTATCAACGGTCGCCAAATCTCCTGGCCGGATTCTTTTGTAAACTTCTTTCAAGCCCTCGTCTTCTGAGTGGGCAATATCTTTTTCCAAAGTATTTTTAATGTAGCTGATTTCTTTATCCGTATCGACGTCTTTAAAAAGAGAAAGAATCTCTTCGTCAATGCTGTAGCCGAAAGCGCGCAAGAGCGAGGTGACGGCAACTTTTCTTTTGCGATCAATTTTTACCCAGATAACTCCGGATTGATCAGTTTCAATTTCGAGCCAAGCGCCGCGGTTAGGAATAATTTTCGCACCGTAGGTTCTTCTGCCGTGATGCACTTCTGAAGTAAAAAAAACACCGGCAGAACGGACAAGCTGGGAAACAACCGCGCGTTCAATGCCGTTGATAATAAAAGTTCCTCGGTCGGTCATCAATGGCATGTCGCCGAGATAAATTTCTTGCTCTTTCAATTCGCCGGTTTTTTTGTTAGTCAGGCGTACCTTAACGCGAAGTGGCGCTTCAAAATTTACATTCTTTGCCTTGCTTGTAATTTCATCAAACTTCGGTTCATCAAGATAATAATCAGTAAAATAAAGTTCAAGGTCCCGACCCATAATATCTCGGATAGGGGAAATTTCTTCAAAAAGTTCAGACAAACCTTTTTTGAAAAACCACCCGTAAGATTTTTTTTGGAGTTCAATTAAGTCGGGGAGAGGGATAGCCTCTGATGCTTTAGTAAAAAGTTTGCGCGGGGTAATTTCAGTGGACATATTTATAAAATTATTTTAAATATTTTTAATATTTGATAAAAAAACACAAAAAGAGCTCCCTCCTCTTTTTGGGTGAGCTTTAAGAGGATAAATCAAATTTTTTCCACTGCCTTGTATGCATTTAATATTTTGTCTCCGCAATTTACGGAGCCCGGCAGGATTATCCCTCACTTTTTTTGAACTTCCAGGACGATTTGCCTGGGTGTTCCTTGCGTAAAATTTACAACAAGTAAAGTAGGGGACTTATATTATTACCTTTAATTTAGCAGGGTATTTGAGGCTTGTCAAGTATTTTTAAGGAGGTTATAAACAATTTATCCACAAAAAGTTGTGGAAAAACAAAAAAGAGGTCTGGCAAAAGTTAAAATTTTGGCTAATTATAAAGTTTTTTAAGCCCTTGACGAAAATAAGTTTTTGTGCTAAAGTAAAATGTCCTGCCTCTGAATTTGGGGGTACGGAAGATCATTTTTTTCGTTAAAACAAGGGGCTTTGGGCCCCAGGGAGGTGTGAGATGAGGCTTTTCCTGGCGTTCGCGTTCGTGATGTTCGCGATGTCCGGCTGCTTTGCGGCTCAGACGAGTCTCCGAAGCGGCGGCATGACCTACGAGGCGAGTGGCCTGAACGCTCCGCCTCCGATGGAAATGGCGGCATCCGATCTCATGTCGTCTCAGGCCGATCAGAACCGGGACGAAGGCAGATGTATCCGAAGCCAAGGCGAAATGCGCGGCGGCCATCCGGAGCGTTGTCCCCGCGGGTACGGCCACGGTGGTATGTCGACGAACTACTACGGCTATGGCCAGTACAACTACGGGCAGACTCGGGATCCAGCGCTCGAAGAGCGAGCCGAAGAGCTTGAAGGACAGGCAGACGATTTCGATCGGCGTCTTGACGCCTTGGAAGGGAGCGAGCCATGATGAAGTTCGTCGCGATGATGTTCGTGGTCGCTTCGCTCGGTTGCGGTCTTTGGGGCGGCCAGGGCTACGGCTACGGGACCTACCCGGCTCAGGCACCCTACATGGTAGGAGGCCTGCCGGCTGCCTACCCCGCTTACGCGGCGTATCCGATGGACCCGCTTTCCGGCGGCTATCCGGTACCGCCGTCGAATGTGTGCTTCCTGCACCGGCCGCCGCCCTGGTGCGAGGGGCCGAGGTGCTTGCCGGTCGGAAACGAGACCGAGAGCCATCTCCGGCCGTGGATTGATGGCGTGGCTATCGATCTACCGGAGACCGGCGGGTATTTGCCGCCAGGCGAAACCTGCTGGTTGATCGCCGACTCGGTTGGTCGGCACGAAATCCAGGCTGAGGCCTACATCGGTCCGCCGCCTTTGCAGCTCGTGGCTCGTTGCGCCAGAAGTTTCTGGATCGACGCCACCGGGCGGGGGCATCACGGAGTCGAGATCGGCAACCTGGAATGCGGAACAGTTTCGCCGACCTCAGCTGGTCGGTGACAAGGGAGGATACAACAACAAGGGCGAGCACTCTGCGTAGAGCGCTCGCCCGATTTTTTTTAATTTAATTTTTTTCGGTTGCCTGCTTTTATCTTGTAGCCTCTAGGAGTCTGGTTGTCACAAAATAAGTAATGCTGTACGCCATTAGAATAATAATTAGTCCAATCACGGCATTTCCAAGAATTTTTTTTGCCTTATCAATTTTTTCCGTGTTGCCCGCCGCAGTCATCCAAATAAAACCGGCATAGATAATTAAAACAACGGCAATAACACCCAAAACACTGAGAACAGTACTGATAAGCCCTCCGACGATTACTGCCGGATCCTTGGGAACAGCGCTTGTGTCAGCAACGTAATCGGCTGCCTTACCGAAGTTTTCTAGTCCTTCTATTTGAGCAAAAACCGGCAGAGCGGAAAAGAGCGTTAAAATTAGGAGTAGAGAGAAAAATAGTTTTTTGAAAATTGATTTCATAAAATAAAATAATTATTTTTTATGGCCCCGGTGAAAAAGGTGGAAGAGAACCGCCTCCGTCAGTGGGGGCCGAAGAGGAACTAGTAGAGGTGAGTACGTTTTCTACCACAAAATAGGTAATGGCATAGGCCGCCATGATGATAATTAATCCGATAACTGCTGCTTCCAAAGTTTCTTTAGCTTTGGTAATCCGTTCTTCTTTGCCGCGAGCAGTCATCCAAACATAACCGGCATAAATGATTAAAATTGCAGCAACTATGCCCATAATTGAGAGAGCGGTTTTAATCACACCGCCAACAATTTCCGTAACATCTTTCGGTTTTTCCTCGCCGACGCCATAGGCCGGACCGCCGACTTCTTTTAATTTGTCCAAAGCGTCAGAAGGCGCGGCTTGGGAAAGAAGAGGTATAGCGAGAGATGCTAAAGCCAAAATTGCGCAGCAGATTAAAAAGACTTTTTGAAAAGATTTCATAAATTAAAATTTTATAATTTATTCAAATTTTAAGGAGTTGTGCAGACGCAAGAGGAAGTCTCGGGGGCGCAGAGCGTTTCGGGGTAATCGTCGCCAGTACATACTGCCGTACAACTAATTTCCCCCTCAGGGCAAGGAGAAGAGCCTCCGCCCGATGGCAGCAAGCGAGAAATAACAAAATAAGTAATGGCATAAGCGGCGAAAACAATCGCAAGTCCAATCACTGCCGCTTCAATTAATTTTTTTGCTTTTTCAATTTCTTGTTCATTACCGCGGGCGATCATCCAAATAAATCCGCCGTAAAGAGTGAGGCCTAAAAAAATTACCCCGACAAAACCCAAAACAACAGAGATGATTGTTCCTATGCGCGCCTCCAGACTTGTGTCTTCGGAAAATCCAGCCGCCTCCCGCGCACTTTCAAGGCCGCCGAAGACAGCCGCCGAAGTTGTTTGATAAAAAATAAAAAATCCGGCGAGGAGGAGAAGAGAGATAATTAAAATTTTTTGAGATTTTTTCATCTGTATTAGTCCCCAAGTAAGGTGTTTGTGACAAAATAAGTGATGGCGTAGGCGGAGAAAACAATAACCATGCCGATAACGGCGTTTGTAATTAAACTTTTTGCTTTAGTGACGCGTTCTTCATTTCCCGCCGCAGTCATCCACAACAGACCGCCGGCGATCATCAAAATTAAAAAGATTACGCCGACAAAACCCAGGGCATAAGAAATAATATTGCCAATGCGGACTGGGATAGAGGATTCGCCTTCTTGCGGAATACCAGCGACTTCGGCCGCTTCGTTCAGGCCTCCATGAATAGTGTCCGCGGCAGTTGTGTCGCTTGGGGTTTCGTCATCAGCTGGTTGGGCAAGAGCGAGGTTCGCTCCAAAAATCGTAAAGATAATTGCCGCAGCGCAAATAAATTTAAAAATGTTTATTTTTTCTATTTTTAAAAACATAAAATCAAATAATCGAGAATGGGGTGGGGATTTAACCCCACCCCATTTGCTAAATTAGGTGTTTGTAACATTCATCAAAGTCTTCACGACATAAGAGGCGATCGCCCAGGCCATAACGATAATGACCAAACCGATGATACCGGCACTAAGGATTTGTTTCGCTTTGGAAATTCTTTCCTCGTTACCAGCCGCCGTCATCCACATAAAGCCGCCGTAAAGAACAATGACCACAGCAACGATGCCTAAGAATCCTAACGCCACGTTAATGATTCTCGCGGCAACGGCTCTAGGATCTGAAGCTTGCAAGCCGATATTCGCGTTGTTAATGATATTCAGGCCCAAGATATCATTGGTTTGCGCGGAGACCAAAACTGGAGTCAAAAGACTCAGGATGGTTAAACAGAAAAATACTTTTTTTAACATTTTCTTCACCCCCTTTCGGGTTTTCTACGAATATTTTGTAGAAGATTATAATCCAAATGATGTAAGAATAAAATCAACTAATGTATAACTTGTAAAAATTACCACAAGTCCAATCACTGCCCACATCAAAATATCTTTACCCTTCTTTATTTTATCAGGGCTGCCGCCTGAGGTCAACCAAGTAAAGCCGCCGAAGACAAACATCGCGAGAGCTAGGGCGCCGACAATGCCCAGAACTGCTTTTATAATCCGGCCAATAAGTTCGGGGCCGGTCACTTCGCCGATGGGAGATTTTATTTTATAAGTAGGAAATTGCTCTTCCTCGGTTAAAGGAGGAGGGGTCTCTTCGCCAGGCGGGGTCAAGCCGCCTACTTTACAGGTTTTACCTTCTCCACCCGGAACAGGAGTACAAATATTTGAGTTGCATTCAAAATTTTCTAAACAAGACAAACCGCTGTCTTTTTTAAATTTACATCTGTTAGTTTCCGGATTGCAAAAACAACGGTCTGCGCCGCAGGTCCCTCCCCCCACGCAGTCTTCCTGCCGGGAACAAGAGGAGCCCTCCTCTATAGGTAATAGTGGAGGAGTCCAGGCGTAGCTAAAACCATACCCAGAGCATCCGTCAATACATTCGTCTAGGGGCATAGTTGGAGGGGTAGTAATTTGAATATGGCAAAAACATTTTTTTGCGCCAGGGACATCGGGATCTGCTTCTCCGCAAGATTTTTGAGTAAATGGATTTCCATCAAGATCAAAAGAACTGGCACAAGCAGCGGAGCATTCAGTACAGCTACCGACGGGTACCCACGTTCCGCTGGCTGGTACACAGGAGCAGGTTCCGGATTCTTCAGCATTGCTTTGGGCGGTCGGTAAAAACCAACCGCCAGCCACAAAAGCAATAGTGGCGGTGATGAAGACTATTTTTTTAATATTTTGTTTTTTCATTTTATAAACCAAAAGCGGTTAATAAGAAATCTACTAAAGTATAGCTGGTAAAAATTACCACAAGTCCAATCACTGCCCACATCAAGATATTTTTTCCTTTTTGTATTTTTTCAGAACTTCCACCAGAGGTCATCCAGGTGAAACCGCCGTAAATAAACATGGCGAGGGCCAGGGCGCCGACGATTGTTAAAATAGTTTTTATAATGTTGCCGATAAGGCGCGGGACAGAGGTAATGCCCGTTCCTCCTCCGAGAGGATTTTCCAATTCAACTTTTTCCGGCGCGCCAGGGGTTGTTGTTGGCGAGCTGCCTTCCGGAGCGATAGTTCCTCCGGTGGTTGTGCAGGCGTAAGTCATGTCTACGGGCGTGGTAGTTCCCGCATAAGCGCGTTCACATGGCACGGCACAATCACTGTCTGAAAAACAGGACTCGGGAGCTGTCCAGTGAGAGCCAAAAGTTCCGCCTGCGCCACATTCGCAAGCGCCGAAGGCCGGCGTTATTGTTAAAAATGATCCGGCTAATAAAAAAATAAAAATCAAAGACAAGAAGTTTTTTTTAAAAGTATTTTGTTGAAAATTTTTTTTCATGTTTTAAACACCGAAAGCTTTAAGGACAAAATCAACCGCGGCATAGCTTAAGAAGATTACGGCCATACCAAGAACTGCCCAGACCAAAGTCATGCGCGCCGTTTTTATTTTTTCCGGACTGCCGCCGGAAGTCATCCAGACAAAGCCGCCGTAGACAAAAATTAAAAGAGCAACAGCGCCTAAGATGCCGAGAACTGCCTTGATAGCTTTACCAATAAGTTGAGTTGGGGAAATAGCGCCGATTGGAGAAGTCCATTCTACGGGACCGGTGGTGGCAGTACCGGTCCCTGAACCAGTCGCGGTTTGAGATGCTCCAATCGCGGCTTGACATTTATCAATTTCTGTCTGGGCTTTTTCTACTTCGGTAGTTCGTTGTGAAATTAAATCAAGAAGCTGGGTTATCTGTCTTCGAAGCAGTTCATTTTGAGCTTCGCAATCTGCGATGGAAATGGAGATTCCGCACTCTGGTCGCATGCGATCATAAGTTTCTTGATTTCTATTTTTTGATTCCTCCAAAGCAGTTATGCGGTTATTTAAATCGGTCAATGTACGTGTTGCGGGTTCAATTCCAGTGCAATCAGCTTCCATTCTTCCGGATAATGCCTGCAATTCTTCAATGGTAACAGCAGAAGTTACTCGAGCAAATAATAAAATTGCTAAAATTGGCAAGAAGAAAGGGATTATTAAATTTAGATTTTTTTTCTTTTCCATATTTTTTTAAGTTCCGCTGTTAGTATTAGTTGTTTCTTCTCCTGGCGTTCGCCACCAATCTTCCGTGCCAAAAATTTTAACATTACTAACCGGCGTGCCGGTCAAAGCGGCAATGGAAAAATTAACAATAATCCAGGCGCCGAGGACGATGGCTACACCGATCACAGCGTTGGTAAGAATTTTTTTTCCCTTATCAATTGCTTCCGACTTTCCCCCCGCCAGCATAAAGGTAATGCCGCCGTAAATAAAGAAAAGTAAGGCAAGGGAGCCGACTAAACCCAAAATCATTTTAGTTAAATTGATGCCGAGCAAAATGAAATCATTAAAACCGCAAACCTGATCATCGCCTATGCCCGTTTGGGCTTTGGTCGCGCACGGTGGCAAAAGCGGCGTAGCCGGCCAGGAAGCAAGAGCCGGAGTAGCAAGAAAGAGCGCACAACTAGCAATGAGCAATGAGGCGATTAAAATTTTGTTTTTTGGAGACATGGTAATTAAGTAATGAATAATTACTGTCTGATTGTTTGATTAACTCTCCCCTGGGCCAAACCAATCGCTTCTTTTATGGTTTGCGTGCCGGAAACAACATTTTCAATCATTTCACTCATAATTTTTTCCATGGCCAGGGCATCCATTCCTTGATACCACGACTTGGCCGTTAAAAGTTCAGAGGCAAAGACGGCTAAATCAAGATCTTCAATTTGGCTTGCCACAAGCGATCGGAGGGCGGTCGGCTTTTTAGTTTTGGCTAGATACTTTTGGGCATTTTCCGCTTTAGCGGCAAATTGTAAAAAGTCCCAGGCCTCATTTTGATTTTTAGTTTTTGTGGAAACTGTCTCCACCCAATAATTAGTAAAATTTATTTCTTGATTGCCTTCAATCTGCGGCATTTTGGAAATAGCGAAATTCAACTTCGGCGAAAGATTTCTGATTTGAGGAATGTGGTAAGAATAACCGAAGAAGAAAGCCGCGCGGCCAGTCGAGAAAGCTTCAAGCGAATTGGGCATATTGCCGTTCCAGGTGTAGACCTCTTTGTAGGGTGAAGCAAAATCCGTATAAAAACCAAGCGCGTCTTCGCCCGGAGGATTAGTGAGATTTGCTCCCGCGGGCATCGCGGCAAAGGTGGCATTGCCATTTTCGTCAGTCATGACCGTGCCGTTTTGCATCATTAAAAGTGAAAGAATGTCTGGAGCGCGTTCAACATTATTTGCCGTGCCGAACGCGGCGCCGGCTTGTAGAATATTTCCCTGCTTGTCGATTTTCGCAATTTTTTTGACATCTTCCTGAAACTCCGCCCAAGTTTTAGGCGGTTCGGGAATACCCGCAGAATTTAATATGTCGCGATTATAAAAAAGAGCCAAAGTATCAAGATAAAGAGGCAAACCAAAAATTCTCTCTTCGGCTGCTACCTCCGGGGTTGCCTGATATTTTAAAACAACATCTTTGGCCACTTGGTCCATAAAATCGGTTTTTAGCGCTCGGAGAGAAAGGGTCGGAGTAGTTTGTAATTGGATAGTTGTTTCCTTTTTGATTGTGCCTGTGGTTACCTGATATGGAAGGGTGATAGTTTTGGGCATGGGCAAGATTTTTGTTTGGTATTCTTTGACCCAAGTATTTGGAAGAGAAAACATATCCGGTCCGCGATCTTCGGCCAGAGCATCCAAAAGAGTTTGTTCGTATTCTTCCATACGGAGCTTCCGATAAGTGACGGAAACATTTGGATGGACTGCCTTGTAGGCAGTGATAATTTCATCAAAAGCGTCTTGGTCATCAAAAACCCGCCAATAAGTGAGGTTTATCGGTTTCATGGCTTCCAAAACTTCTTGCGAGCTGCCCTTGCAGATCGGGCCGGCGGTAATAATGAAAGCTAAAAGAAGAAAGATGGCTAAGGTTTTTTTATTCATAAAAACTATATTTTTAATTTTTTCAAATATTTAGAAAAACTTGGTTTTAAGTCTGGACGCGCTAGGGCTAAATCGACGTTGGCTTTTAACCAGCCGATTTTTGAGCCGGCGTCATAATATGTGCCATCGGTCTCTACGGCGTAGATTGGCCGTTTTTTAAGAAGTCCGCCAATGGCTTCGGGGAGCCAAAATTCTCCACCAGAGCCGGGTTTTAATTTTTCCAGTTCATCAAAAATGTCAGGAGTTAAAACATAACCGTAAAGAGTAGCTAAAAGTGAAGGAGTTTTTTCTGGTCCTGGTTTTTCCACAATTTTTTTAACTTGATAAATATTTTTTTCAATTTTTTGCGCGTCAAGCATGCCGTATTTTTTTGTTTCTTCTTTTGTAACCTTAATTGCTGTAATTACCGGGTCGGTATATTTCTCATAAGCTTCAATTAGCTGTTTGAGCCGAGGTTTTACGCCATTTAAAATTAGGTCATCGCCAGAGAGAACGGCAAACGGCTCATTTCCTACAACCTGTCGGCAGTTCATTACCGGCGTGGCGTTGCCGTAGGGTCCCTTTTGTCTAATATAAATAAAATTCGCCATGTCTGCGATATTTTTTAATTCTTGGCGAATTTCTTCTTTGCCTTGTTTTTTGAGCCAGTTTTGTAATTCAAAATTGTAATCAAAATGGTCTTCCACGGCACGCTTGGAAGCGCCGGTCACTAAAATTACATCAGTAATTCCTGAGGCGACGGCTTCTTCCACAATATATTGAATAACCGGTTTATCAACAATCGGCAGCATTTCTTTTGGCTGGGCTTTGGTTGCTGGGAGAAACCTCGTGCCATAACCAGCGACGGGGATAATAACTTTGCGAATTTTTTGGGTCATAATAAAAGAAACAAATTAACCTTAATCCTTTGATTAATTAATCCATTATAGCACAAATTATATGGCAAGAGAATTGGAGCTTGTGGTTTTTTCTTTTATTTTTTGGTATAATTGGATAAAGAAAAGTTAATAACACATCCCGAAACTTTATTTTGGGGTAAAATTTAAAAATTATGAACAAAAACAAGGTTCTTATCCCGGTCATTGTCATTTTGGCCGTGGCGGTTTTAGCCGGCGGATATTGGGCTTGGCAGCGCTATGAACAGCAAAGGCTAGCAAAGCAATTTTTATCAGGCCTCGCGGGGCTAGGAGGAGGAAACTCCAGCGATTTACAAAAGTGGGCTGAAAATATGGATGCTCTTAGTGAGATTGAGGCCGATATAGAAGCAGAGAGAGAGTTAACGCCGGAAGAGAAATTTAACGCGGCCGAAGAACTTCAAGTGGATTCCGCTTTTGTCACAAATGCAAAGAGCGAGATCGGACCGGTTATCAGCGAAGTTTTTGGAGACATGAAATTATCAAGTTTTTTGAATAATTATCTTGGAATGGGAGAAGATTCGGGCATGGTTCAATTCATGGTAAAAAGAGCAACTACGGCCAGTGATCTAAATAAATTAACTTCATCATTTACTTCCCGCGGATATACTGTTATTACAAGCGGAGTTAGCGAAGGTGAAGCATCTTTAATGGTGAGCAAAAACAACGCACAATATACCTTGACCTATGAACCCGGCAGGCAGGAAGTGACGGTCGTTATTTTTAGTGAAGAAGTTACGCAGTAAAATTATTTTTTAAATTAATTTAAAAAAATTATGGATGAACAAAAACCGCAAGCGCCGGCAGATCCAAAACCGGCAGGCGGAGAGAAAAACACAGGCATGGCAATTATTGCCTATATCTTGTTTTTCATCCCGCTTTTGACTGGAGCGCACAAAGATCCGTTTGTGAAATATCACGTGAAGCAAGGCTTAGTTCTTTTTTGCATCGGCGTGATTATCTGGCTGGTTGGCATGATGATTCCGTGGTATTGGTGGTATAGTTTTTATTGGGTGGTAAGATTGTTACAGTTGGGTTTATTAGTTCTTGTAATTTTGGGCATTGTGAATGCCGCCGGGGGCAAACAAGAGCCAGTGCCGGTTGTTGGAAAATTTGCCGACATGTTCAAGTTCTAAAATCAGAAAATCAAAAAACTCCGCGACTTTCAAGTCGCGGAGTTTTGTTTTATGTTATCGACTAGCTCTGGCCATTCTTTTTGCCGTAATTTCATCCAGATGAATTTTTCTAATACGAGTATTTTGGGGAGTTACTTCCACTAGCTCATCATCGCCAATATATTCTAGCGCGGCCTCAAGATTCATCTCTTTTGGCGCGTTAAAATGTTCATCAGATCCATCGCCCTTGGAACGCATATTGGAAAGCTCTTTCGTTTTACAAACATTCACG
>JBAZEY010000007.1:0-60981 GCA_041653675.1 Patescibacteria group bacterium | reverse complement strand
CGCATTTGGTTCCTCCGGTTGAAGAAGTAATTTGAATATCGGAATTTTCCGCCAAGTCTTCGCAAAAATCAGAGGGGGGAACCACGGCTTGGACAAGAGGAACTTTAGGGAATCTTAAATTTAAAAGTGCCGGGTTTACGGTTTGCAATAAAAAGTAAGAAGTCAAAGCCAAGATTAAACCGATTAAGGCATTGCTGATATAACTTTTGGCATTTGAAACGCGCTCGGGCGATCCGCCGGCCGTGAGATAGAGAAGTCCGCCGATCATAATCATGATGCCGGCTAAAATTCCCGTGACAGAAATTGTCCATTGATAAAGTTGGGAAATATATTGAGCCGGATCAGAAACTTCGCTTAAGCCGCCAAGGGAAATTTCCAAAGTCGCGGGCACGGGTTTAGCATAGCAGAAACCACGCCCCGTGCCGCAAAAAGTTTCCTGCGGTTCAAAACATGCCGCGCAGTTTTCCGTTTTTGAAACGCAGTCGGACTTTGACCAGCATTGAGAGCTTGATTCAGTTGTTTGGGCTAAAACTGGAGTTGCGGAAATGAGCAGCATCAAAGCAAGTGCCGGAAGTAAAATAAATTTTATTAATTTTCGCGCCATATTTTTATTTTAGAGCCTGGCTTGAGAGATAAAAAATAACAAAGAATCCAACGACCTGGAAAACAAAAAGAGTAACCAGGACGCCCAAGAAGATTTTTGGTAAAATTTGGAGGACTTTGTCGAGATTAGGCATAAAATTATAGATTTTAAAAATTGTAATTAAACAAAAAAGCGAGTAGTACAGGTTTTGTCGGTGAGACTTAGCTTAACAATTTTTTCAATATGTTCCGGAGTAACATCTTTTCCTCCCAAGCCGACGATGAAATTTGAAACCATGCCGATGGGACAGAGATTTTTTACTTCACTCGCGAGAACGCCGCCTTGTCCCAAGGAGATGGAGCGATCAAGGACGGCGACGTGTTTCGGCCTCACCCGCAAAATTGTTTTGGAAATTTCTTCGTCGGGAAAGGGGCGAAAACATTTAATTTTCAAAATGCCGACTTCGTTAGAGATTTTTTCTTTTTCAAAAGTTGCCCGGATTGTTCCTAAAATTGAGCCCATCGCGACAATCATTAATTTAGGATTTTTGGGGCCAATATATTCTATAAATCCATCGCCTGCTTTTTTTCCGGAAAATAATTTATTAAATTCCGTCGCCGTACTCTTAATTATTTTTTTGCTAGCAATTAAATTTTCATGGAGAGTTTTTCTTGAAATAACATAACTTTCTGGTGAGGAAATTCCGCCGAGACTTACGGGGTTTTTGGGATTAAGGTATTGGCCCGACAAGGTTTTTCTCGGGGGCAAAAATTTACTTACTAATTTTTGGTCAGGCAAATCAACCGGTCCGAAAGTATGCGTCAAACTAAACCCGTCCACGCAAACCATAACGGGCAGCTTTACCTGCTCCGCAATTTTGTATGCCTGGATATGGAGATCGGAAGCTTCTTGGTTATCTTCGGCGAAAAGCATTATCCATCCGGCGTCGCGCATGGTCATCGCGTCCTGGTGGTCATTCCATATATTAATCGGCGCGGAAATCGCGCGATTGGCGCAAGTCATTACAACAGGTAAATTTAGACCGGCAATATTGAATAAAACTTCAGTCATCAAAAGCATTCCTTGAGAAGCCGAGGCCGTGTAGGTTCTCGCTCCGGCGGCGGAGGCTCCTAGAACGGCGGAAGCCGCGGCCATTTCACTTTCCATTTTTAAATATTCAAAATCGGCTTGGCCCAGAGTTTTAAATTCCGCAAGATTTTCTACGATATGAGTTTGGGGAGTAATAGGATAAATCGCGACTACGCCGGGACGGCAGAGTTTTATAGTTTCGGCGATAGCGCGAGATCCTTCCAAAAATTTTTTCATAAATTATTTTTCCTCAAAGTGCATAGAAATAGCTTTGACTGGGCATTCCTTAGCGCAGAGACCGCAACCTTTGCAAAAATCTAAATCGCGGTCATAGAAAGTCAGGCCTTTGGAATTTTTTTGTCCGGTAGAAAAGCAAACTCCTTCCGGGCAAACGCGATCGCAAGTGCCGCAGCCAATACAAATTTCGTGGTCAACGGTCGGATAATAAACTCGCCAGGCACCGGTTTTATTCACGACCGTCGTGCCGGGTTTAAAAAAGAGATCAGTTGTTTTTTTGTCTGGCATATTTTAGCAAGTGACAGAAAATTTTTGTCCGCCGTCCATGGAAATTTTACATTTTTCCGCCGTGAAGCAATATTCCGAGTCTGCGCTGCAATGGCAATACGCGGTATTCATGGCTTTTAAATTTTTTTCGGCAATTTCTTTTTTAAAGCGTGCCGTGATAGCCGCAGTCAAGGATTGGGGATTAAACAAACCGCAAACGCCCGCGAAGGCGCCGAGTAAAATAGTATTAATAATCGGTTTTCCTAAAATCGCAAGAGCGATTTGTGTCGCGGGGATTGTTTGAATATTATTTTTCCCAAAAATTTTTTTGAAATCCGCGGGAGATTTTTCCGTGTTTATAATGATAAAGGTTTTTGCCGTGACGCCCTGGCGCACTTCAGTTAGATTAATCAACGTAGGATCTTGGATAATAAGATAGTCTGGCTGGTAAATTTTTGAGTGAAGGGTGATGGGTTTGTCAGAGATTCTCGCATAAGCCTCAACTGGGGCGCCGCGGCGTTCAATGCCAAAAGAAGGAAAAGCTTGAGAGAATTTTCCGTCGAGATGTGCGGCTTCGGCGAGAAGTTCCGCGGCAGTAACCGTGCCTTGGCCGCCGCGTCCATGCAAACGTATTTCAATCATATAAAATTAAAGAGTTTTTTGAGCTGAAAGATAATCAATAATTTTTTTAAAGTCGTTCGCGGAGAGAGCGCCTTCAATTTTTTCGCCATTGATAAACCAAGTTGGAGTTCCAACAACCCCCAAAGCCTGGCCGTCTGTGGCATCTTTCAGAGCGGCGCCTTTTCCTTGATAGCCGTCAAAACATTTGGCGAACTGCTCCGCGTCCAGGCCAATCTCCGAGGCGTAAAGTTCAAAGTTTTCTCGAGTAAGAGCCGAGCCATTAAAGATTTTATCACTCATTAACCAAAATTTATCCTGGGCATGGGCACATTCTCCGGCAATAGCGGCAGACATGGCATTTTGGTGGATGTCGGTTAGAGGAAAATTTCTAAAAACAAAATTGACCCTGTCTCCGTAGGCAGTTTGCACTTGGCGCATCGCGGTATAAGCCTCTTTAGAGTAGGGACACTCAAAATCAAAAAATCCAACGATAGTCGTGGGCGCGGAGGGGGATGATGCCGGCTCGCCTGGAGGATTTAGTTTAGAAAGATCGGGCGCGCTGGTGGAAGCGGTCGCGGTATTGGATTTTTGAAACATTATTTCGCTCGGTAAGGGCAGTTTTCCACTTTTAATTTGGCGATAATAATAAAGGGCTTGGCCGCCGATAATTAAAATAAAACTCAAAATCAGGCCGCTCACAATAAGAATTATGACGCCCCACCATTTTTTATACCATTTTTTAGAAATTTCTTCCGTAAAATTCTCCTCCATAATTTTTATGCCAAAACCGAATTATTTAAATGTGCTACAATAAAGGGTAAAGGCCCTGTGTTGCCTGCGCCGTTCGGAGGAAAAAGTACGCGGCACTTTTTCCTCACTCGCTATCCTCGGCAATAAAAGTATACCATAAATTATTAATATGGGGTACCACGAAGAATTAGAAAAAAAATTGGAAAAAACGAAGGAAAGACGAGAAAAGAAAAAGCGCCGCCGCCATAAGGTTAGTGGCCGTGGGGTTTTTAAATTAAGGGAAATTTTGAGCAAAAAGGGTTCTGATTGACAAAAACAGGCTGTTTTGGTAGGATTATAGAATAATAGAATTTTCTCTAAATTTATATGAAATACATCAATATTATCCAGATTGTCGCTTCGGTTTTATTAATGGTAGTAATTCTTCTGCAAAGCCGCGGAGCGAGCGTTGGCGGAGTTTTTGGTGGAGAAGGCGCGGTTTATCAGACAAAGAGAGGGATTGAAAAGAAGCTGTACGTCGCGACTATTATTCTCTCAATTATATTTTTCGGCGCCGCTTTAGCTAGCTTTCTTTTATAAGTATAAGCTCCGGCGCAAAATCTCAGGTGGAGGGCGGAGGAAAACGACAAACAGAGAGCGAGTCGTTGTTTAAGATTAGTAAATCTAATGATTAAATCTTTTTTGAGTCGTTTTAAAAAAGAAGAAAAGAATGAGCATCTGGCCATAAGAAGGCAGACTGATTTTGATAAAAAATTAGTTTTTGCGTTGTCAAAATCAAGAGTGCCGACTTTTAGCCAGTTGAAGTATCTTCCCAAATATTTAGTTCGTTCCGAAAAATTTATTTTATTGGGGCTTTTTATTATTTTGCTCGCGAGCTTTGGTTTTTTAGGGGTGAAATTTAGTTTGGAAAAAATGGAAAAAGTTCCTGATTTTGGCGGAGAATATGTTGAGGGTTTAGTTGGTGAGCCGCGATATATTAACCCCATCTTGGCGCAGACAAATGATGTTGATATGGATTTATCACATTTGATTTTTTCTGGACTTTTCAAATACAATACCGCGCAAGAACTTAAACCCGACTTGGCTGATAGCTTTGAAGTGAGCGAAGATAAAAAGGTTTACACGATTTATCTAAAAGATAATTTAGCGTGGCATGATGGAGAAAAATTAACGGCATCGGACGTTGTTTTTACGGTTTCCCTAATCAAGGATCCGCTTTTCCGAAGCCCGCTTTATTCCGGTTTTCGCGGTATTACAGCGGAAAAAGTTGATGATAAAACCATAAGGTTTACTTTAGGCGAAGCCTACGCGCCATTTTTGGGAATGTTGACTTTCGGCATTTTGCCAGAGCATCTTTGGTATGACATCCCGGCGCAAAGCGCGAATTTAGCTGAGTACAACATCAAACCGGTCGGCTCCGGCCCGTTTGAATTTAAATCTTTGACCAAAGATAAAAATGGCAGTATTAAGGTTTACACCTTGGTCGCGAGTAAAAATTTTTACGACAAAAAGCCATATTTGGAAAAATTGATCTTTAAATTTTACCCGGATTACGATTCGGCGTTAACCGCTCTGCAAAATAAAAATATTGAAGGCGTGAGTTTTTTACCGGGAGAGCTGGAGAGCGTCCTCCAGAGCAAGCAATTCAATAAATATTTTTTGAGTTTGCCTCAATACACGACGATATTTTTTGACGAGAAGAATAATGAATTTTTAAAAAATGATTCGGTACGCAAGGCCTTGGCTTTGAGCGTGGACAAGGCAAAAATTGTTGCCGATGTTTTTGGCCAAAAGGGAGAAGTGATTGATGGCCCGATTTTGCCGGGGTACGTCGGTTATTCAGAAGAGATTAAAAAAATTGCCCTTGACGTGGGTTTTGCCAAGGATATTTTAGAAAAAGCAGGTTTTAAATTGGCAGAGGGTGAAACTTTCCGCAAAAAAGATAACAAGGTTTTAAAAATAATTTTAACGACTGTTGACCGGCCGGAGTATGTGAAAGTCGCGGAAATGATAAAAACCGATTGGGAAGCGATCGGGGTACAAACAGAATTAAATATTGTTTCTTCAACAAAAATCCAGCGAGAAATTATTCGCCCGCGCGCCTACGAGGCATTAATGCTCGGAACGATTTTGGGCTTTGATCCGGATCCATATCCTTTCTGGCATTCTTCTCAAGCCGAAGATCCCGGATTAAACCTCTCTCTTTACGCCAATCGTAATGTTGACAAACTTTTGGAAGAAGCGAGACAAACGGATAACCCGGAAGAGCGCGCCAAAAAATATTTAGAATTTCAAAATATTCTAGCCGACGATATCCCAGCCATTTTTCTTTATAGCCCTCGCTACACTTATGTTGTTAGCGCTCTGGTTTTTGGGATTGACGTCGCGCGCATTAATGTTCCGAGCGACCGTTTCGCCGGAATTTCAAATTGGTACAAAGAAACAAAAAGACAGTGGAAATAATCTTGCCCAGGTGGTGAAATGGTATACACGCAGCGTTCAGAACGCTGTGGGCGCAAGCTCATGGGAGTTCGACTCTCCCCCTGGGCATTAAAGAATTTTAAAATTTTATAAACCTTAAACTTTATAAACTTATTTTATGATGTATTATAAAAAAAACAAAAGACAAAGAAGCCAGGCCGGCGGAAAATTTTATGCCAAAGGTCCGAGCGTACCAAAACTAAAAGTGATTGTAATCGGCGGCCTTGAGGAAGTCGGGCGCAACATGACTCTTTTGGAATATGAAAACGATATCATTTTAATTGATATGGGTTTGCAGTTTCCGGAAGAAGATATGCCCGGAATTGACTATATTATTCCCAACATTTCTTATTTGAAAGGGAAAGAAAAAAATATCCGCGGCATAATTATTACTCATGGCCATTACGATCATATTGGAGGAATTCCGCACCTTGTTCCGCGACTTGGCAATCCGACAATTTATGGAACGCAATTGACTTTGGCGATTATTAAAAAACGCCAGGAGGACTACAAAAGCGGGAAATTGAATTTGGCGGTGGTGAAAGAAGAGGATGTTTTAACTTTGGGAAAATTCAAAGTAGAATTTATTCATGTTAATCATAATATTCCCGACTCCGTGGCAGTAGTGGTTCATACTCCGGTTGGGACAGTGATACACACCGGCGATTGGAAATTTGATTATACTCCGGTTGATGAGCGCCCGGCTGATTTTGCAAAAATTGCTGAGATTGGTCGGCGGGGAGTTTTGGCTTTAATGTCCGACAGCACAAACGCGCCGGAAGAAGGCCACCAAATTTCCGAACAGGAAATCGGAAAAAATTTAAAAATCTTGATTGAAAAAGCTCCGGGCAGAATTATCATTGGAACTTTTTCTTCACTGCTTTCAAGAGTTGAGCAAATTATTCGTATTGCTGAAGAGATGGGAAAGAAAGTCGCGGTTGACGGTTTTAGTATGAAGACCAATGTGGAAATTATGAAGGTGCTCGGCTACCTTAAAGTGAAACCAGGGACACTGATTGATATTGCCGATGTTCATAATCATCCGCAGGAAAAAATAATTATTGTTTGCACCGGCGCGCAAGGAGAGGAGCGCGCGGTTTTAATGCGCATTGCCAATGAAGAGCATAGGTTTGTTAGAATTGAACCGAAAGATACGGTTGTTTTTTCTTCTTCGGTTGTTCCGGGAAACGAGCGGACAATCCAGCGGCTGAAAGATACGCTTTATCGCAAAGGTGCGGACGTTGTTCATTATAAGATGATGGACATTCACGCCGGCGGCCACGCTAAAGCAGAAGATATTAAATTGATGGTCCGCTTAGTTAATCCAAAATATTTTATTCCCATTGAAGGCAGCCATTCGCATTTGCGGATGAACGCGAAAGTCGCCGAAAGCATTGGTTTTGATCCCAAAAATATTTTTGTCGCCGACAACGGCCAGGTGATGGAATTTCAGGCGGGAGGAAAAGATCTTTCCGGCACAGTGGGCCGGCTTACGCCGCAACGCGTTCCAACGGATTACGTGATGGTGGATGGTCTTGGCGTCGGCGATGTGAGCCAAGTCGTGCTTCGCGATCGAAAGATGATGGCTGAAGACGGCATGATTGTGATCATTACTACGGTTGACGCGAGGACAGGTTATTTGATCGGTAGTCCGGATATTATTTCCCGCGGGTTTGTTTATATGCGCGAGAGCAAGGAATTGATTGAACAGGTTCGCGCTAAAGTGAAAAAACTGATTTCCGACCGCGACCCGAAATCCGCGGCGGATAATGTCTTCATCAAAAATAAAATCCGCGACAATATCGGCCAATTCCTCTTTACCAAAACCGAGCGCCGGCCAATGGTGCTTCCGGTGATAATTGAGGTATAATAGAAACAGTTGGCCGAAATTAGGCGGTTTTAATTCCTTCATTTAAAATATACTTCGCTTAACATTAACCAGAAATCACTATGGGAAAAAACAACGTGTGGGTAATTGCCCTCGCCGTCATCATCACCGCAATTGTTGTCGGTGGTGGAGTTTACTGGTGGCAACAAAGCAAAGTCGTACAAACTGATACAACCGCGGACAAGGGGGAGTTAAAAGAACCTCTGGCTTATTCAACAAGCGGCGTCTCCGTCTCTGTTTCAAAAGAAACAGCGTCCTTTCCTTACTCCGCTTATCAATTGGTATTAATGGCAGAAGAGTGTGGCAATAATCAAACATCGACCTACTTTAGTAATTTGGTCTCCAAATTCAGCGGTGCGACCAGAACCGTTTATAACTTTACATATCAAGGTGAAACCCAAGATTCTGGCGTTTTTGTTGTAACTCTACTGCCAAACAAAGCAGGCTATTCTTCACTTGATGAGTTCAAAAAAGACTTTGATCAATGCGCCGCGGGCGGAGACGCCTACCCTACAATGCTAAATGATAATTGGCTCCTCTTTGTTAAAGCCTGTGGGACAGGTTTTGATGATGGTTCGGGAAAACCACATGGATGCCAAGAAGTTCGTGATGTTGTTGAACCAACGCTGAAGCTCAATTAACAATTAACTAAATTGTTATGGAAAATCAGCCAATTGTAGAAAATCAGCCAGGTTTGGAGTTGCCTGAGACGAAAAAAAGCCACACCATTCTTGCGGTAATAATTTCCGTGGTGGTAACGGCTGCTATCGCGGGCGGCGGAGTTTATTATTGGCAGAATAAATTGTTGAATGAAGTGGAAGAAACTACGTCAGAAGTGACTCCAGCCCAAACTACAATTATTAAACCAATCATAACTTCTCCACAAAGTGGAGCGACAGTGGAAAATTCCCCGGAAGGAATAAGAATTATAGGTAAAGCCGCGCCAGGTTCTACGGTTTGGTTAGTCGGAGTCGGCGAAATGGATCCTTTTTGTTTCCCTTTAGCAGATATGTTGACTTTGGGGGATAAAGCTGATGCCAGCGGAAATTTTGAATTAACCTACGAACCAACCGGTGACCCGGAAAATTGGTTTAACTTATTTGGTGTGATTTCGCTTGATGAAAATCAGAAATATCAATTAAATTGGGTGGATGGAGTATTTTGCGCGCCAGATGAAGCAAAGAGCGATTATTTTCAGTTAACACTGAAACCGACCCCGACAAACATTTTATTTCAAGACGACACTTATCGTTTCAGGGTGATAGCTACGGCAAAAGAATGCGCGGACTATTATGACTTTAAAGTTAAAACAACAGATATACCGAAGGGCGCACTAAAAGCATATAGTACCTTTGTGCCTGGTTCAGAAAGCTGGCCTCAAGATTTATCAAGCGGACTTGACGCGGTTTACACGCAAGAAGCGTATGACAAATTGTCTTCGGATGACATGCAGATCAAACCGCGTATTATCTTTGATTTGGGAGACGGAAAAGTGATAGTAACATGGAATCCCCAAGACAGTCCACCAGACATGCCGCAGAATTGTCATCTAAATTTTGAAAAGTTTTAATTTAATAATTGTTAGTGCGGATTATGAAACCACGCGTTTTTTCGGGGATAAGGCCATCAGGAAGATTGCACATCGGCAATTATTTTGGCGCGATTGAAAATTGGCTGAAACTTCAGGACGAGGCTGATTGTATTTTTGCCGTGGTTGATTATCATGGCATGACAACGCCGTACGATCCGAAAGAAATGACGAAGGAAAAATACGAGGTGGTTTTAGATTATCTGGCGGCCGGGATTGATCCGAAAAAAAGTACATTGATAATTCAGTCGCGCGTTCCGGAGCACACGGAGCTCGCTTGGATTTTAGGAACAATCACGCCGGTGTCTTGGCTTGAACGCGTGCCGACTTTCAAAGAAAAAATTGCTCTTCATCCGGAATATGTAAACCTTGGACTTTTGTCGTATCCGGTTTTGATGGCCGCGGATATTTTAATTTATAAATCAAATATTGTTCCGGTTGGAGAAGATCAACTGCCGCACATTGAACTCGCGCGGGAAATTGCCAATCGATTTAACAAAATGTTTGGCAAAACTTTTCCTTTACCAAAAGAAGCGCTGACAAAAGGAGCGCGAATAATGTCTCTTGATGATCCAACAAAAAAAATGAGTAAGACTGGCGGCGGGGGAATTTTGCTTTCTGATACGCCAGAGCAAATTTGGAAGAAACTAGCCCCGGCCGTGACAGATCCGGCGAGAAAACGGGCGACTGACCCCGGTACGCCAGAAATTTGTAACATTTATAATTTGCATAAGATTTTGTCCTTGCCCGAGCAGATAAAAATGGTGGCGGATTCTTGTCGCCATGCGAAGTTTGGTTGTCTTGATTGCAAAAAGATCTTGGCGAAAAATATTGCTGACGAATTTGCGGACTTCCGTGAAAAAAGAAAAGAACTAGAAAAGAACTCGGGGAAAGTGCAAGAGATTTTGCGGGTTGGGGCAGAAAAGGCAAGAAAGTTAGCGGCGGAAACATTAGCCGAGGTTAAAAAGAAGACGGGGTTAGGATAAAAAAATATTAATTTTCTAAAATATGATCGGAAAAAAGGGGATGGAAGGGGGATCAATGCCGTATGAGGTACCCGAGGAGGAAAGAGGCGAGGGTGCCGAACAATATATTAGGGAAACGGTGAGATTTCCCAGAGTTGAGATTGTTGGAGAATCCAAGGGGAGCTATGAAGTGAAGTTGGGCGAGCAAGTTTATAAAATCGCGAAAAGCGAAAAATCTTATTTTGCATTAAATTCGGGGGGATCGGCCGGAGGCGGGATCGGTCTGTCGTTACGTTTAGAGTTGCGCCAGGTGTTGTTGCCCGAAACAGGGATATATCAAGACGAACAAGCCCCGGATGACTTTAAAGAGGTGATAATGTTCCACGAGATTAGAGAAATAGAATATGTTGAAGCCGGTCTGGAAGATGCTCACGATCGTGCCGTAAATGATGAAACCTTGTATGTATTAAAATATATTAGCCCCGATAAACAATTAGAATATTTTAAATTTGCTGAAACCCTTAGAAAAACGGCAAAAGAAGAGAGAGAAAGGCCAAAGAGGAAAATAGAGAAAAAATTAACAAATAATTTATTTCCAGCAGTTCAGATCTCCAATATTAAAAAAATTATTGACTCGACAAGAGAAGAAGGGATGGATATTGATTTAAGTTTTATTTTTAAAGAGGCCCTAAAAAAACTTTTATCTACGGGAGCCATGACTGGGTTTAAGAGGCTCATCGGATTTATGAGTGACGAGGGGATTGATTTTACCCTTACCGGTCCGGAACTATTTTCAGTATGTCAGGAAGGTTTAGAAGGTAGTTTGTCGGGGGGAGCAGCGGATGACGCTGAAAAAATAATTAAGTTTGCTGAAGAAAAGGGTGTAACTTTGGATTTATCTAGACCAGAAATTGCCGCGGCCTGCCAAGATGGTTTGCAATCTGGTTTTCCTTATTCAAGAAGAATTGCAAATTGGGCAAAAAGAAAAAATATTAACGTTGATCTATCTGCGCCGGAAGTTGCCTCGTCTCTTCAAGAAAGTTTGGAATATCGATTTGGCCCTTATTCATTTAGCCTTCCCACGGCCGAAGAAATTATCTCTTGGGCAAAAAAAGTAGGCGTAACTATCAATATTGATTCTGCTCTGCAAAAAGGGCTAGAGAAGTTGCTGCCACACCTGACGTGGAGAGATCACTATTCCCAGATTGAAGAACTAATTGTGTTAGCAAAAAAAATAAATCAGCCGTTTGATTTTGGGCGTCCTGAAATTATTTCTGGCTATTTGGATATTTTGGAAAGAGCGATGTCCTCGGGGGATGTTGAAAGCGTTAAAATATTGATAGATTGGGCGAAAGGGAAAGGAATTAATTTGGAGATTACGTCCCCAAAATTTATAGCCGCCTGCCAAAAAGGACTAGAGTATGAATTATCTTTCGGTGGTGTCGGTCGTGTCAAAGAAATTATAGATTGGGCAGGAAAGAATGCTCTTCCCTTGGTTTTTGATAAACCAGAAATGGATACTATTTTTCAGAATGGATTAGAATCAGTATTGCGCCATGGAAGGACAGATATAAAGATTGAAGAGTATATCGCTTTTGTTGAAAAGAAGGGTGCGGTGTTAGATTTTTCAAAACCAGAAATTACTGTTGCCGGTCAGAAGGGGTTAGAAGAGATATTGCGTTGGTATGATTGGTCTAGTCCCGAAGAAAAAGGCGAGCATATTAAACATGCGGAAGAACTTATACGGTGGACGGAGAAAAGAGGGATAAAGTTAGACCTTACAAAACCAGAAATTGTTGAAAAAATTAAGCAAAAATAAGCCGCCAAGATTGGATAGAGGGGGGTTGACAAAATTATAAATTTGTGATATTTTAAAGGATATTTTGGTACCTTAAAATTTATCCGAGTAATGGGTAATCGCTCTCCTTTTTCCGTTTAAAATCGGGGAAAAGAGAGAGGAAAGTCCGGACACCGTTTCGGCATAAAGCCGAAAGAGAGATAGTCGCTAACAGCGACGGGGAGTAAGTTTTGTTGTTTGTGCTATATTTGCCGTTTACGCGGCGGATAGAGCTTAATCGAACATCAATTAATGAAGCCCACGGACAGTGCAACAGAAAATACACCGCCGATCCGCCGAAAGGCGGAGGTAAGGTTGAAATCGTGAGGTAAGAGCTCACGCGGGACAGCCTGGTGACAGGCGCCGTGGAAAACACCTATCCGGTGCAAGGCCAAAAACAGCCGCTTGAGTCCGCGAGCAATCGCGGATCTAGATAGATGGTTACCGCCCTCCGGCCAAAAGTCGGACGGGCACAGAATCCGGCTTATAGTTACTCGGGTAAATTTTAGGGCATCACTTTTATTATCTAATATATGCTCAAAAAATCAGAACTTATTTTTTCCGTCATTTTAGTCCCCTTGGATTTTTTAATGTTTATTGTGGCAGCTCTGGCTGCTTATTTTTTAAGGTTTGAGACTTTTGCCGCGCTGCGTCCGATTATTTATGAAATGCCTTTCGGAAATTTTTTAAATATAGCAGCCCTTACTGGTTTTATTTGGCTTGCTATTTTCGCCCTCTCCGGACTTTACACAATCGGCGGAACGCGGCGGATTTTGGATGAGCTTGCCAAAATATTTTTAGCATGTTCCGCGGGGCTGGGTGTTATTATTGTTTTAATATTTTTCAATCGTGAATTATTTTCTTCCCGTTTTATAATTCTTGCCGCCTGGATTTTTGCCATTATTTTTGTGAGTTTCGGCCGACTAGCAGTTCGTTTTGTTCAGCGGGCGCTTTTCCGCCGCGGCGTTGGTGTCCATCGAGTTGTGATCATCGGTGAAGACAAGGCAGCTGATATTTTAGTTAATGAGTTTTATAAAAATTCAGGACTTGGCTTGAAGGTTATTAAGAGATATAAAAAATTTGACGATGAAGTGGCTAAGGAGCTCGAGGAAATCTGTCAGGCAGTTGGAATTGACGAGATAATTCAGGCGCAGGGCGGAGCTACTCGCGAGGAAACGCTATCCCTCATTGATTTTTGCAATGAACACCATATTGTTTTTAAATATTCGGCTGACATTTTTTCCGTGCAGGCGGCAAAAATTGATATTCGCGATTATGCCGGCGTGCCTGTGGCGGAAATTAAGAGAACTCGACTCGAAGGGTGGGGAAGAATTTACAAAAGAATTTTCGATGTAATTGGTTCTTTAATTTTACTAATCATCGTCTCTCCAATAATGATTTTAACGGCTATTGCTATCAAGATTGATTCGCGTGGTCCAGTTTTTTGGAGTAAATTGGATGACAATTCTCCAGTTCAAAGAGTCGGTCAGAATGGCATCCCGTTTCATTATTTTAAATTTCGGTCAATGAAGCCGGGAATGCACAGTTTGCGTTATACTGAGTTAGCCGAAAAAGATTTTCGGAAGGGTCCTCTTGTTAAAATTAAAGATGATCCGCGGGTGACACGCGTAGGAAAATTTATCCGACGCTTCAGCATTGATGAATTACCAGAATTTTTTTTGGTGTTGACTGGGAAAATGAGTTTAGTCGGCCCGCGGCCACATTTGCCCGAAGAGGTGGCAAAATATAAAAAACATCACAAAAAAGTTTTGATTGTAAAGCCGGGCATCACAGGGCTCGCGCAAATTTCAGGTCGTGCCGATCTGGATTTTGAAGAAGAGGTAAAAATTGATGCGTACTATATTGAAAATTGGTCGCTGAAACTTGATTTGTATATTTTGTTTAAAACCCCCTTAGTCGTTTTATTTGGTAAAGGGGATTAGATTTATGAAAGTTGCTTTGGTCCACGATCACTTGACGCAAGATGGAGGGGCAGAAAGGGTGCTAAGAGTTTTTCGGGAAATTTTTCCAGAATCTCCGGTTTATACCCTGGTTTATGATAAGAAAAAAATGGGTAAGGAGTTCGAGGGGAAAAATATCAAGACATCCTTTATCCAAAAAATCCCCGGAGGAGTAAAAAATTTTAAATGGTTTTTGCCCTTAATGCCGCTGGCTACGGAAAAACACGAGTTGGATAACTACGACGTAGTTCTTTCAAATTCAAGCGCTTTATCTAAGGGCGTGATTACCCGGCCGGACAGTTTGCATATTTGTTATTGCCATACGCCGACAAGATATCTTTGGACCGACACACATCTTTATATTAAAGAATTGTCGCACGGGTCTCTTGTCAAAAAGGCAGTATCCTTAATGCTTCCGAAACTTAGAATATGGGACAGGATGGCGGCTGAGCGAGTTGATAAATTTGTCGCCAATTCCAAAACCGTGCAAAAGAGAATTTGTAAATATTATGGTCGGGAGAGTGAAGTAATTTATCCGCCAGTTGACATCTCGGAATTTAAAATTTCTTCCGCTCAAAAAAGATATTATTTAGCCGGCGGGCGGCTTGTACCGTATAAAAGATTTGATTTGGTCGTTCAGGCTTTTAACAAACTGGGAATTCCGTTAAAAATTTTTGGTGAAGGTCCAGAATTTAAAAAATTAAAAGAGATGGCTAAGGCTAACATTGAATTTTTGGGAAAAGTAACTGATGAAGAAAAAAAGGAATTGTATGGAAAATGTATTGCCTTTATTCATCCGCAAGAGGAAGATTTTGGTTTAATGGTAATTGAGGCTATGGCTTCTGGCCGGCCGGTCATTGCTTATCCAAAAGGTGGCGCGATGGAAACCGTAGCTGAAGGAAAAACAGGAATTTTTTTTCCAGATCAAAGTTGGGAATCGCTCGCGCATACAATTATAAGATTTAATCCAGAAGAATACAGACCGGAAGAAATCAGGGCGCACGCGGCGCAATTTGATACGGCGGTTTTTAAGGATAAAATAAAAAGTTATATAGAAAAAAATTGGCAGGAATTTCGGAGCAAATAATATGAATATTGGCATTGACATAAGGTCACTACTTGAAAAAGAACGGAGTGGCGTTGGGGAGTACACTTATCAACTTCTCGGCGCCATTTTTGATATTGATAGAGAAAACCAATATTATCTTTTTTATAATTCGTGGAAAAAAGTAGGGGAAGATTTTTTGAGCGAGTGGAAAAAATATTCTAATGTCCATTTTTGTGAATTTCACTGGCCTAATAAATTATTAAATTTTTGTTTTAAATTTTTAAAGTGGCCGAAGATAGATCGGTTGATAGTTCATAGTTTAGGGTTAGTGAATAAATTGGATGTATTCTTTATTCCTCATTTAAATTTTGTTGCTCTGTCGTCTGGCCTCCGAAAAATAATCACCGTTCATGATTTATCTTTTGAATTTTTTCCTCAGTTTTTTTCTTGGAAACGAAGAACGTGGCATTGGTTTATAAATCCTAAAAAATTAATCCGCGGCGCCGACGAAATGATTGCTGTTTCGGAAAATACAAAAAAAGATTTGATGGAATTATATAAAGTGGCGGCAGAAAAAGTGAATGTAATTTATTCGGGTGTCGGTGGAAGCGAGAATATTTTAGAAGCCGAGATGGTCAAGAAAAAATATAATCTTCCGGAAAAATTTATTTTATTTTTGGGCACATTAGAGCCGAGAAAGAATATTGAAGGATTAATCCGGGCGTTTGAAATTTTTAAAAAAGAGGACAGGGCTGATTATAAACTCGTAATTGTCGGTCCGTGCGGATGGCTTTATAAAAAAATTTGGGCGAGGGCGGAAAAAAGCCCGTCGCGCGATGATATAAAGTTTATAAATTATATCGCGCCCGAAGAAAAATTTGTTTTTTATAAATTGGCAAAACTTTTTGTCTATTCATCCTTTTACGAAGGTTTTGGTTTTCCGCCGCTTGAAGCCGCTCGAGCCGGAACGCCGGTTATTGTAAGCACAAATTCTTCGCTACCCGAGGTTATGGGCGAGGCGGCGATAATGGTTGATCCTTATAACCCGGCGGAAATGACTAAGACAATGGCAAAGTGTTTGACCGATGAAAATTTGAGAAACAGTTTAATTGAAAAAGGCAAAGCGCAAGCGGAAAAATTCAGCTGGGCAAAGGCCACAAATGAATTTTTATCGCTAATTAATAAGTAATCGTTGGATAAAATAAACATAAAGAGGGCTGAAAAGGCCCTCTTTTTACGTGTGTGAGTTTTTTTGCTATAATAATGTATATGAGGATAGGCATTGACGCGAGGTTTTTTGGGCCGGTGGGCAAGGGTTTGGGTAGGTATGTGGAGCGGTTGGTGGAAAATCTGGAAAAACTTGATTCCCAAAATGAATACATAATTTTTTTGCGGAAAGAAAATTGGGATTATTACACTCCCAAAGTTTCCAATTTCAAAAAAGTTTTAGCCGACTATCCCTGGTATAGTTTGAAAGAGCAAATTATGATGCCGATTGTCATCGGCCGTGAAAAACTCGATCTAGTTCATTTTCCGCACTTTAATATTCCCATTTTTTGTCCGAAGAAATTTGTCGCCACGATTCATGATTTAATTTTACTTCAATTCCCAACGCCGCGAGCGACCACCTTAGGACCATTATTTTATAAAATAAAATATTTTGGTTATCGGATCGTGATAGGTCTTGGTCTTCGGCGGGCGAAAAAAATTATCACCGTTTCCGAATGTACAAAAAAGGAATTGGTAAAATTTTTCAAAATAAATCCGGAAAAAGTAGAGGTAACTTATGAAGCTTGCGATGGCGTGGAATACGGCCAACTGAAAATGCCAGAGAAAAAACATTTAGCAAAGTTTGGAATCACAAAACCATATCTTCTCTACGTTGGTAATGCTTATCCGCATAAAAATTTAGAAGGATTTTTAAAAATTTTTTCAAAATTAAATTTAGATTGCCAGTTAGTGCTCGTTGGCCGCGAGGATTATTTTTACAAAAGAATGAAGGAGGATATTAGAGGGAAGACACTTGAGAGAGACGTGATTTTTACTGATTTTGTTTCGGAGGCGATTCTAGCCGATCTTTATCGAAACGCGCGCCTTTATATTTTTCCCTCGTTTGTGGAAGGATTCGGTCTGCCTGGTCTTGAGGCTATGAGTTATGGCTTGCCGCTTGCCGCTTCAGATTCTTCCTGTCTCCCGGAAATTTATGGAGACGCCGCGATTTACTTTGATCCGAGAAACGAAGAGGAGATGATAGAAAAAATAAAATTTGTTTGGACGGATGAATTGACGCGACAAAATCTTATAAAATTAGGTTTGGAGCGGGTAAAAAGATATAGTTGGGAAAATTTAGCCGTGAAAACTTTGCAAATTTACCAAAATGTCGGCAAAAATTAAAAAAACTGAAAAAGTTTTGGGGGCAAGAATGAGTTCTCCTCATCTTGGCGAACATCCGTCGCCGCATGTTTTAGATTTGAAAAAAGCGATGATAGAAAAGAATGAGGGGACGAGTTTTTCAGAAGAATCGAAACCTCCAATAAAATTTGAAACTCCAGTCAAGAGAGCAAAAATAAATAGATTAACTTTTGTTCGGGCAAGAATTGCTCTCGTAAGAAGCATTAAAAACTTTTTTTTATTTTTTTTCCGCGGCCCAGAGAAATTATTTAGAAATTTTGGCTTAGGAATTTTATCTATTCCTAGATTTTTTAAATTTTTAAGTTTTGCCTTTGCTGATTGTAAAAAATTATTAAGTTTTGGGGCGCTAGCTTTTCTTTTTATTCTTCCGCTCCAGACCTTTTCTTATTATGAATCGCTTCGGGAAACCGAAAAGGCGACCTTGCAGACAGCTGAAGAAGCTTACGCAAATTTATCGGCCGGCGGTGTAAAAATTTCCGGCGCAGATTTTTATGGCGCAGCGGATAATTTTAGCGAGGCCGCGCGGGCCTTTTCTCGTTCAGGCGAAGAAATTGGACAAATTAATTCAATCGTTTTAAATCTTCTTCGAGCTATGCCTGGCGAGGGGCAAAAGCTGGAAGCGGGAGAGGCACTTCTTTTTGCCGGGGAAAAATTAACTCTGGCTGGGGAAAAAGTTTTAAGAAATTTGGCTGATTTTTCTGCCGCAGAGAGTGATAAAAAGTTGACAGAAAAATTGAAAATTTTAAGAAACAATTTATCGGCAATTTTGCCGGACGTGGCCCTGGCTTCAGATAAAATGTACGCCGTAAAAATTCAGGCCGTGCCAGAGGATAAACGAGAAGTTT
The DNA here is from genome assembly GCA_041653675.1 of Patescibacteria group bacterium. Taxonomy (GTDB): domain Bacteria; phylum Patescibacteriota; class Patescibacteriia; order XYB2-FULL-38-15; family XYB2-FULL-38-15; genus JAHIRI01. The sequence continues at coordinate 42,409 of JBAZEY010000007.1, read as the reverse complement.
TCCAAATTTTGCAGGGAAAATTACCGCAGCTCGTTTCCAGTATGAAAAATTTGATTTCCGTTTCGGATCTAATGATAAAATTTTTGGGAGACGAAATGGATAAAAGATATTTAGTAGTTTTTCAAAATCCTGGAGAAGTGAGGCCGACAGGAGGATTTATTGGAAGTTTGGCGTTGGTAGATTTTGATCGAGGTGAAATAAAAAATATGGAGGTGCCGGGCGGCGGATCTTATGATTTTCAAGGATCTCTAAAAGAGAGGATTGTTTCTCCCGGACCGTTGCAGCTTATCGCGGCGAGATGGCAGCTTCAGGATGCGAATTGGTTTTTTGATTTTCCAACCTCCGCGCAGAAAATAAAATGGTTTTATGAAAAAAGCGGCGGGCCAACCGTTGACGGAGTTCTCGCCGTGAACGCCGATTTAGTCGCCGACCTGCTAGCCATTGTCGGCCCGATTGAAATGCCGGAATACGGAAAAATTTTGAGTAAAGAAAATTTTATTGAAGAAATTCAAAAATCCGTAGAAATAGAATATGACAAGGCGGAAAATAAACCAAAGAAAATTTTGAGTGATATGGCGCCGAAACTGATAGCTAAATTGCTTGCCGCCGAACCGAAACAATTTGGCGAAATTTTAGCAATGCTTCTTCGGGCGTTGAGCCAAAAAGATATTTTACTTTATTCTGCGTCGCCGGAGATAGAACATGAGATCAAAAATTTTGATTGGGGTGGTGAAATAAAAGCAGTTCCGGAAAAAACAGACTATTTGGCAGTGGTTAATACCAATATCGCTGGAGAAAAAACCGATCGGGTTATAAAACAAACAGTTAATCTTGAGACGAATATTGTAGAGGGCGGATATGTTAAAAATAGGCTGACTATCACGAGAGCGCACGAGGGGATTAAGAGAGAATTATTTACCGGGGTGAGAAATGTTGATTATTTGAGAGTTTATGTTCCGGCTGGAAGCACCCTTGTTTCGTCAACTGGTTTTGAAGCACCACCGGCAGATTTGTTTGAAAAACCGGAAAGCGACTATAAAATAGACGCCGACGTAAGAGAGAGTGAGAGCGGCGCTTTGATTGACGCGACAAGCGGAACTGTAATTTCCAGTGAATCGGGCAAAACAGTTTTTGGGAATTGGGTTCAAGTTGACCCCGGAGAAACAGCCACGGTCACCTTAGAATATATCTTGCCCTTTAGACTTTCTCTTCCCGTTTCAGAGAAAAATTGGTGGGATAACCTTTCCAGAAAAATAGGGCAAAAAGGGGAAGCAGCGGCCACGTACCAATTGTTAGTTCAGAAACAATCGGGAGTCTTGTCAACTTTTGTTAGTGATTTAACTTTTCCAAAGAGTTGGCAGCCAGCTTGGCAATCGGGAGACAATGTAGAAGTTAAAGCAGCGTCGATAGGATCGGAAAACAAGCTGGATAGAGACAAGTTTTATTTATTTGGTTTTATATCAGCAAACTAAATTAAAATAATTAAAGCAAAAATATGGCAGAAAAAAAGGAGAAGAAAAAAATAACTAAAAGTCGGGCGACAAAAAAAGCCGTGAGTGCCAAGAGCAGGGAAACTAAGATGATTGAAGCGCCGAAAGAAATGGGGGAATTGCCCGCCGCGAAAGAAGAAAAAATGATTGGAGATATCCGACGTCCAGCCCTTCATGGGGGAAGGGATAAGCGTTTAGAAAAAAAAGAATTAGAAAAGGAGTTGAGGGAAATTTACAAAGATCAAGATGGAGAAAATGCCGATATGTCAAGAATTTATCATAAGAAAAGAAGTAAACTAAAAAGATTTGTGGTAGGTGCGCTGATATTTTTTGTTGGCGCAGCGGCGCTTTCTTGGGCTGGATTTTTCTTTTTCGGGCGAGGAAGAGCTTTTAGTGGAGAAAATGTTATGTTGGAAATAGTTTCGCCGGACACGGCCGCAGGAGGAGAAGCTATACAATTTTTTATCAAATATAAAAATAATGAAACGGTTCCCCTTGGGCAGGCAGAAATTAGCGTCAGGTTACCAAGCGATTTTTCCTTGAGCGGGACAGAGCCGGCTTCTTCCGGCGAGGAAAATATTTGGAAAATCGGAAGCATTGCCGCGGGAAAAGAAGGAGAAATAAAAATTAGTGGAACACTTTTTGGTGCGGAAGAGTCGCTTCAAACACTTCAAGCGGTTTTGACTTATAAACCGGCGGATTTTAATTCCGAATTTCAAAAGGTAACCACGGCCGTAACAAAAATAGAAAACTCTCTCCTAGAAGTGTCTCTTTCCGGGCCGGAGAGAATTTTAACCAACAAAGAAACGCCATTTAAAATAAAATACAAAAACATCGGAGAGACCGCGCTTCAGGGAATAAAAATTTCCGTGGTTGCTCCGGTAGATTTTTCTTTCAAGGAAAAGCAAGGGGAAAAAGAAGTGATGAGTTGGGAGGTTTTGGAAGCAGCGCCGGGCAAAGAGCAAGAAATAGATTTTAGCGGTTCGTTTGGTCCGCAGGCCGAGGGCGAAAGGGAATTTAAAGTGCAGATTGGTTTTATGAAAGGAGATAAATTTTATTTACAAAAAGAAAATTCTTTTAAGACGAATGTCTTGATCGGGGCGATTCTCCCAACACTCATCTTGAACGGTGATTCTAAGGATCGCGCGCAAAATTTCGGCGATACTTTAAATTACGCCATTGTTTATCAAAATAAAGACAAAACAAATCTCTCTGATATTGAGATAAAAATAGTTTTTGAATCTACTTCGCGAAATAATAAAATGATTTTAGACTGGACGACCCTGAAGGATGATTTTGATGGCGTGGTGCTCGGCACTCAACTTTCTCCGGAATTACGCCAGGGAACAATCACCTGGACTAAGCGTCAAATAAGTAAGTTAGCAAGCCTTGCTCCAGGCGCGGAAGAAACAATTAATTTTCAGTTAAGAATAAAACCGTTCTCGGAATTTCAAGATTGGGGCACGAAAGATTTTGAGGTAAAAAGTTGGGTAGAAGTCAAGATTGGGAAAAATGGAGAGGGTGTTACAGGGGAGACAATTCAAAGTAACGCGATTACTTTCAAAATAAATAGTGATCTAAAATTACAAACCGGGGCGCGTTATTTTAATGATGATAATATTGCTGTAGGGAACGGTCCCTTGCCGCCTAAAGTCGGAGAAACTACAGCTTATAGAATTTTTTGGGATGTGGCCAATTCTCTTCATGAAATTACCGATTTAAAAGTTAGCGCTGCTCTGCCAGAAAATATTAAGTGGTCAAATAAGTATGAAATCACTGCCGGAGAATTGAAATTTGACGAGGCGACACATGAAGTAACGTGGACATTAAATCGAATGCCGCTTGATGTTAACGCCCTGGGAGTCAATTTCGAGGTGACGGTTTCGCCGACGGCGGCGGAAAGAGGAAAACTTCTGACTTTGCTTTTAGGAACAAACCTAACGGCTACTGATAAATCAACTGGAGCAATAATTACAAAGACCGGGGAGGCTCTGACTTCTAATCTTGATGGAGATCCTGGAGCTGAAGGCAAGGGAATTGTAAGGTAGAAATTAAAATAAATAAAAAAGTAAAAACCCGCTGATGAGGCGGGTTTTGTGTTGACAGATTGATGATTGTAAATTAAGTTTATGGTAGAGGGAGGGCTAACAATGTGTCGATTTGGACAGGAAGGCGGAGCGCCGATCGGAGGTGATTTTTCCGGGAAAAGTGGGGAGGCTCCCGACTGGAAAGACGCCAACGCGTATCTCATGGAACAGCTTGGCCGGGATGTCTACGGCGATTTGCGTTTCGAGCGGCGTAAGCTCAGCATGCACGACGCCGAACTCATTATCCAGCGGCTTGGCAAACTCAGCCGCGGAAAGTGAGAAAAGCAATGTGGCTAATGCAGCAAGTAGAAGAACTCCGGAAGACTTTCGGCGGCGCCATCAACCTGGCGCTCGCGCCCGTGCGTTTCCCTTGGGTTGCGACTTGCTTCGTCTGGCAGACAATCTCGCGCTGTTGGAGTGAGAGAGCCGAACGGAATTGCGGGAAGGTGCTTGACGTCCAGTACGTGAGTGGCGAACCCTGGCTGCCGAACGGCCAGCAGCATTGAAGAAGAAGGGGGGGTGGGCGAACCAAAAGTTCGCCCCTTTTTTATTTTATAAAAAAATCCGGCAGAAACTTTATGAGAGTTCTGCCGGTGTGGTTGCTACTTGGGTGGATTCTCGGCCGGCCGCGTCTCGGTCTGCGGAATCCTCCGTACCGTCGTTTTGTGGCCGCAGCGGCGGCAGGACTGGCGAAACTTGAGACTCATGGCGGCCAGCTCGAGCTTCCTCGGCCTCATCGTTCCATGAAGTTCCTCTCTTCGCTCGCTATTCGGAATTGGTTCTTCTTCGAAATAGTGGCCGAACGCCTTGCAGTATTCGGGCGCCTGAAGGGAAATCGATTCGAATTTCAGCGAGCCACAGCCGGGACACTTGGCTGGCTGCTTCTGGCAGAGTTTGCCGCAGACGGCGCAGCGGTGAGCGGCGTAGCGCATTCGTCTTAGAGCTTTTACGTCAGGCATTCCATCCATTCCTGTCCTCCTTCCCCCCTTGATCCAAGCGACCATCCCTATTTAACAAAAATTTCGACAAATCGTCAAGTAAACAAAAAATCGCGGCAGGCCAATGCTCCCAAGAGGAATTGAACCTCTATTTCAAGCTTCGGAGGCTTGCGCTCTATCCGTTGAGCTATGGGAGCAAAAGTTTAACGCGATTTTATTGACAAGCGAGCGAGAGAAGTGAAAATTTTATTTTCATTTCCGAGCGAGCGCAGTCAACACAGGGCGGATGCCCTTTATAATATCTTTTTCGCCAGATTGTAGATTTTATACCAAATTTTATTGATTGGCAAATCAAAAGTGCCGGGATAATTTATTTCAAACCCGCCAAAGCCTTTTTTAAAACGGGTCACGCCCGGCCATTTTTTTTCATCAATTCCCCAGAAGTCATAAAATTTGTAGCCGAGTTTTTTTGCTTCTTTTATAATTTCCCAGTGCAGAAAGTATGGCGCCATTAAATTTCGATATTCATAAGATGACGCGCCGTGAAGATAGGTGACCGTGTCGCCGAAATATCCGATGATGGCCGCGGCAACTGGATGATTTTCAAAATAAGCGACCCTAAGCTCCACGCGCATTTCTTTTTTTCCATCGCCGTTTATCTTTTCTAACATTGATTCATAATATTTTTTTGGATGAGCATGAAATTTATCGCGGGCAGTTGTCTCTTCCATTAATTTCCAAAAATCCTCAAGTGATTCATTTTTTAAAATAAGATTTTTTTTCTCGGCTAGACGAATATTATAGCGAGTTTTTTCATGCATTGCCGCGAGGAGTTCTTCCTCCGACTTCGCGAGATCAAGAATAAGTGTTTGTTTAGGTTGAACGGGTGTAACGAGCCGCAATGAAGGAAGCGGAATTTCTACGAGCGGTTCTATTTTTAAAAACATAGCACCGTCTTTTTGGGCGATTTTTTTTATCTCATCGATCATTACTTTTTCTGCGCTAATTGGGCCTCTTGGGATATATAAATATTTTTTCCCGAAGGGCAGAGTGTTTTGGATCACGCCGCAAATCGCCTTGAGGTCATTTTTTTCGTCAGCAAACCCAAGGCGGTAAATTTTGTGTCCAAAATTTTCCTGAAAATCAAGCCATTCGGCGCTCTGTAAAAAAATTCCAGTCTGGGTTGGCTGGTTTAATAAAAAATTATTCCACTTAATTTTGTCGTCGATTTGTTTTACTTCAAACATTTTTATTTACCCAAATTTTTCAGGGCCGCTTTAATTTTATTTTCCGCGCCTTCCACCTCTTCGCCGATTTTTCCAACCGCCTCTTGCGCTTCGTTTTTGGAATATCCCAGGCGAACCAAAGCATCCACAATTTCATTATCGCCCGAAATGGAATTCCCGGTTACGAGTTTTCCCTTTAATTCCAAAATTATTTTTTGGGCGGTTTTTTTGCCCACGCCAGGGATGGTTCCTAGAATTCCCAAATCTCCTTCGGAAATAGCCTTTTCTAGTTTTTCTAATTTATATGCAGAGATTAATCTATGTGCCATCTTTGGACCAACGCCGGAAATATCAATCAATTGCCAAAAAAATCTTAATTCTTCAGCTGTGCCAAAACCATAGAGATCGCGGCTGTCTTCGCGGACATATTCATGAGTGAAAACTTCAATAATTTCTCCAGTTTTAGATTTTAAAAGATATGCCTCCGGCAAAAAAACTTTAAAGCCCACTCCGCCCGTTTCTAAAATAGCAAAGTGGTCGCCTTTGTAAATAATTTTTCCTTTGAGATAGGAAATCATAGGTTTATTTTTTTGATTTGAATCTTTTAATACGGATTAAACCGGAGCAGGGGATAATTTCAATTCCTTTCTTTTCGAGTTCGTCTAAAAATAAGTTCATGCCAAGCGAGTCGGAGGACATATGTCCGGCGATGATAACGTTGATGTGCGCCGCCTCAGCCTCTTTTTTGTGTTCTTCGGACAGATGCATACCGATAATAGTACCGACTCCGGCCTGGGCGAGTTTTTCATAAATTTTTGAGGAAGGTTCAGTCCCGCCGGTGATTTCCGTGACAGCAACTTTGCCAGAGTGATTTTCCGGATGGCCGGCAAAAAGCCGCGGGCCGGCGCCAAGTTTTATTGCTTCTTTGTATTCAGGAATTTCTTTTAATAATTTTAAAATTTCTCCAACGTATTCCGGTTTGGCCGCGGTAATTTTTTTCTTTAAGAAATTTGCTACTAAATTATCACAGGGTGTATGAACATTGATATAGCTGATTTTTAAAAGGCGGGCGGTATCAATCGGGCGGTAGTGGTTGACGGGATTTACGCCGCGCGCAACTTCTTCAATCCGAGTTTTCTGGATTGCCTCGGCAACGTTGATTGGCACGCCGTATTGGGCGTAAACATCAGCCTGCAGATGCATCACGTCCGCCAGGTCAGTTAGGGCTTTTCCGCGCGGATGATGAGCTAAAACCAAATCAATATTACTGAGTTTGTCGGCTAAAAGAACTTCGCCGCTTTCCATATCTATACCGGCGAGAATTTTTTTAATCGGATTTTTTCCGGAGTCAAAATGAATCCGGCTGTCGAGGTATGGATTAGTAAGTGCTTCAGGGTCAAACTCCTCTTTTTGTTCTTTGCCCATTTTTTCATATTGTTCTTTTTTTCTTTTCAACATTTTCAAAACCGCCGCCTTGCCGCGCAAGTCGGAATCAATTCCCATTTTTATCGCCAAATCAAAAATTTGTTTTATAGTCATATTATATTTTTTTAATGCCAAGCCAGATACCCTCAATTTCTTTTTGCCCCATAACTTCGGCATGGCCCTTTTCTAAATTATCGCTTAAAGTATCTTTTTTAATTTTTTCGCCAAAATCCGCCATGATTTTTTCCGCCGCGGTTCCGTCGTAATAAAGATTAATGCGGTCGCCAATCGAAAGTCCGGCTTCTTTCCGGAGAGAATTAACCGTGCGGACAATTTCGCGGACTAAACCTTGAGCTTTTAATTCTTCGGTCAGTTCCGTATCCAATTTATCTTCACCGAATTTTAAATCTAAAATATTTAATTCCTCTTTAACAATTTCAATATATTCCGCTGGCATTTCTTTAGCGAGAGTCGTGGAGTAGGAAGCAAGCGGTTGTCTAATTTTTATTCCAGCCGCCGCGCGCGCCGCGAGTCCGGCCTCAACAATTTTTTTGGATAAATCCATCTGGTCCAAGATTTTTTGATTAACTAATTTCTTTTCAAATTCTGGCCAAGTTTCAAGATGAACAGATTCTTCCGGACCGTGCAACTCTTGATAAAGTTTTTCCGCGATAAAAGGAATTGACGGCGCGATAATTTTACTGAATGTCAATAAAACATATTTTAGTGTTCCAAGCGCCGCGTCTTTATCTTTTTTATCATCGCCCTTAAAGCGGTCGCGGCTTCGGCGGAGATACCAAGTCGAAAGGTCGTTTACGAAATCCATGATTGGGCGGTTTGCCGCAACCAAATCATAAGCATTCATATTTTCAGTCACAGTTTGAAGCAAGATTTGCAATTTTGAAACGATCCATTGGTCTAAAATATTTTTTGATTTTGCCACAGGCTTAACTTTATCCGTGGCGTACATTTGATAAAAAGAAAAGACATTCCATAAAATCATGATCAACTTTTTAAACATTTCATCAACGCCTTTCACGGAAAAATTTAAAGTGTCCGCTTTCATAACCGGCGAGGTAAGCAAATAATAGCGAAGCGCGTCGGCGCCATAGCGGTCAATTACTTCGGTCGGATCAGGATAATTTTTTAAACGTTTGGACATTTTTTGTCCGCTTTCGGCCAAGACTATGCCATTCGCGATAACATTCAAAAAGGCGACGTCATCCATAATCGCCGTGGATAAAACATGAAGATAATAAAACCAGCAGCGGGTTTGGTCAACGCCTTCAGCGATAAATTTAGCCGGAAAATTTTCTTCAAATTTTTTCTTATTTTCAAACGGATAATGCATTTGGGCGTAAGGCATTGAACCAGATTCAAACCAGCAATCCAAAACGTCGGGGACGCGCCGCATTTCGCCGCCGCATTTTTCGCATTTTAAAATTAATTTGTCGACAGTGTGCTTATGTAAGTCATCCACCTTTTTGCCGGAAAATTTTTCTAACTCCTCGCGGCTTCCCAAGACATGCAATTCACCGCATTTGCATCGCCAAATAGGTAAAACCGAGCCCCAATATCTTTGGCGAGAAATTGACCAATCCTCGGCGCCCTCCAGCCAATTCCCAAAACGGCCCTCTTTAATATGTTCCGGAATCCAATTAATTTTTTCTGCTAATTTTAAAATTTTTTCCTTGATGTCTGTTACCTTAACAAACCAAGAGGAGGTGGAATAATTGAGAAGGGGGGTATCACAGCGCCAGCAAAAAGGATAACTGTGCGTATATTTTTCTTTGGAAAAAAGTTTGCCGTGTTCTTCGAGCCACTCCGCAATTTTTTTATCAGTGATCCCCGGGTTGGCAGCCGGTTTTACTAGATCTTCGGCAAAATCTTTAACTCCCAAAGTAAATCGGCCGGAAAAATCAACATGTTGGAGAAAAGGCAAGTTTTCTTTTTTCCCGAGTCTCAAATCATCTTCGCCAAAAGCTGGAGCAATATGGACAACGCCTGTTCCTTCTTCGGTGGCGACAAAATCGGCGGCATAAATTTTAAAACCTCTTTCGCGATTTTCCGGATTATCAAAATAGGGGAAAAGTGGTTCGTAAGATTTTCCGACAAGATCTTTGCCTTTTAGTGTCTTTGCTATTTCAAATTCTTTTCCGGATAGAATTTTTTCCGCAGTGGCTTTTGCCAAAATAAAATATTCTTCGCCAATTTTTACTTTTAAATAATCAATATCCGCGCCGACAGCTAAAGCAACATTTCCAGGTAAGGTCCAGGGTGTAGTTGTCCAGGCCAAAACAAAAGTATTTGGCTCGTCAGTCAGGGCAAACTTCACGACCACGGCCAAATCTTCAGTATCTTTATACCCCTGGCTTACTTCTGATTGGGAAAGAGTTGTCTCGCAGCGCGGACAAATGTGCATTGACTTATGGCCTTCGTAAATCAAACCTTTATCCCAAAGTTGTTTAAAAACCCACCAAATGCTTTCCATATAATCCAAATCCATTGTTTTGTAGGCATTGTCCATATCTACCCAGCGGCCGATGCGGGGAATAAATTTTTTCCAAACGTCAGCGAACATCAAAACTTTGCTGCGGCAGAGTTCATTAAATTTATCCACGCCGATTTTTTCTTCAATATCTTTTTTGCTTGTGACTTTTAATTCTTGTTCAACAATATTTTCAATAGGCAATCCGTGGCAATCCCAGCCCCATCGGCGCTCCACGCGATAACCTTGCATTGTAAAATATCTCGGGACGGCATCCTTCATCAAGCTCGCGACGATATGGCCATAGTGAGGCGTGCCCGTCGCAAACGGCGGACCGTCATAAAAAACATAGTCGCCGTGCGGCGCTTTTTTATTTACAGATTTTTCAAAAATTTTATTGTCTTCCCAAAATTTTAGAATTTCTTCTTCCATTTGGGGGAAATTGATATTCGCCATAATTATTTAATGTATTTCTGAAATTAAAATTAAACCCTCACACCTAATCGTTTTTTGTGCGCGTAGACTAGATTAGACATAAAGATTTAATCCCCCACATAAATTGGTTAAGAAATGTGTTTTAGGTGTGGGGGTAAATTAAGATTTATGTTTATTGTAACAAAAAACTCCCGATTTAGCAAGGAGTTTGCGGCGGCGGAATATGGTTTTTAAATTTTGACTTTTAAACCGTCGTAGGCCAGGATAACCGGAAAATTAATTTTATTTTTTCGGCAGTGATTGTTGATTTCTTTTTGGGCAATTTTATGCGGCGGATAATTGTGGCCGATTTGCGTTAGGTATAATTTTTTAGCGTGAAATTTTTTAGCAAAATCAATTGATTGTTCAACTGACAAGTGCCAAATCATCTTTGTACCGAGCCACATGGCGCCGTCTAAAAATAATACTCTAGCGTTTTTAAAATATTTTTCTGAAGATTTGGGAACAGAGCTAACGTCCGAGGCGTAAACTAGCGGGCCAATTTTAAATCCCAAAGTCGGGAAAGTTTTTTCTCGGAGAGCATGTTTTACGCGAAACGGAATAATTTTTATCCCCAAAATTTTTAGCGAATGGCCAGGTTTTATAATTTCGCCCGGTGGAATTTTTCCGTAAATTCTTTTAACATATTTTAAAGTTTGTTTTTCCGTAAAAATTTTTAGCGGGCCATCTAGCGGTAATTTTTTTAATCCACCGACTGCATCCGCGTGGCCGTGGGTTAAAAGTACCGCGTCTACTGTGCCAATTTTTTCTCTTTTTATTTGTTTTAGAAAATCCGGACCGCAATCAATCAAAATATTTTTCTTATGCCACTCCAAAATAACCGAACTCCTTGTTCGTTGGCTTTTACTTTTTGGTTTTTTCGCATCAAGACAAGCGGAACAGCGGCAACCCGATCGCGGAATTTCCTCCGATGGCCCGCTGCCTAAAACGATAAGTTTTATTGACATAAGCGTTAAATCATTATATCATAATTTATAACTTGGGCCGTTAGCATAGTGGTAGTGCATCCGGTTTGCATCCGGAAGGCGGGAGTTCGATTCTCCCACGGTCCATTTGCAAAAAATTTCCGCCGATGAGGCGGTTTTTTATTATCCATTGACTTTCGTGTTGTTATTTATGTAATATGGGGTACAATATATTAACATGAAAAAAATAATTTTAATTATTTTAGTAATAATTGTTCTTGGCTTCGGCGCGTGGTTTGTGGCGAGGGGAATTTATTTTTACCAAGCTCAATCAGCAGAGAGAGAAAAAGAAGAGTCATTAAATAAGGAAATTAATCAATTTTTGGAATCCCGTCGGAGTGAAGCAGAAAAAAATGAGCCGGTCAATCCCTTTGGTGACGATAGTGTAGTTCGAATATTATTTATTGGACTTGATCGAAGAACGGGCGATACGAAGGGTCATTGCGACGCCATCCAATTTATTAATATTGATGAGAAAAAACAAGAAGTGACGATTACTGCTGTACCGCGCGGAACATACTCGCCATTGCCGCTGGGCGGTAAATATTTGCCGTCAGATTATTATGTGTCAAAATCTTGCGAAGTGGGCGGGCTTGAATATGGCATTACGCAGATAGAAAAAATTCTTGGCCAAAAAGCAGATTATATTGTCGTCGTCGGATTTTCTGAAGCGCTTGGGATTTTTAGATATTTTGGCCTGCCCACCACGGAAACTCTTCAATGGCTTCGGCAGCGGCAGGGTTATGCGATTGGTGAACCGCAGCGGGCGCACAATCATTCCACTTTTATAAAACAAATGATGGTGCGGTTTCTCCCGGAAGAAAATTCAAGCATGAACATGGCATTGGAGTACATCATATATAAGATGATAAAAACTGATTTATCTTTTGCCGAAGCTCAAGCGCTCGTTGATGCGCTTTCAGTTATAGATTTGCCTAATCATGCAGAGCGCATTCATCTTTTGATGAAGCCGGCATATATGGTACAAGATATTCCGTATGATGAAAAAAATCTCGACGAGTATCTCGATTCAATGATAAGGCCGATAAAAGATTTACTCCCCGGAGCGGATTTTTCTGGCATTACCCAAGAAGAAACCCAGACAAAATTATTGGAAATAATTCGCGAGAGCATGGACGATCCGGATTTTTCCTTATGGGCATTTGAAAATAATATTTGGCTTCAAATAGAAGATAAAGATAAAAGGTTGGCGGTGCAATATGATGTATTGGAAATGTATACATCAACTCTTTCTGAAAAGTCAGAGCGCGAAAATATTATTTCAGATTATATTTTGGAAATGGAATATTATGAAGAAGGCCAATGGGCGGAAAAGGGGAAGGAATTACTCGCAAAAGAGATAGGCCAATAGTTTTTGTAGCAAAAATATTTTAGATATTTTTTTAAATAAAGACCCCTGAGGGTCTTTTAAGTTTAGTTTTTAAGAAAAAAATGTTATTATAAAGATATGCCTCTCATCATTTTAATTTTAGTTGCAACCTTCCTTTCGACCTTTTTGGCCATGGTTTTTATCGGCCATTTTTTTATTTATTATTCCGCTAAAAATTTTTTTGATCTCGGGAGTAAGGAACGGGCAAAAAGACAATTAGCTATAGTCTTATTTTTAGGAGCCATTAGTTTTGAAGTGGCGACTCTTTTGGCTCATGTTAGCGCAAACGGCGGAACGAGAATTTTTTATTTTCTCGCCGGCCTGTGGCTTGGCTTAGCCTTAAACTTGGACATCGCGCTCGCTTTTGGATGGGGCGCGGTCTTGATAGGTAAAATTTTTAAAAAGAAATTAAACTTAAAAATTGTCGGTGTTATTGCTATAGTGGCAGCTTTATTTTTTTCAATTTATGGCGTTTGGAACGCTTACCATCCAAAAATTAAAGAAATTACAGTGAGCATAAAAAATTTACCCGTTGCCTGGCAAGGAAAAAAAGCAGTTCAAATTTCCGATGTGCATTTGGGGCATGTTTTTGGGAAAAAGTTTTTACAAGAAACAGTGGACAAGATAAATGTTTTAAATCCAGAAATAGTTTTTATCACGGGAGATTTGATTGACGGAATGGATGGAAAAAATTTAACTCAATCCGTCTCGCCGTTGAACAGCCTAAAAGCCCCGAGTGGAACATATTTTGTGACCGGCAATCATGAAACATATTTTGGGTTAGAGCGAACGTATGAAGCTCTGGACTCGACTAAAACCATAATTCTAAAAGATGAAGTGGTAATGCTAGATGGTTTGCAAATTGTTGGCGTGAGTTTTCCCGAGGGGAGTGAGGCACGAGACATAGAAGCGGCGATTGGGGGAATTAAAAATTTTAATCCCGAAGAGCCGTCGATTCTTCTTTATCACAGCCCGCTTGAGGTTGATCGGGCAAAAAACGCGGGGGTAGATTTAATGCTTTCAGGACACACTCACGAAGGCCAGGTTTTTCCATTTGGCATTTTGGGAAAAATTATTTTCCGTGGTTATGATTATGGTTTGCGTCAAGAAGAAAATTTCGCGATTTATACTTCAAGTGGACTCGGAGCTTGGGGAATAACAATGAGAACATTTGCTAGGCCGGAGATAGTCGTAATTAATTTAGAAAGAAAATAATTATTTAATTTTAAATTTATGGCAGAAGAGAAAAAAGAATGCTGTGAGACAAAATCATGCTGCCGCGGCGGACTTGTTGCGGCGGCGATTGTCCTTGGCCTCGCGCTTTTGGGCGGGCTTTATTTTTTGGGAGACAAACTTTATCAGAGCCGCCAGACAGGCGGGCTGACTGTCACAGGTTCCACAAAAAAATTAGTGGAAGCGGATCTTGCAAAATGGACAACAAATTTTACCCGTCGGGCGACGATTGAAAATCTCGCGGAGACAATTGATAAAATCGCGAGCGATAAAACAAAAATTACTAAAATTGTAACAGACCTCGGCATTGACGCGAAAGGCATTACTTTTTTGCCCGTGCAGACAGACGCGGTTTATGAACAATTACCCGGCTACGGCTACACGCAAAATATTATTGGCTACAATGTCCGAGTAGAGCTTAGAGTAGAAAGTTATGATATAGAAAAAGTCGACCGCCTGGCCAATGAAACAAAAAAATTCGTTGCCCTGGGCCTTGTTCCAGAATATCAACGGACGGAATATTATTACACAAAATTGACCGAACTTCGCCCAGAACTTTTTGCCGCGGCAACCGCGGACGCGAAAACTCGAGCCGAGGCGATCGCGAACGGGTCGGGTTTGAAAGTCGGCGAACCGACCACGGCGAAGACCGGTGTAATCCAGATTTTACCGCCGAACTCAACTGATGTGGCTGATTACGGCGCCTACGATTTGTCGACAAAAGAAAAGGAAATATCCGCGACGGTGTCTGTTACATTTGGCCTTGAAAAATAATTAGAAAAGAATAAATAAAAAGTCTGTCTTGTGGCAGACTTTTTTGTTTTCTATGAAATTTTATCTTGACAAAGAAATTTTTCAGTGATAATTTATTGATATTGTGTTCGGCATGGGATCAGAGGTTTTTCTGAAGGAAAGGGAAGGAGAAACAAGGAATGCCGAGAGTGAAGGGGAAGGTGGAAGCGTCGGTTTGGCAAACTTGCAGGTCCTGCGGGGGAAAAGGGTGCCCCCTCTGCGACCACAAGGGCGGGTGGGACATTGTGCTCTACGCAAGTCCGCCGCCCACGCCCAAGCCGCCGCCGCGCGAGCCTGACGGACTCATGGCCTTTACCATGAAGCAAACGCGGGGGATGATGTAGAACTCTGCGACGGGCTTGGCGGTTGGCGGGAAGGGCAATTACCAGGCGCGCCAACTATTCGCTACCCAAGGAGAGATAGGCATGAAAAATGACGTAACCTCCAACGCGAGTGCGACGGTTCGTTGCGACCATTGCAACGGCCGGGGAATTTGCCGGTGTGATGATTGCCGGCTTCCTGTCGGTGGCCGCTACCGAGCTGGGGTGTGCGTCAAGTGTCGGGGGCAAAGAGAAGTGCTCCCTCAAATCCACCGGGCAGTAAGGAGGGGAAAAGAGTAAAGAACTCTTGCGCCAAAGGCAGCGATGCTTGCGGCGCTTTTTTTATAAAAAAAGACCGCGAAGATGTGTTCGCGGTGGGTGTGGTCACTGAGTTTTTTCCTCCTGGGGTGCGTTTGTCCCAAAGACGCGGCACAAGAATCGCCCGAGTGCCCTCGCGACAAAAGGAATTGCGATAAGGATACAGAGGGAGATACCGGCCAGCCAGACGAATCCGCGTTCGAGTTGACTAAGCGGTTGTTCAAATTCATTTCTCGGAGCGAGGATGTAGGCGATGAAGAGAAGCGCCGCAAGAAGCGCGAGACCGCCGGCTGCAGTAGAAACAATTTCTCCGATTTCTACGGCATTCTCGCAGCCGAAGAGCCAGAAAATGAATCCGGATGTGATGCCGTAGAGCGCGCCCACTCCGAGCGCCAGGAGCAGAATGATGGCATTTGCTTTCCAATCAGGCGAGCGGCGCATGTTCCATTTCCTCCACTTTTGTTCCCGCAGGATAGAGGTAAATGCGGCTGACCTTAGGCAGAGAGAAGGTGATGATTTCGTCCACGATCTGGATTGTCGTTTTCCCCCCAAAACCAATTTCCGTGTCTTGGAGATGCTTCCATGTGCTGTGCCTTGGCTTTCCCTCAAAACGTCGGGCGTAGTTTACAAGGGAAAAAATAACACAGTTTTTTTCGATTTCCACTTTCGCGACAATTCCGCGATAAGCGAATTTGGATTCTTCGTGCGCCCGGAAGATTCGGTTCACGAGATCGCCTCTCGCCGCGAGTTCTTTGAGTGTCATTGGTTCCTCCTTTACCAAAAGTACCCCCAATCAATATATTTAAGTTCAAATTTTTAAAAGAGTCAAGGCAGCCGACTCTTTTTGTGATACAATTAAATCAGTTGTTACCTTTTTGTTTTTAAAACGTAGATAAGAGTAGAAGCTTCATTAATTCCGGAATTTTATGGATTCAATCCAAGAAAAACAAATTATCATAGCCTGCCAAGCCGGAAACTTTGAGGGTTTTGGCGCGCTTTACGAGGCGTATGTAAAAAAAATATACAGCTTCGTTTATTACAAAACTTATCATAAAGAAACGGCTGAAGACTTAGTCTCTGATATTTTTATGAAAGTTTTGGAAAATATCAGCGGATACAAAATTAGCCGCGGGAGTTTTTCCGCCTGGCTTTATGGCATTGCCCGCCACGCAGTGATTGATCATTATCGAGCCGCCCGGCCGAGTGAAAACATTGAAGATGTTTGGGATTTGGCCGCTTCGGAAAATTTAGAAGTTGATTTAGACGCGCGAGAAAAATTGAATGAGGTAAAAAAATATTTAACGAAATTTTCCCCGGCGCATCGGGAAATTATCATGATGCGGCTTTGGGGAGAAATGTCTTATCGGGAAATTTCCGAAATCGCCGGACTTTCCGAAGCAAATTGTAAAATGATTTTTTCCCGCGAGATAGGGAAGCTCCGGGCGGAAATGGGAGCAGCCGCGTTTTTACTTTTTATACTTTTAAATCTTTAATCTTAAAAAATGTATGCCCCGTTAGAAGTCCTTGACGAAAAATTTTCTTTAAAATTTTTCTCTTGACGGGAACGGGGTTTATTAAAAAAAAGAAGTTTGCCACTCGGATTAAGTTTTCCGAGGAAAACAGACTTCTAACGGGGTATGGAAAAAATAATCCAAGAAATTTTAAACGAACTCTTTATCATTGATCCGGGTTTAAAAAAATATCAAAAAGAATTGGAGGCCACTATGGCTAAAATGATTGCCAATAAACCCCAGGATAAATTTGATGAAAATTTTCGGCAAGAATTGAAAATGAAATTGCTCGCGCGGGCCGAGGAATTAGAAAAAGCGGGAAGTGCTCGGCCGTCGCTTTGGAAAAATTTGGTTTTCTGGCGGGGATTATCTTTAGCGGCCGCGACGATTGTCCTGGCGGTAATTATTGTCGTGCCGGCCGTGCAAAACGGTTGGATTAGTATGCCAGAATTCGGAGCGGGAAATCCTTTGGCGAATTTTTCTAAGGGAGTGAGAGTGGAAGAAACCGGCGAGCGGGCGTTTGGTGATCTTGGAGGTTCAAGCCAAGGTTTAGTCGGTGCTGAATCGGATAGTTCTTTGGGTGTCACCGCGCCGATTGCCTCGCCGCAAGCTCCGTCTTCTACTTCCCGTCCGGCTTTGGGATTGGGCGGAGGCGGAGGAACGAACGCCTCTGTGCCGGACATAAAAATGATGCCGCCGCAATACGCGACAAAATATAGCTATGTCTATGTCGGCGAAGATTTTTCTCTGCCCGAGGCAAGCGAAGTCGCGGTTTTGAAACGGCTAAAAAGCTATGGCAGCGAAAATTTAAATTCAGTTTTGGACAAAATTAGTTTTGGACTTTTTGATCCTAGCAAATTGAGCAATGTTAAAGTTCAAACCCTCTCGCTCGCCGAAGATCGGGACGGCGGATATCTTGTTGATTTTAATCCTTACGAAGGAATGGTTTCCATGTATGAAAATTGGCAGAGAACTATGCCGGTAGATTATGGCTCTTTGCCGCGTTTGAGCCAGTCTGATGTGCCCTCTGATGAGAAATTAATTGAGGCAGCCAATAATTTTATGACCCGCTACGGAATTGACCGGGGAAATTATGGCGCGCCAAAAGTTAGCCAGAGTTCTAAACTGGGATATATAAATGTTCCAGCCGCGGATGTTTGGATTCCCGACACGATGACGGTTTTGTACCCCTTGCTTGTAAACGGGAAAGAAGCTTGGGAGCAGGGCGGCTACAGCCAGGTGGGATTTTCCGTGAATATAAATATCAGGACCATGAAAGTGACGAGCCTCTATGGCCTTCAAACGCAAAATTATCAAAGTTCAAATTACGCCATGGAAACGAATAAGGAGCGGGTGATGAAGTTTGCCTTGCAAGGAGACCTCTGGCCCCAGGGAGATTATCCGGTGGAAAATTTTGAAGTGAAAGAAGTGGAAGTAAAGCTCGGCACGCCGGAAATTCAGTATATGAGATATTTTAAATACGCGGATACGGAAAATGACGATCTTCTCGTTCCGGCTCTTGTTTTCCCGGTAATTGATAAAGGCCAGGCGGATGAATATTACAATAAAGAAGTGGTGGTAATTCCGCTGGTGAAAGAAATTTTGGACGCCGCGGAAGCAAACAATACAATTACTCCTCCGGCGATTTTGGAAAGCAAACCGCTTACAGAACCGGCGCTGCCCATGAGAACGGGGAATTAAAAGAGAAAAAGAAAAATATAGGCGCGGGGATTTTTCCCCGCGCTTTTTGTTTAGAAAATAAAAATGGTATAATAAAATTAGTGCGAAATTTATCAGTTTTTAATTTATGAAAAAAATATTCATAATTTTTACCGCCAGTTTTCTTCTGGCTTCAAGCGCCCTCGGCTTTAAGGTGCCCGGCGTTTTTGCCGCGGAAACGAGGTCAATCTTTTTTCCGACCGATCCCTCGGTCACCTTCACCGACAGTTTTGGCGATGCCCGTTATGGACATTCGCACGAAGGTATTGATCTCATGGGCCAAAAAATGATGCCGCTCTATTCGGCGATTGACGGACGAGTGAGCTATATAGTAGAACCCGAAGCTGATTATGGTTATGCCATTACCTTGATAGACCTCGATGGTTATACCTATCATTATTTGCATGTGAACAATGATACGCCCGGAACCGATGACGGTTTGGGCGGCACGGCGAACGCCTACGCCCCGGGCATAGTCCACG
The DNA here is from genome assembly GCA_041653675.1 of Patescibacteria group bacterium. Classification (GTDB taxonomy): domain Bacteria; phylum Patescibacteriota; class Patescibacteriia; order XYB2-FULL-38-15; family XYB2-FULL-38-15; genus JAHIRI01. The sequence continues at coordinate 23,530 of JBAZEY010000007.1, read as the reverse complement.
GCGCGCTTGTCACAAAAGGCCAGCTTATCGGCTGGATGGGAGACAGCGGCAACGCCGAAAATGTCGGCGCTCATCTGCATTTTGAAATTCGCCTGCCCGACGGCACGGCGATTAATCCATATTTAAGTTTAGTGGCCGCGCGTTATCCCGGCAGTTACAGCGTCGCCGACGCGCTAGGCGAGAGTCCGGATATTAATACCGACAAGAGCCTTGTTTCCATCCCCCCGCCCGTGCTTTGCATTTCCGGATCAAGGTTAAAAGTTTCGACCTCGACCGCGGTTTATTATTGCGGCGCCGACAGCCGGCGCTATGTCTTTCCCAACAACAAAACATATTTCACTTGGTATACAAACTTTACCGGAGTTCTCACCGTCACTCCCGTTCAACTGGCGGCAATTCCTTTCGGAGGGAATGTGACTTTTCGTCCGGGCGTGAAGATGGTAAAAATGCAGACCGATCCCAAAGTTTATGCCGTGGAAAAAGGCGGAGTCTTGCGTTGGGTTCAATCCGGAGAAACCGCCGCCGCGCTCTATGGATCAGACTGGAACAAGAAAATTGAAGATGTGCCCGAGGCTTTCTTTACAAACTATACGATAGGGGACCCAATTTTATCAGCGAGGTTATAAATTTAAGAGGGAGAATTAAAATAAAGCATAGGTGCGGGGATTTTTCCCCGCGCTTTTAGTTCCTTTACTTCAAAGCGATTTTCTGGGATAATTAGAAAAAGTTAAATCAATAGATATGGAAATAAAAAAGAAAATTTTAACGTCAGTAAAAGACAGGCCTTATTTTGTTAAAGGTAATTTTGTGCTATACAACACTGATTGTTTAAAAATTTTAGGGCAACTCCCAGAAAATTCTGTCGATATGATTTTTGCCGATCCGCCGTACCTTTTGTCTAACGGTGGTTTTACCGTTCACGCCGGACGGCGAGTGAGCGTTAATAAAGGAGAGTGGGATAAAAGCAATGGTCCTCAAAAAGATTTTGAATTTCATCGAGAATGGATACAAGCCGCTAAACGAGTTTTAAAGCCACAAGGTACGATTTGGATTAGTGGGACATATCACTCTATTTATCAATGTGGTTTTGCACTTCAATTTACTGGTTTTCGTATTTTAAATGATATTGCATGGTTCAAACCGAATGCGTCCCCGAATTTAAGTTGTCGTTTTTTTACTGCTAGCCACGAAACACTTATTTGGGCAAGAAAAGATCAGAAAGCAAAACACCTTTTTGATTACGCATTAATGAAAAACGGAAAATGGCCAGGAGATTTTTTAAAAAAACCAAATACACAGATGCGTTCAGTTTGGGCAATCGGTACGCCGAAAGCAGCCGAAAAAATATTTGGTAAGCATCCTACACAAAAGCCGGAGGATTTGTTAAAAAGAATTGTACTCGCTAGTACAAAAAAGGATAGTTTAATTGTGGATCCATTTACGGGGAGTTCAACGACGGGGATTCTCGCTCATCTTTTGGGTAGGAAATTTATTGGCGTTGACACCGATCCAAAATTTTTGGATTTGTCGATAAAACGGTTTGAAGAGTTAGATCATAACTTAAAAAATAAATCTATTTAATTATATGGCAAATAGTAAATCGTGGAAAAAAATTTTTGATGATTATAAAATTTTAGATCATGACTTTGATAAGTCGCCATTTTTAATTTCGGCAACACAAATAAAAAGATCGTGTCAAAAGTTTAAAGAGACTGGCGAAAAAGAAGTACGTATTTTATGCAAACAGGATAGTCGAGAAGACAGACCGGATGTCTTTATTAAAAATAATCTTTTTCTACTCCCAATAAAGAACGGACTTTATAATATTATAAAGGGTGAGGGATATGTGGACATTCCCGAAATAAAAAAGGAAGTTACGGTTTATCCTTCAAAAATTGGTTTCCAGCTGGAAACGACAAAAATTGGTGATTCTGAGATGCAGCACCTTGATTACGCCTATGCCGCGAGTTTGATTCGTACTTTTATGGACGATCCTTCGCTTGTACTCACGATAAGGGGCAGAAAATATACACCAGATTTTGAGTTTATGGTTGGTAAACAAAAAATTAAAGTTTCTAGTGTGCAGACAGAAGTTGATGCTGGCTACGAAGGAAAAAAACAGATTGTATTGATTGAGGCAAAAAATTTTAGTGCTACAAATGTAATTATTCGTCAGCTTTTTTATCCATTTAGACAGTGGCAGGAGCGAACAAAGAAGAAGGTTGTCACACTTTTTTTTGATAAAAATCACGGAGAAGATGTTTATTCGATTTGGCAATTTGAATTTACCGATCCGGAAAATTATAACAGTATCAAGTTAGTAAAATCGGGGAAATTTAGGATTTTGGAAAAATGAAGTACGCATCCAGCCGGCGCAGAAATGGTTGAAAGATCGCAAAGGCCGCAATCTCACCAACGCCGACATCGAGCATTATCAGAAAATTATTGTAGTGCTAGTTGAGACCGAGAAGTTGATGAAAGAAATTGATAAAATATTATCTAAACCTGAAATTTGAACAAGAATACTGCAAGGGTGTAACATTTTTAGTTTTTATTCGTCTTAGTAATAAAGAACCGACGGCGGTGATTTTTTTTGCGGCAGAGTTTACGCTATTTGGGGTAAGATATTGCATTTATTTAGCCTCTGTGCTACCATAATTATGGTTAAGTAATTATGTAAGGACAGCTTTTATGAAAATTACCAACAAACAAAAGGAAATTTTGGCCGCGATTAAAGATCTATCTTTGGCTAAGCGAGTTCCGCCGACTTTGAATGAGATTAAGGAATATTTGGGCTATAAAAACACGAGCTCTGTTCAGCGGCACACAGATTCTCTGAAGAAAAAAGGCGCCCTGCTCTCTGACGAACACAAATCGAGGAGCCTTAGGATAAGGGAAAGCCTACAAAAAATGGTAAGTATTCCATTGGTTGGTAATGTTGCTTGTGGCAAACCGATTCTCGCAGTACAAGACATTGAAGCTTACATTCCTTACGAAAGGAGTAAAATTCGTGGAAATTATCAAGATTATTTTTTTCTACGTGCTGCCGGGACAAGCATGAACCGGGCGGGAATAAACAGTGGTGATTTTGTCTTAATTAAAAGACAGAATTATGCCGACTTCGGGCAAAGGGTGGTTGCATTAATTGGGGACGAGGCCACCATAAAAATATTTAAGAAGAAAGACAACGTTTACGTTCTTGAACCGAAATCAACGGACCCAACATACAAACCGATTTATATTAAAGAAGAGGCCATGATCCAAGGCATTGTCGAAGACGTTATAAAAAATAAATAAAATTATAAAATATATTTGTTTCAGTCACGGAAAATTAAAGTCGGATTTTTCTAAAACTGAGTTTAATAATTAATAGCCGAAAGGTAAGAGATTTTATTTATGAACGGCTGGTATGACTTTTTGAGAGACATAGACAAGGTTCCAACCTCTGAGGGAGTTTATCTCCTGGCAGAGACTGCTTCAGAACAAGGAATTGTCTATGCGGGTCGGGCCGACAACCTTCGCGAAAGATTATCGCAACATCCCGATCCAAATAACCCTTGTCTCCAGAGGAAGAACATAAGATTTTTTTCTTATGAAGTGACCACTTTTTCTGAAAGCAGGGAGCGAGCGTTAATTAGTAGGTACAACCCGGAATGTAACAGAACCTAAAAGAACGGCTTGAGTGGAGGATAAATTTATCCCCGCTCAAGCCGCTCCAGTCCTAAATTAATTATAACACGCTAAAACAATATGCCAAAATGCAATTTTGGATGGTCGATGTGTTCGACATGCGCTAACGCCGGCTCCAATCTTTGCCCGCTTGAGAATAATAGAACAATCCAAGAACTGCAACGGCAGATCAAAGAATTGGAATCCAGAGTGTATGATTTAGAATCGAGGGCGTAGTGGCAGTTACGTTCCCAAAATAAAAGGTAAGAGTAGTAACTATAATAATTATTTGTATTATTTATGAACGAAGATAACAAAAAAAGTGAAGTTTCTTGTGGAAATTGTGATGAGTATTTTGAAACTGATGATGATGGCGCGGTGGTACAGCCTTGCCCTCATTGCGGTTCAAACGAAATGGTTAAGGGAGTAAAAAATAAAGATTAAAAATCAATAGAAGAAGGGAGGTGATAAAAATGGCAAAATATAATAGAAATTCCGGTAAACAATGGACTAGTAAAGAGGTCTCTACCTTAAAACAGCTGTCAAAACAGAATACGCCGACAAGGGTTATTGGATTAAAATTAGGTAGAACGCCGGGTGCAGTGAGTAACATGGCTTCCGAAAAAGGAATTAGTCTCAAGCCGATCAATCGTTCTCCGTACGGTAAGAAAAAATAATTTCAAAAGGGATAGAGCGTGCGGATTTTTTTATGTGTCGCTGGATATAGAACATTTGTGAGATCAGTTATTACCCGGTGGGGCGTAAAATTTTATCCAACTCGCGATCGCCGAAATTATTTTCAAAACAGGCTTAATCGCCTGTTTTGTTTTGGTTGACTTAGAAGTAATTTTAGGAGATAATTTAAAGAAAGATAATTGATTAAAGATATGAAATTTTTTTTAAAACGATTATTGGGTAGTTTGTTAGCAATCTTTATTAGTGCAGAGACCCTGCCGTCTGTTTGTAAAAGAGAATGTCTTTTAGAGAAAAAGACTTCCCCGGAGACTCATCGTGCGCAAGACGATTTTGGTTATCCGTTGCAAACAAATATAAGCGCTACCACGACGGCGGAAATCACGGCTAGTGGTCCGACCGGACCAACTAGTCTCTAAAATAAATTGTTGGCGCGAGGCAAAAAATCGTCCGTAAAATTTAAATAATATTTAAACCCCCATGAAAAAACCCTTCTCCCTTTTAATCACCATCATCGTCATCTTTGTCCTCGCCGCGATGGCCTATTGGTTTTTAACTACAGAGAGCAATATCCTCGGAGAAAATAATTTAAACCTCTCCGGAATTTTGGAAAATAATTCAAATCAAAATCTTCCTCCGACGAGTGAAAATGTTTTTGCCACTGACGATTTTTCCCTAAACTATCCCGCGGGCTGGCGCTCGGTTCCGGCCATGACCGGCGTTTCGGCAATGATTGTCAAAGGAAATGAAAATATCACTAATCCAGAGGCGAAGAAAATGAATTTTCAGACATATTTCGCTGTTTCATATGACTCCGCGGAAGGAAAAACTAAAGAACAAGTCGCGGAATATTTAAAAAATGAATTGCGTTCGGCGATTCCCGATGCGGTTTTTTCCCGCGAGAATTTTTTAACACTAAACGGGCGCGAGGCCTACGCCACAGAGGTGACTTTCAAAAAAAGCGGCATTGATTTTCACGTGCTTATGGTTGCCGTATGGGGAGAGGGAAATGATCTTTGGGTACTTTCTTACAATACCCTGGAAGAGCTGTGGCAGAATTATGTTGGCGAGTTTGAAGAAATGACTCAGGCGTTTGTCGTGAAATAGGGTAAGGAGAAAAATTGTTCGTAAATTTATAAAATATGGATTTGCAAGAGTTTAGAAATTGTCATATTAAAGAAAAGTTGAAAATTGACGATGAAAAATTCGGTAAGATTTTTGTTTTTATTGATTTTGCCAATGTGGATAAATGGTTTGACGATGATGTTAGAGATTGGGAAAATAATATTTTAGACGGAGATAAAGAGTTGTCTATTGATTTAGAAAAATTATTTAATTTTGCGAAATGTTTTTCCGAACACGTCAGATTTTATTATGGACATAACCCGCAAAATGAAAAGTCATTGAAGTTTCTCGGTAAAACAAAATATATTTTTGGGGAGAAAATGGTTTTCACGAAACCCATGCAACAGATTAAACACCGCCTGGAAGATGGAGATATAACTACTAGGCGGATTCAGCATGATGGAGAAGGAAATTTTATTTTTTTGCCAAAATGTAATTTTGATGTAGAAATTTGCGTCGATGCCATTCGTCTTTTGGCAAAATATGATACTTTTTGTATTTTTTCAAGCGATGCCGATTTTATCAGTTTAATAAAATTTCTGAAAAATAATCGTAAAAAAATTATATTGATTAAAGGTGGTTTCGTGCAATATCCATTGAAGGCAAATAGCGATTTGGTTATAAACGCACAAGATATAAAAGAAAATCTTGTTCGTATAAAGCAAAAATCTAGCCTTTAGAGCTAGATCTTGCGGATAGTATTCCCGCATCCGCGGGCAGGGCAGTCTTGCGACTACATAACCATAATAACAAGAGTTATCCACATTGTCAAGGATAAAAAATTGTCCTTAAACAATAATTTATAAAAATGAAGAAAAATAAAATCAAAAAAATCGTTAAGAATTTTTACGGCAAAATCGCGGCGGGGAAAAGTTGTGGCTGCAGTTGCGGTTGCGATTCCAAAACTGATAACGAAAAAATATCAAAAAGCATCGGATATTCCGCCAAGGAAATAAAATCTGTCGCGGACGCGAATCTCGGCCTTGGCTGCGGCAATCCCGTGGCCATGGGAAAAATCAAAGAGGGTGATGTTGTTTTGGATTTGGGTTCCGGCGCGGGCTTTGATTGTTTTCTTTCGGCGAAAAGAGTGGGAAGTTCCGGCCGGGTGATCGGAGTTGATATGACAGAAGAGATGATTAACAAGGCGCGGGCTAACGCCAAAAAATATGGTTATAAAAATGTGGAATTTAGATTGGGAGACATTGAACACTTGCCCGTTCATGATGATTCAATTGATATTGTGATAAGCAATTGCGTTATAAATCTTGCCCCGGACAAAGAAAAAGTTTTTGGCGAAGCGTACAGAGTGTTGAAGACCGGAGGCAGAATGTATGTTTCAGATATTGTCTTGCTGAAAAAACTTTCCTTGGCGCAAAGGCGTAATGAAGAATTAATCGCCGGATGCGTTGGCGGGGCACTATTAAAAAATGATTATTTAAAACTTATAAAGAACGCGGGATTTAAAGTTAAAATTTTGTCGGAAGATAAGGATATTAGTAAAAGACAATATCAGGGTGCGGCGTTGGAAAGTTTAAAAGTTGAGGCGAAGAAATAACTTATTAAAAACCATGTCCAAACTTATTTTTGACATAGAAACCATCGGCGAGGATTTTGACGCGCTTGATCTAACCACGCAAGAAATTTTAACTCGCTGGATCAAAAAAGAATCTTCCGGGGAAGATGAATATCGGGTCGCGCTTGATGACTTGAAAAACGGGTTGGGTTTTTCGCCGTTGACCGGGGAGATTGTGGCCATCGGCGTTTTGGATAATGAAAAAAATAAAGGAGCCGTATATTTTCAGGCGCCGGGAGAAAGTATTCCAGAATTTGAGGAAGATGGAATCAAGTTTAAACAAATGACGGAAAAGGAAATGCTCCAAAATTTTTGGGCGGGGGCGGCGCAATATCAAGAGTTTGTAAGTTTTAACGGCCGAAGTTTTGATGTGCCATTTTTGACTGTGCGCTCGGCGGTTCATGGAATCAGGCCCAGCAAGGACTTAATGTCTAATCGGTATTTGAATAGCCAAAAATTTGACGCCAAGCATATTGATTTATTTGATCAACTATCTTTTTACGGAGCCGTGCGGAAGAACGGCAGTTTGCATCTTTGGAGCCGGGCTTTTGGCATAAAAAGTCCGAAGGCCGGAGGAGTAACGGGAGATGATGTTGGCAGATTATTTAAGGAAAAAAGATACGCCGATATCGCGAAATACAATGTCGGCGATTTACGGGCGACGAAAGAACTTTTTGAATATTGGGAAAAATACATCAAGTTTTAATTTTTTTATTTCTCAGAATAGATAATAATCAAATGACGCAACAAGAAGCGCTTTCAATACTTAAAACCGGCGCGAATGTTTTTTTGACTGGCGAGCCGGGGAGCGGAAAAACGCATACGGTGAATCAATACGTAAAATATTTAAATGAGCGGGGAATTGATCCGGCGATCACGGCTTCAACGGGAATCGCGGCGACGCATCTCGGCGGGGTGACGATTCATTCGTGGAGCGGAATAGGAATTAAAACAAAACTGGACAAGCGCGACCTTGGCCGGATTATTTTAAACGAGCATATTGAAAAGCGCGTCCGCCGCGCCAAAGTTTTGATTATAGATGAAGTGTCAATGCTCGCCGCCGGGACGCTTTCCATGGTTGATGTTGTTTGTCGAAAAATAAAACAGAACGCGGAACCGTTTGGCGGCATGCAGATAGTTTTGGTCGGAGATTTTTTTCAGCTTCCGCCGGTTGTAAAGTTTGAGGCGGAGGGCGACCGGCAGGGAATATTAATTGACGAACCCAGGGTTCGTTTTGCGTATGATTCTCCGGCCTGGGGGCAGGCCAAGCCGGCTGTTTGCTATCTTACCGAACAGCATCGTCAAGACGACGGGAGTTTTCTTTCAATTCTTTCATCAATCAGACGAAATGTTTTTTCCAATAATCATCTTCGTTCTCTTGAAACGCGAAAAATAAAACCCAATCAGGCGCCGGATGGCGTACCAAAACTTTTTTCTCTGAATGCCGACGTGGATAGTATTAACAATAAAATGCTCGGGAAAATTTTTGGCGAGCCGCAAGTTTTTGAAATGTCGTCGCAAGGCCCGAGAGCGCAAGTCGCGGCGCTTCAAAAAGGATGTCTCTCACCGGAAACGCTTTATCTAAAAATCGGCGCGGCGGTGATGTTTACGAAAAATAATTTGAAAGAGGGATTTGTTAACGGCACGTTGGGCGAGGTCTTGGGTTTTGATAAAGAGAGCGGCCAGCCGATTGTCGCGACTCGAGACGGAAGGCGGATAAAAGTTTTGCCGATGGATTGGATGGTTGAGGAAAATGGAGAAATTCGCGCTCGGATTACCCAATTGCCGCTTCGTCTTGCTTGGGCGATTACGGTGCACAAAAGTCAGGGGATGAGTTTGGACGAAGCCGTAATGGATCTTTCCGATGTTTTTGAATTTGGGCAGGGCTATGTCGCGCTCTCGCGGGTTCGAAAACTTTCGGGCATTTATCTTCTCGGTTGGAATGAGCGCGCCTTTCGGGTGCATCCGGAAATTTTGGCCAAAGACGAGGAATTTCGCGCTGGCTCGGTTGGGACAGCGGGAGAATTTTTCAAAATGACCCCTGACAATATTTTAGAAGCGCATAATAATTTTATTGGCGCTTGCGGCGGTAAAAATTTATCGGAGCGTCCGGTGTCCGACGAGATATCTTCGGACGAGAAAGTCGGCGGTGGAAGAAGAAGACGGGGAAGACGGGCAGGGAGGAATTGTTAATTGGTAAAATTCTGCCGCGGAGCTTTAATGCAAGATTAATCCAGATTTGTTATAATAATTCTACGTTTAATTAAAATAACTTTACTATTATGCCAAAAAAATTTATTTTTCCCTTACTCATCGCGGCTTTCGCGCTTGTTTTGCTCGGAGCCGGATGTTTTGCGGAAAATCAAAATGGAAATGTTAATGGCAATGCAAATGATAACGCGAATGTTCCCGCGGAATGGAATTATTTGGATTTAAGCAATCAAGGGCTGACCAGGGTGGAGATGAGTGTTTTTAATCAGACCGATCTCACTGAGTTAAATCTCTCGGGAAATAATTTAACCGGGGCGCTTCCGGCAGAATTAAGACAGCTTAAAAATTTGGAAATTTTGAATTTGAGCGGCAACAAATTTACCGGCGTGCCGGCTGAAGTCGGGCAGTTGGAAAAATTGAAAATTTTAAATTTATCAAACAATCAACTGACCGGATTGCCTTACGAAATTGGAAATTTAACGCAGCTCGAAATTCTTGACGTCTCGGGCAATAATAATATTTCCGCGGCCGATTTGGAAAAAATAAGTTCCACTTTGCCGAATACAGAGATTTTGAAGTAATTAATAATTAGTAAATAGAAATTGATAATTGAAATACGTATGTCCCGTTAGAAGCCTATGTGGTTTGTCTATCTTCTTAGAAGCGATAAAACAGGGAAATGGTATACAGGTTCAACTTGCGATTTGAGAAAAAGAATTTCAAGCCATAATGCGAGAAAAAACATAGCTACTAAATTCGGGGCTCCATGGAAATTAATTTATTGTGAAATAAGTTTAAATAGAGAAGATGCTCGTGTGCGAGAAAGATATCTTAAGTCTGGAATGGGAAAACGTTATCTCACCAATCGCTTAAAATTTTTTTTCGTCAAGGGCTTCTAACGGGATATGAACAAAATTTTAGTCGCGCTTATTGTAGTTTTAATTTTGGCAGCGGGCGGGCTTTTCCTTTGGCAAGCTTTTGGAGAGAAAACTCCCGAGCCGGTTTTTTGTACGGCTGACGCCAAACTTTGTTTTGACGGAAGTTATGTTTCAAGAGTCGCGCCGAGTTGCGAATTCGCGCCTTGTCCCGAGCCGGTGGCCTGTACACTCGAAGCCAAAATTTGTCCGGACGGAAGTTCTGTTGGCCGGGTGCCGCCGAATTGCGAATTTTCTCCTTGTCCTTTATCTCCCGGCTGGAAAATTTCGAGTGGCAATGGCTTTGAATTTCAATATCCGGAAACTTTGACGGCAAAATATATTAGTGTTGCTGAGTGGCCGCCGACGGTCACAATTGCCGAGGGAGAATTTTCTTGCGCGGAAACTCCGGCAGAGAGCAGTTTTCCGGCGAGAGTGGCGCGGAGAATGGTGGACGACAGAGTTTATTGTGTTGCGGCTTTAAGCGAAGGCGCGGCAGGCAGCACTTACACAACATATACATATACTACGGCGCGAGACGGAAAATTAATTTCCTTAAATTTCGTTTTGCGCTATCCGCAATGTTTGAATTATGATGATCCAAAACAGAGCGAGTGCGCGGCTGAGCGGGAGACATTTGATTTGGATGGGGTGGTGGACAGAATTGTGGGGACGATAGTGGTTGAGTAACGGATAATGAATAATTATAAAGCAACCCCGCCTTTCACGAAGGGCGGGGTTTTTGTTTAATAATTTTTTTGTGGTAAAATTATAAAATAAAAACAGTTTTAATTTAAATTTAAAAAATAATATGAGCGAACAAAGAGATCGCGAGGAGCCACAAGTTGAAAGCCAGCTAATGACGGAGGGAAAAGTAATTCAAAAAATGCACGAGGTGACCGGTCGCAGTGATCTGGAGATTTGTTCGGAGACAGTTTTGCATGGCAAGCAGGGCGAGGTGAAGAGCTTGGGAACAAAGACCATTTGGAACAAGACGCCGGATGAAAATGGTATATATCACGGGTTTGCTTTTTGGTATGAACCGGCGGAAGGGAAGGAAAATCGTCGGTGGTTTAAAGAGTTTAATAATATGATTTTTAGAGTTGATTGGACCGGAGTGAAAAAGGGAGAAACGATTGAGGAAGACGAAGAAGAGGGTCAGGAAGTAATTGCCGATTGGTAGCGGAGTGCGAGTTTTTGTTTTTTTATGATAAAATTATAAAATAAAAAATTTTAATTTTTAAATTCAGAAAAATCTATGATTAACCTTTTTAAAGGAGGGATAAAAGGTCGGCTCTTTTTAACAATCCGCCGAAGAGGCGGAAACAATCCCGCGAGTAGCGGGGAAGGAGAAAAGAAGATGAAGAAGGGAATCGTTTTCGTAGTGGCGATCATTGGCGCGTTGGTGTTGGTCGGTTGGGGTTGCGGAAAAAATTCCGTGGCGCCCACCGATACAAACTCAGACACGAACGAAGTGTCTGACTCTTCCCAGGACAACACGCCAGAAGTCACGCCTGATGCGACCGGAGAAGTTCCGGCCGGTTGGACGGAGTACGAGAATATGAGGTGGGGTGTGAATTTCATTTACCCCACGGGTTGGCAGTACCACGAGTACGGTGAGACAGTTGAGGGCGAGGAAGTAGTGACGCTCGCCTTCTCAGATCAAGAACTGCCAGGTACCTTGCCGCCAGAACCGTTGTTTCCGATTATGATTTTCCGTGATACTGGGACGGTAGAAAATGCGATGGCGGACTATACGGACGTTGTTTCGTCCGAAGATGTAACGCTCGGGAGCAGAGCAGTAAAAAAAATTATTTACTACTCTAACATTCTCGAGCAGAATGACAGGGTCTACATAGTTCCACTTCGTGATGGCGTCTTGAGGGTGTTTGTGCCGGACGGCACAAGTTACGTTTCCACGGCCGAGAACATGATCGCCAACCTCACCGAGGTAGAGTAGGAAAGGGAAAATGGAAAATCTCAGATGGGGTGTGTTGTGTTTGGTGACCTGGTTTTTGTTTCCACACATCTCAGGGGCAGAAGAATTCTTGTATTTGCCCATCACGAGAACGCCAGTCATTACCGTCGGTTTTTGCGGCTACCGCAATCCTTCGGGTTCTTGCCATGGGGGTATTGACTATGACGTCCGTGATGACGGCGATGGAATCTTTGCTGCCGCGGAAGGCGTAGTCGAGATCGCGGAAGATGGCTGGGTAAATACTTACCACGGAAGACGGGTGTACGGCAATTATGTGCAGATCCGTCACAACAATGGCTACCACACCATCTATGGTCACCTGAAAATAGGAACGCTGGAAGTTGGTGTGGGTGACGAAGTCAGGGCTGGCGAACTCTTGGGGACTGGTGACAATTCCGGCTGGTCAACTGGTTCGCACTTGCACTTTGAAGCCCGCGACGCAAGCGGCCATAAGATTGATCCGTACGGCGAGAGTCCGGCCTACCCGAACTGTGGCGCGAATCGCCTTTGGGTGAATTGTCCGCCAACAGCGTGGGTCGACGAAGACAGCGACGGCGACACGTGGACAGTTTCCGAAGGCGACTGCGACGATACGAACGCGGACATCCATCCCGGCGCGACAGAACTCTGTAACAGCCTGGATGACGACTGCGACAGCGAGACCGACGAAACCTGGCCCTTGATTGGCGACGCTTGCACTTTCAGGCCAACGCCGCTTTGCGAGCGGACGGGGGTCTGGGTTTGTGAGCCGCTTCATCGCGGTACGATTTGCGAAGGCGACCACGAGGTCCGCGCTGAACGCTGCAATTCATTTGACGACGACTGCGATGGCGAAGTTGACGAAGACTGGCCGTTGCTTGGCGTCGCCTGCGAAGGCGGATTTGGCGAGTGCCGGGCGAGCGGCGTTTGGGAATGCGAGCCGCTAGTTGGCGGCAGTATTTGCAATGCGGTTCTCGGCGCGCCGTCTCCCGAACTTTGTGATAGCCTGGACAACGACTGCGACCGGGAAACTGACGAAGACTGGCCAGAGCTTGGGTTGGCCTGTGGAACATCTCCTTGCGGAGGATCTTATATCTGTACCACGGAGGGTCTCTACACAATCTGTGAGGAGATTCCCAGCACGACTGAAGTTTGTGACGGCGTGGACAACGACTGCGACGGCGAGACTGATGAAACTCCGGCTGAACTTGCTTGCGCCGACACGAATGACTGTACCGAAGACGTCTGCTTCTTTGGACTTTGCCAAAACGTTGCCCGCGATCGAGACGGCGACACCTACGCGGATGATCTTTGTGGAGGCAGCGATTGTGACGACTTGAATCCCGCGGCCTGGGAATACATTTACGATCAGCGCGTTCTTGCGGGTGCACTCTATTCAGCCTCAAATTCCCCATCCCTTGTTTGGACTGGGATTGAACTTGGAGTTGCGTGGGTAGATTGGCGTTACTACCCAACCGAAATTTATTTTGCTCGGGTAAACTCATCGCTCACTGAGATCGGGAGTGATGTCAGAATCACAACAGCTGCGGAGCAATCTGATTTTCCAACTCTCGTTTGGACCGGATCGGAATATGCCCTTGCGTGGTCCGATTGGCGTTCAACAATAACTAGAGATATCTATTTCACTCGCATCGACTCAGTCGGTCGGAAAGTCATCGGTGATATCCAAGTAACGGCGGCACTAAATTCTACATCTAGTTATGAACCATCCTTGGTTTGGACTGGGACTGAATTTGGTGTTGTTTTCACAAACGGCGAAAATGGTGACATTTACTTTGCGAGGTTTGCTGCGAGTGGAGACGAAATTGGTTCAGAGCTTGCCATTGCCGCAGATCCAGCCATTCAAGAATGCTGTCCAAAGATGGTTTGGACTGGGACGGCGTATGGTTTGGTCTGGAATGCGTCGGTTTCGGGGGGTCAGGAGGTGCGTTTTAGCCGTTTCACCTCCACTGGTTCGCCAATCGGCGGTGTTACTGTTGTAGAATCGCTTGCCGAGATGGGAGATCCAACCTACCCTGACCTTGTGTGGAATGGTTCAATCTTCTCATTGGTTTGGACTGGCAACACCACAGGCAACTATGAAATTTATCTCGGTAAAGTTAATGAGAGCGGGGCCGTAATTGGTGCGGCGGCACAACTTACTAATACAGTTGATTTGTCTCGTCACCCAACCCTTGTTTGGAATGGCGTAGAATACGGACTTTTTTGGCAAGAAGTATCCAGCACATATGAACGAGGTTATCTCATGCGTGTAGACAGGGACGGGCGCAGGCTTTCTTCTGAAATATTATTTTCCCCTTGCCCATACCATGAGCGGCCATCCTTGGTTTGGACTGGCCACGAATATATTCCCGCCTGGGCTGACTGCCGGGGCCCCGATATGTATAGGGAAATTTTTCTTGGTCGCCTTGGCTGCGGCTGGTAGAAAACAAAGAGCCGAAACAAAACCGTTTCTCGTTGGGGGAGGAGAGACGGTTTTTTATTTTGACTTAGTGCCAATTTTCTGGGATAATGATATAAGATAATTTAACTTTTTTCTATGGAATTCATTCCTCTCATTTCAATCGCCATTGAAGGTCTGGTCGCGCTTCTTTCGGCCGTGGCCGCGTTTCGAGGCCGTTCGTACATGTACGGCCTGGCGTTCACTTTCGCGATCTATGTTTTCTATGATCTTGCAAAACTTTACGGCTGGGGCGTGCCGCAGAACGTGCTTTCAGTAATTTTCCTTGTCGCGACTCTTTCCGCTCTTGCTTCAGTTTGGCAAATTTCTCGGCGGAGATAAAATTATGCTTACGAATTTTGGTCTCTTACTAATTATTTTGGCTTGGATTTTGCAGTTAGGAAAAATGCTTGTCAGTAAAAAAGAAGTTTGGCCGGCTTTTGTCGCAATTTACGCCCTGGGCGTGTTGCTCCTCGTGGTGGATGGCTTTCTCTCTGGGCTTACGACGCTCGCCATTTTAAATTTAGTTTCTTTTGCCGCGGCGCTTGCCGTGTTTTTTGTTTCTTTGCGTAAACGAATAATATAATTTAATATCCAATTTATGCCGGAAATTTTGACCCCACAAATTAAAAAAAATTATTGGCTCTCGGCCGCGAGAATTTTTCGTTATGTTTTCGGCATCGGGCTCATTATTTTTATTTTTGTAGGCGTGCCGCTTTCGACTAGCCAGTCACCGCTTATAATGTTTCTGTTTATAATTACGTTTCCGGTAGCCTTCATTATTGATCCGATTATTCTCGCTGGGCTTTATTTTATGTTCACCTCGAAATTTCGTTGGCGCCTTGATGTGACGATTTTTTTAATTATCATTCTCTGCTTTGTCGGCCTTTATTTTTTGATATATCAAGACAATCAACAGGGGCCGAGTATCAAGGGCGACGCGGTCTTAAGAGTGATGGTGGTCACGGATAAAGATGAACCAGTAAAAGACTTAGAAGTTGATGTCGGAGAAACTGCTGGGCCGCCGGCAGAGGGAGGGTTTGTTAAAACAGATAACGCGGGCGTCGCAACTTTTAATATCAAACCAGGAAAGTACGTTATCTTTTTTAATGACAGCAATTTCCCTACAAATTTGGAACATTCGGATGATACGCCGACAGTCGAAGTTAGCCAGGATAAACCGACTGAACAAAAAATTATTTTGAAAACGAAATAATTTTCCAAATTAAATTTAATGCTTCAAAAACTTGATCAATATTTTAAACGTCCGCTGGGTTTGATTTTAATTGTCGCCTACAAAGGAATTTTTGGGTTAGTGGAAATAGTTTTGGGTTCTCTGGATTTATTTTTAGTCTATGTCGTTCGCCACGTGGCGACCAGTGAATTTATCAGTGTGTGGATTACCAAAGAGCTTGCCGAGGATCCGCAAGATATTTTTATCAATTGGCTGCTTTCGCACGCCGGGTGGGTTAAAAGTTCCCTCGCCGTCGGATGGGTTTTAATTATTTTAGGGGCGATAAAAATTATTTTAGCCATCGGCGTTTGGTATCGTTTGTGGATTGTCCGCGACATCGGCGTAATTTTTTTCTCCGGCGTGGCCGTTTACGGCGTCTATGAGCTTGCGGTTAATTTTTCTCTTTTAAAAATGATTATACTCTTTTTTGATATGTTGATTCTTTTCTATTTTTGGCAGGCTTTGCCTAAACATTTGGGCCCGAGAAAAAAGATAATGAACGGTAATAATTAATTTAAAATAAATTTATGAGAAAAATTATCATCGCGCAGTTTGTCGTTTTACTCTTGGGCACGCTTTTTGCTTGGGGAAATTTTGCGTACGAACTTTATAATTGGTTAAACGCGAGGACTTGCACCCTGGGTTGTCCGACTTATTTTAGCCCAAATCCATTTTTAACGCCGTGTTTTTTTGGCGCGTTGTTTTTTGCCACAGCTTTTATTTTTAGCGCTATACTTTTAAAGAAAAGTAAAAATAATTCTTAATTAATTTTTTTTAATTTAACTACCACGAGTATGCAAAAGAAAATTTTTGTATGCCTGGCAATCGCAGCCATGGTTTTGGTTGTGAGCCCGGTTGGCGCGGCGGAGTTTAGGACCGGAGAAGAATTTGCCTTAGGCAAGGATAAAACAATTTCCGACAATCTTTATACTGCCGGGAGCAACGTAATTTTGGGGGGAAAAATTGAAGGAGATTTTATCGCGGTCGGAGGTACAATTCTTTTCACCGGCGAGGTGAGAGATGATGTGGCAGCGGCCGGCGGGACAGTGAGTTTAATTGGTTTAGTTGGCGGCGATATTCGGGCGGCCGGCGGGACAGTAATGATCGGTGGGACAGTGGGCGGAGAAGCAGTCGTGGCGGGCGGCCAGGTGAGCATTTCGGAAGAAGCAACTTTTGGAAAGAATGTGGCCTTGGCGGGCGGAATGGTGACTTTTTCCGGTGAAACAAAGAGCGGCCTTAAAATTTATGGAGACGAGGCAGTTATTAATGGAAAAATTGAAGGCGATGTTTTTGCTAAAGTTAGAAAATTAACGATTGGCCCTGATGCAAAAATTACGGGCGCGCTTTCTTATGAAGCTGCGGAAGCAGCCCAAATTGATCCGGCAGCGGTGATTGGGGGAGCGGTTGATTTTAAAAAAATTGAGAGTCAGGTAAGAGAAAATAAAAATGCATTTTGGGGAATCTTCTGGGGTGTTTGGCTTTTGAAATTTTTGTCGGTCCTCTTGGTCGGGTTGCTTCTTTATTGGATTTTCCGCCGCCAGACAGAAGAATTTGTTAAAAGAAATTTGAAAGAATTTGGTTGGGATTTACTGATCGGCGTGGCTATCGGGATTTGTTTGCCAATCGCCGCGGTTATTTCTTTTATCACGATAATTGGCAGCGTGCTTGGCGTAGGCGGATTGCTTTTGCACTTTTTCTTTATGGTTTTAAGTCCGGCTTTGGCGGGCATGGCACTCGGAAGTTTGATTTGGAAACTTTTTTCAAAAAAGAAAGAGTTTCACTTTAATTGGAAGACGGTTGTGGTCGGTATTGTACTTATGAGTTTAATCGGATTGATTCCCATTCTTGGCTGGGCTTTCTGTCTTGTTTTTGGCGCGGCCGCTTTCGGCGGTCTATGGGTAGCGCTTTCTCAAATGTTTTTTGAGAAAAGGTAGAGAAGTTAAAAATAAAATAAGGAAAAATTATCGCGTCTGGCTCGCGCTGAGTTTATTTTTTTCACGTCTTTTTTGTGGTATAATGGAAAAATAATCATTAAATGGATAAAAATATGGAAGTTCAAAAAATGAAAGATTTTATGAATCCGACCGAGCTTGAGCAAAAACATACGCCAGTGATTTTAAGGCAGGGAAGTGGCGAAGTTTCGGTGAAGGTCGGGCTCGTGCCGCATCCAACGGAAGAAGCACATCATATTAATTGGATTGAACTTTATCGGAATAAGGCGGTGGTAGAGCGGAAAAATCTTGAAGTTGGCAAACCAGCTGAGATTGTTTTTGAAATTCCGGATTTAAAACCGGAAGATATTTTGATGGCGCGGGAAGAATGTAATATCCACGGACTTTGGGAAAGTGTGTAACTGGTAGATGGTAATTAAAAAATTTATGGAATTTTTAACAACAGTGCCTATTCTTTTTGGCCGGCCAATTAATGTTTGGCTGGGGATTATTTTGGGAGTGCTTTTGCTCTTCCAAATTTATCTCGGCATAATGATGGTGCGCCGCGGCAGAATGAATCTCCTAAAACTCCATAAAATTAACGCGACACTGCTTTTAATTGTCGCTCTGGTGCACGCCTATTATGGTCTGGGAATTTGGTTTTTTAATTTTGGGATAAAATAATTATGTTATGAAGAGTTTTAGCCTAGTATTTTTTGTTTTAGCAGTTTTAATTTTAGCCGGCGCGGGTTGTTATAAAGAAACGTCTACTCCAGCGCCCGAGGCGAACGTGCCGATGGAAAATGTTCCTATAACAAATAACGTTGTTCCGCCGGTAAATGAAAACGCTAATGTTCCGTCATCGGTCAACGTAAATCAGCCCGCCGAAGAGTCTCCTAAAACAGCCACGGTTTTACTTCAGAATTTTTCTTTTAGTCCTCCGAGTGTGACGATTGCCGCGGGAGGAGAAGTTACCTGGACAAACCGCGATTCAGCGAACCACACCGTGACGGGCGAGGACTGGGGCAGCGAACTTTTTGGTAAAGACCAAAGTTTCACCAAAAAATTTGAAACGCCCGGGGTTTATCCCTATCATTGTGTACCGCATCCAAACATGACCGGCCGGATAATTGTAAAATAAATTTATATGGTTAAAAAAATGTGGGTTTGTAACAATTGCGGTTTTATTCATTCTGGCGATAAGCCGCCGAAAAATTGCCCGCGCTGCGGTTCGGAAGCGGGAGAATTTGATTTGATGCCGGTTAAGCCGTCTTCAGAACGGGCTAAGGCCTTAAAGCCGGCGGATTATTTGATTATTAATGGCTCAAAGCACCGTGCACATAATACCAGACTTTTCACGGACATGGTTGCCGAGGTTTTCAAAGAACAAAAAAAATCATATCAGGTAATAAATTTGTCCGAGTATAGAGTCGATATGTGTTGGCATTGTTATTCCATGTTTCAAAATCTCTGCCACGATCCTTGCCGAAATCAAGACGACGACATGAAATATTTTTATACTTTGCTTAAAAAGTGCAAGGGATTTATAATTGTTTCGCCAATAAATTGGAATAATATGCCGGCGCTCCTGAAACATTTTCTTGATCGGCTGACGGCATTACAAAATATGTTTTTGGTGAACGGCACGACGCCGATGCTTGGAAAAACCTGTGGTATAATTGTAAACGGCCACGAAGACGGCGCTTATAAAACGGCTTTTGACATTTTGATGTATTTAGAAAATATGGGTTGTGTTTTAGCCCCATTTGGCATAACCTACACGACGCACGGTGCGCAATACAAAACCGAGGATGACAAGCCATATTTTAAAGCAGACAAAAAAACTCGTGAATTTGTTCGGGCGGTAGCCAATAATGTGATAAAATTTTCCGAAACAAAATTTGATTACAAAAAAATTATTCCGGCTTGCGAATAATAATTAATTTTAAAAACATGGTTCAAGACAACCAAGAAAATTTTGTAAAGTGCGGCTGTGAACCGTGCCCGAGCTATAATATGTGCATGCGCGGCAGCCACCAAAAACTTTTTTGCGGCAAAGACAAAAGTTCCTGCGAGGTGCCGATGAGCGGCTGTGTTTGCATGAATTGCGTTGTGCATCAGGAAAACAACCTTAAGTCCGGATACTATTGTTTAAACGGCAAAGAATAATAATTTTTTAATTTTTATTTTATGGCAGTAAAAAACATCGGAGAAAAGTATCACTGCAATGTCTGCGGAAACGAAATAACCGTGATGGAGGTTGGCGGAGGAACTTTGGTTTGCTGTGAAGAAGAGATGGAAATAATGGAAGGAGAGGAAGAAGAAGCCGAAGGAGAGGAAGAACAAATTTAAATTTTTATTTTATGTCTAAAACCCAAGAAAATTTACGGCGGGCGTTTGCCGGAGAATCAATGGCCCGCAACAAATATACTTTTTTTGCCATGAAAGCAAGAAAAGAAGGATACGAGGGAATCGCGAGAATTTTTGAAGAGACGGCGGCTAATGAAATGGAGCACGCCGAGCGTGAACAGAGTTTTATGGAAGGCGAGCCAGCCACTAATTTAGAAAATTTTAGCGTGCCGCCGGTTGGAAGCACGGCTGAAAATCTTGAAGCAGCCGCGGCGGGAGAAAAGTGGGAATGGAATGAGATGTACCCGGGTTTTGAAAAAATTGCCCGTGAAGAAGGTGAGGATAAAATTGCGGATATGTTTCGAGAAATTGGTGAAGTAGAAGAACAGCATGAAAAACGATATCGAATTTTAATTGAAAAAGTTAAGGCCAAAGCTGTCTTTAAGACCGAGAAACCGATTCGCTGGAAATGTTTGAATTGCGGCTATATTCACGAAGGAACCGAACCGCCGGCAAAGTGTCCGGCCTGCAATGAACCGCGCGCTTTCTACGAACCGTGGTGCCAGAATTACTAGGATATAAATTTAGGAAATAAAAAAATCCGTCTGCCAAATTGGCGACGGATTTTTTGGTGGGCGGCACAGGAGTCGAACCTGTGACCTTTACAATGTCAATGTAACGCTCTAACCAGCTGAGCTAGCCGCCCATAAGTTCGTCTAATAACATTTTATATGATTAGTTTAAAAAATCAAGAGTCTACCCCAATTTACATTTTTCTCAATTTGTGATAACTTTCTTTTGGTTACTTGGAAATCAAAAACAAGGGGGGGAAGGCCGCCTACTATGGCGAGCCGAGAGGAGGAGAAGATGGCAGGTCAGGCAATCGTGGTCGTGGGCACCCAATGGGGCGATGAAGGCAAGGGCAAGGTCGTGGATATCCTGACCGAGTTCGCCGACATGGTCGTCCGTTTTCAGGGCGGCGACAACGCCGGCCACACGGTCGTCATCGGCGACGAGAAGATCGTCTTGCATCTCATTCCGTCGGGTGTTGTCCGACGTCATGTTCTCTGCGCGATCGAGAATGGCGTGGTCGTGAACGCGCGGACGCTTCGCAGGGAGATTGATGATCTCCGGAAGCTCGACATCGAAATTTCCGGTCAGAACTTTCTCGTTTCGGAACGGGCTTCGCTCATTCTGCCGCTTCACATTGAGCTTGACCGTTTGAGCGAAGAACGAAGCGGCAAGGGCAAGATCGGCACGACCGGTCGAGGGATCGGCCCGACCTACGAAGACCGGGTCGCTCGCCGGGGAGTCAGATTTTGCGATCTGGCCGACCCGCGCGATCTGGATTCGCGACTCGACGTGCTGCTAGATCACCACAACGCTCTGCGTCGCGGTTACGGCGTTCCCGAGTTGCGAAAGGAAGATGTGGCTGCCGATATCCGAGAAGGAGTGGCCGACATTCTGCCTTTTGTCGGATCTGTTTCCCGGATGACCAACCGGTTCTACGAGCAGGGCATGAACATCATCTTCGAAGGCGCGCAGGGTGCGATGCTCGACGTGAACCACGGCACCTACCCGTTTGTGACTTCCTCGTCCACTCTCGCGGCTCAGGCGGCGCTCGGTGCGGGTTTTGATTTCCATCGCATCAGTTCGGTGGTCGGGGTGGTCAAGGCCTACACGACCCGTGTCGGAGAAGGACCGTTTCCCACCGAACTCAAGGACGAAGTTGGCGAAGGACTCCGGAGGTGCGGGAAGGAATTCGGTACGACGACCGGCCGGCCGAGGCGCTGCGGTTGGTTCGACGCCGTCCAGGTCAAGGAAGCCATCCAGCTTGGCGGAGTGGACCGTCTGGCCCTGACCAAACTTGATGTTTTGGATGCACTGCCCGAGATCAAGGTCTGCGTCGCCTACAAACTCGGCGAGCGGATCATCCATCATCTGCCGGCCGCGCCTGCCGCGCAAGCAGAAGTCCAGCCGGTCTACGAGACGGTTCGCGGTTGGGAAGAGCCGACCGCAGGCATCACTTCGTTCAAGGATCTGTCGAAAATGGCGAGGAACTACGTCGACCACCTGGAAAACATTCTTGGTGTGCCGATTGATCTCGTCTCGACTGGTGCCAAGCGGGAGCACACGATCGTGCGCCGACAGATCCTGGCGCGCTAGGAGGAACAAAAACAAAAATACCCCGGTCAAACCGGAGTATCGGGGGACCTCGCGGAATCTATTCGCGAGGTTTTTTTTAAATGGATATTATTTTTTCATTAAGAGATTCATTTTTATTTCCTCTATAATTATTTTTTCCGCATCGGCGAGATGCATGCCGGTAAGACAGAATTGTTTAAAATCTTTACTTCCTTCAGCGGTATGGGAAATAAGCCGGTCGGCTGTGGCGCCCTTCAAGGTTTTTACAAGACAGCAAATTTTTGTTTCCGGAGAATTAAGGTAAGGAATTTCATAAAAAAGAACGACAATATTTGCGTCCGGAGAATTGGCGATCAGCTCATCAATTACTTCTGGCAATTCCTCAACTTCCGCGCCAGAAGTGATAAAATCGTCGCGCGTTATAAGCGACCAAACGATCTTTGCCGAAGGGTCATTTTTTAAACGCATCAAAACTCTACCCCAAAGTTTTAAGGTGCCAATGGTTTTTGTTTGATAAAGATTTTTAATAATTTCTTCGCGCCGGGCGCCACGGGCGATAAGTTGTGAGGCAATGCCTAGGGTTCGCGGCGTGACATTTGGAGATTTAAAACTTCTGGTTTTAGAAATCATGCCGGCTAGCAAATAAGTCGCGACTTCTTCATCAATTAATTGCGGGTCCAAAGATTCTAAAAAGTTAAAAAGAATTTCCGCGGTGGAAGTGGCATTCATTTCTACGAGATTAATCTGGCCGAATTGTTCGTTCGACGGGCTGTGATCAATATTTACAACTGGCGTGCGATAGAAGAAATCGGAATTTTGATGATAAACGGCACCCAGCGACTCAAGGTCTGGCGTGTCCAAGATTAGGGCGAGATCGTAGCGGTAATCGGAAAGGGTAGTGGAAAGATTTTTGGCGTCAAGATTTTTTTCTTCCGGCGAGACAAAAATATTTAATTTGTCTCCCTTCATTTCATAATGTAAGTCGCCGATCCGGTTTTGAGCTACGTCTAGGCTGATAATCAATTTTCTTAAATTATTAATGCCTGGTTTTATGGTATTGACTTCAGAGAGGAAGTTTAATTTTTTAGGTGCGGCAAAACCGTCGGAAGCAACATCAACCATAGGTTTTCCGAGTTTTTTAAAAACGGAACGCAATGCTAAACTAGTGGCTACGGCATCGCCGCTCCAGTCTTTGCGGAAAGCAATCAGGGGGTGACTGCTTTTTTGCATTGTTTCGAATATTTGTTGAGTCAGGTTTAAAGCCACAA
>JBAZEY010000006.1:0-65375 GCA_041653675.1 Patescibacteria group bacterium | reverse complement strand
GTTTTAATTTTATGGACCGTGATAATGATCTTGGTCTTTTTTGTTTGGATTGTTTTACCGCTCTTCGTAGTTTTGGGAATTATTTTAAATTTGGCAGGATAATTTTATGACGCCTAACCAAAATATTTTAATTTGTCCCGCCTGCAATGGCAGTGGAAAAGTGGGAGCCGGAAAATGCTTGGCTTGCCAGGGTTTTGGCGCGGGCGTTTGGCGCAATGGCAGATTTCTCTATTGGAATAAAATAATCACCAAGCGCGAATTGCAAAGAAAGAAAATAGAAAAATTTTTAAAAACTGTTCTCACCGGTGCTACCTTGATTTTTGGTTTGGGTGCTATTTTATTTTTAGGCTGGAAAATTTGGATCGTCGGCTTCGCGCAAGTTTTTGATTTTTCTTTCTGGATTTCCGGGCGGCTGGAAGTAATTTTATTTTTGTTATCGCTCGTCAGTGATTTTTATTTAATTTACCAATTTTCTTTAGAGCGGGCGTTGACGGGAAAAGTGGAAAAGCGGGAATATTCGGAAAAAACAGATGAAAGAATAAAAGCGGCGCCGGTCGGGGAAATAACCGATTGGGCGGCGGTTCGGCAGCTGCCGGCAAAAGAAAAAATAAACGTGACTAAAACTTTAAGCCTTGAGGCCGAGCACGCGTTAGTTGACGCCTGGAAAGCGGCGTTGAAATTCGGCCACGCGGAAGTTTCGCCGCTCCATATTTTTGGCGCGCTTCTTTTTTCCGGAAAATCGGCTGTGGTTTTCGGGCGGCTCGGAGTGAATTTAAAAACTTTACAGGAAAAAATTATTAAACAGCTCTCCTCTCTGCCGCCCGATTTGCCGGAACGGGAAGAACCCCGCATTTCTCCGGCGGGAATTTTAGTTTTCTTTGAATCATATTTTAAAGCATACGAGGCGCGCCGCGAACAGATTGACATTGCCGAACTTCTTTTGTCTACGGCCGAGTCGGAAGAATTAATTCAGGAAGTTTTATATTCTCTTGAAGTTGATTTAACTAAACTTCAAAATGTGGTGGAATGGCTGAAGATTTCCGAACTTTTGCGGAAAAAATGGAAACAGTCGCGGGCATTGGCCAGGCTTCGTCCGGGCGGAACAATGTCTCGAGCTATGACCGCCATGGCCACGCCGTATTTGGACCAATTCAGCCGGGATCTGACTTTAATGGCAAAGTTCGCGTACCTCGCGCCTTGCGTTGACCGCGAAAAAGAAGCTGAAGAAATAATGAGAATTATTGAAGGCGGACATCAGAGTGTAATTTTAATCGGCCACCCCGGCGTCGGAAAAAACACGATTATTGAAGGCATTGCCGAGAGAATGCTCGAAGAAGACGTGCCAAAAATTTTACAGGATAAAAGATTGATTGGTTTAAATGTTGGGCAACTCGTGGCGGGAGCGACTCCGGCCGAAGCCCAGGAACGGCTTTTGATAATTTGCGATGAAATTGCCCGCGCCGGCAACATTGTTCTTTATATCCAAGATATTGAAGGATTAATCGGCATCACCGCGGGGGCGGAGGAAAGCGTTGATCTTTCGCGCGTTTTGGCGGATGAACTTTCCAAAGGTTATTTCTTTGTTTTGGCGACAGCCACGTCGGCGAATTGGAGCAAGCACATTGAATCATCATCGCTTGGAAATGTTTTACAAAAAGTTGAAGTGAAAGAGCCGGAAGTAAACGAAGCAATCCAAATTTTGGAAGCGAAAGTTGGCGGCGTGGAATATCAAAATAAAGTTATTTTTTCTTACGACGCGCTTTCCAAGGCCGTCACTTTGTCCGACAGATATTTGCACGAAAGATTTTTGCCGGAAAAAGCCATAGAAATTTTACGCGAGTCGGCGCATTACACCCATAGTAAAAAAGGCGAAGGCGCGGTTGTTGCCGGCGAGGACGTCGCTGAAGTTGTGGCGCAAAAAACAAAAATTCCCGTGACGGCCGTAACTGAAGGCGAAACTGAAAAACTCTTGCGGTTGGAAGAAGTAATGCATCATCGCGTTATCGGCCAAGACGAAGCCGTGAAAATGGTGGCGGCGGCGCTCCGGCGTTCTCGGGCCGAACTTCGCGAAGGCAAACGGCCGATTGCCAATTTTTTATTTTTGGGGCCGACCGGTGTTGGGAAAACTGAAACCGCGAAAACCGTGGCCGAAGTTTATTTTGGCAGCGAAGAAAATATGGTCCGTCTTGATATGTCAGAATACCAGGATCAGGCAAGTATTTATAAATTAATTGGCGCGCCGGCCGGCAATTCCCCAGGATTTTTGACTGAAGCGATCAGAAAAAATCCTTTCACATTGTTGCTTCTGGATGAAATTGAAAAAGCCCACCCGGATATTTTAAATGTTTTTTTGCAAGTGATGGACGACGGCCGTTTGACCGACAATCAAGGAAGAACAATTGATTTCACGAGTGTTATTTTAATCGCCACTTCAAACGCAGGATCTCCAGCGATTCAAGAGGGGATTAGAGGCGGATTATCAATTGAGGCCATTAAAGACCGCTTAATAAACACAGAATTAAAACCATATTTCCGGCCAGAATTTTTAAATCGTTTTGACGGGGTAGTTGTTTATAAACCATTGACTGAAACTGAGATTGAAACCATCGCCCGCCTGATGCTTGACAAAATTGCCAAACAATTGGAAAATAAACACGGAATTATCTTTGAGGTTACCCCCGAAGGAGTAGCCGCGCTTGCGGCTGCCGGGTTTGATCCGGTTTTCGGTGCGAGGCCTTTGCGCCGCGTAATTCAAGAAAAAGTAGAAGATGGTTTGGCCAATTTACTTTTGACAAAACAAGTCGGCCGGCGCGATAAAATTATTCTGGAAGCCGACGGGAATTTTAAAGTTGAAAAAGCGAGAGAACTATAAAGTTAAAATGCTCATGTATTTTTTTTCCTTCATCGTCACTTTTTTGTTGGCGGTTTTTTTGACCGGGCTTGTCCGTCGGTTGGCTTTGAAATACAAAATTGTTGACGAGCCGACTGAACCGAGGAAAATTCATAAAAAGCCAATGCCGCTTCTCGGAGGCTTCGCGATTTTTTTATCTTTTTTCGGAGTTTTAGCTTATTACGTTTTTTTTACGGATAAAATTTTGGGCACGGAAATTTTTGCGAAAAATTTAATCGGCGTATTTTTGGGCGGCGCGCTCTTAATGATCGGCGGATTTTTGGATGATAAATATAAATTGGCGCCAAAATATCAAATTATCTGGCCAGTGCTCGCCACGGCGGTCGTAATTGTAAGTGGTGTGGGTATCAGCCAAATTACAAATCCTTTCGGCGGACTGTTGCACCTTGATTCCTGGCAAAAAATTATTTTTTGGTGGCAGGGCATTCCTTACAAAATTACGATCCTCGCCGACCTTTTCACATTTCTCTGGTTAATGGGAATGATGTACACGACAAAATTTTTAGACGGTTTAGACGGTTTGGTTTCTGGAGTTTCAACAATCGGCGCGGTGATAATTTTTTTCGTCAGTTTAATGGCCGAAGTCGCCCAGCCGGGGACAGCGATGCTTTCGATAATTTTTGCCGGTGCCTGCGCGGGATTTTTGGTTTGGAATTTTAATCCGGCGAAGATTTTTTTGGGCGAGGGCGGAAGTTTGTTTACCGGTTTTATTTTGGGAGTTTTGTCCATTATTGCCGGCGGTAAAATAGCGACCACACTTTTGATTATGGGTTTGCCGATTTTGGACGCGGCGATTGTTATTTTGCGGCGGCTTTGGAACAGACCAAAAAGTCTGGTTTTAGCTGACCAAAAACATTTACATTTTAGGCTTTTGGACGCCGGCATGACCCAGCGCCAAGCCGTGCTTTCTTTGTATTTTGTCACCCTGGCTTTTGGCACTTCAACCCTAATTTTAAAATCAGAAGGAAAGTTATTTGCTCTTGGAATTTTGGCGGTTTTGGGTTTACTCTGGATTGGGGTTTTGGTGAAGGGGCATCAAAATGAGCAGAAAATAGGGGAGTAGTTTATTTTATTCCCTGAGCGGAGCGCGTAGCGCGAAGTCGAAGGGTTTATCAAAAGGGGCCTTCGACAAGCTCAGGCCATAATATATTTTATCTAAAATTAGCCAAAATATCATCTAAAATCTGTCAAAGGCTCTTGACAGATTGTTGTTTTTATGGTATACTAATTTGTTGACAATGAAATAGGTCGGTTTGAGAGAGACTCGCCAAAGTGGCGGGAAAACCACCCTAAATTATTTGTACAAATAATTTAATTTCGGGCGGATTCTCTCCGCCCGTTTTTGTTTGTCCAAATGACTTGAGGCGACGAAGATTCGCCGATTCAAGCCAGGGCAGAAGCGCAAGTTTCTGTCCGAAAGATTTCCTAAACCGCATGGTGCGGAGAGGGAACAAGAGTTCGTTGACTTCCCGCAGAATCGCGGGACGAAAGAAGGGAAGGAAGAGATGCAGAAGTCTGGTGTTCTCGGCTGGCCCGAAGGCTCTGCCGAGCAGGTCGTGGCGCACGCTGCATGGCAGCGTTCGAGGGGTCACAACCCCTCCATGTCCTTCGTGGGTGAACGCAACCCTTGCAAGGCCTTGGCGCTCGCCAACTCCGTGATTCGTGCGGCCCAGCACACCAAGCTCATCGGTTTGGTCGGAGCCGCCGTGGTGCAGTGCAAGTCCTACCCCGACATGACCGACGCCGAGATCGAAGTCGCCGCGAGACACATCATCGCTTCGTCCTCCTCGGAGGACGAAGCGCGGCAGCGGCTCCGCGACGAGCTCGGCTATCCCTACGACGATGTCGCTCTTTGCACCACCACTCCCGATGACGCAACCGGAAGGGAAGCGCGGGAGCTGGTGCGAGGCCTCGGAGGCCTCGTGATGAAGAACGGCGCAATGGCGATGGTCATGATGTACGGTCACGACGGCGTCATCACGCTCTAGTCCCTTCCAAAAACAAGCCGGCTTCCAAAAGTATGCCGGAAATCGTCCGAGTCCTTCGGACGGTGGCTCGTAAATTTTCCTAAATCACCGCAAGGTGACAGCAAGAAAAAATACGAGCTTAGCGGAACCCACCTAAAAAATGTGTTCCGCCTTCTTTCGAGGGTACCACGCGTTGCGTGGCAAATTCGAAGAGAGGAAAGTTTCTCGGCCGCGATGTTTCGCGTGTCCGGGACAAAGTTCTTTACAACAAGGAAGGAAAGAGAGAAGAAGATGAAGAATACGTTGATGGTTCTGTCCGTGGTTCTGTTCGCGATCGGTTGCAACAACACGTTCCTCGACAGCGAGTGCCAGTCGGACACGGATTGCGCCGACGGCGACCCCTGCACGGTGGACATCTGCGGCATTGACCGCACCTGCGTCATGGTTCCCTCCGACAACCCGGCTTGCGAGCCGGTGGACGACCGGGATGCCGATGCTGACGCCGACGCGGATGCAAGTACCGACGACTACGAGGGCGACGAGCCCGGAGAATGCACGGATGGCGTGGACAATGACCGTGACGGTCAGTTCGACTGCGCCGACTCTGGTTGCGCCGGTCATCCGGCCTGCGAGACGCCTTCGGATGCTGACGCGGACGTCGATGCCGATGCGGACGCTGATGCGGATGTGGAAGTCGACGACTACGAGGGTGACGAGCCCGGCGAGTGTACGGATGGCGCAGACAACGATCGCGACGGTCGTGCCGACTGTGCCGACTCTGGTTGCGCCGGTCATCCGGCCTGTGAGACACCACCCGAGTGCCGCACGGATGCCGATTGCGCTCGCTTCGACGGCGAGTGTCTCGTCTTCCGCTGCTTGGCGAATTCGTGCTTCGCTTTCGAACGTGATGACGATGGCGACGGTCGGTCGCTCTGCGGCGGTCTGCCGGAAGGCGAACGCTACGATTGCGACGATCACGATCCGGATGTTCATCCCGGCGCCGACGAGGTCTGCGGCAACGGTCGAGATGACAATTGCGACACGGCGGTCGACGAGGACTGTGGGCCTGCCTGCATCCCGACTACCGAGGTCTGCAACAGCGCGGACGACGACTGCGACGGCGAGACGGACGAAGATTCCGTTTGCCCACCAGCTCCCGCGTGCACCAGCCATCCTTTCCATTCCTGTTCTTCAACCGTCACTGAACCACGTTACCCCGCGGATTTCTGCAGCTCGCTCTTCATCAGTGGTCCGCCCGTGTTTCCGTGGGTCAACTGGGTTACGTACGGACAGGTGGTACCGAGCGAGTGTGCCGAGGACACTTGGTGCGCACCGATGGACAGCAGCACTTACGAGGTTTCGGTGGCGAAGTTCGCCTTCATGGTTCAGATTGAAACAGGCGTGATCCCTCGGATTGCCTTCACGGTTCTCCAGGGTGATGCCAGCTTGGATGCGTGGCTGACACTGCATGGGAGGGTTCCGTTCTCGGGCGAATGGGTTTCGATCCGGAAGGAGAAGATCGTACCCAGTGGAGAAGGGAGTCCCGGCGATCAGATTGTCTTCGAAAACATCGCGGTGCCGCCGGAAGTCGAAATCTCGTACGTCGAGCTTTCTCTGAGCGGGTTCGGAGCCGACCATCCCGAATTGGGAGAGATCTTCCAGTTCGGGATCATGAGCGCGGACGACATTGACGTCGGCCATGAGATCTGTTTCCTGTCGGGTCTCCCCATGATCGCCTCCACGAAGCTCGTGATCGCCGAGTAGTTCCTTCCAAAAACAAGCCGGCTTCCAAAAGTATGCCGGAAATCGTCCGAGTCCTTCGGACGGTGGCTCGTAAATTTTCCTAAATCACCGCAAGGTGACAGCAAGAAAAAATACGAGCTTAGCGGAACCCACCTAAAAAATGTGTTCCGCCTTCTTTCGAGGGTACCACGCGTTGCGTGGCAAATTCGAAGAGAGGAAAGTTTCTCGGCCGCGATGTTTCGCGTGTCCGGGACAAAGTTCTTTACAACAAGGAAGGAAAGAGAGAAGAAGATGAAGAATACGTTGATGGTTCTGTCCGTGGTTCTGTTCGCGATCGGTTGCAACAACACGTTCCTCGATCTGAGTCAGGAGTGCGTTTCGGACGCGGACTGCGCCGACGGCGACCCCTGCACGGTGGACATCTGCGGCATTGACCGCACCTGCGTCATGGTTCCCTCCGACAATCCGGCCTGCGAGCCGCCGTCCGACTGCGTGCCGACCGATTGCGTTTTCGAGTGCCAGGCAGAAGGCATGTCAACCGGCGTTTGTTCCGGCGACATGTGCGTGTGTCTCCCGACTACCGAATGTGAGACGAGTGCGGACTGCGACGACGGCGACGACTGCACGGTCGACCTCTGCGAGGTTGGCGGCATCTGTCGCCACGTTCCGTCCGATGATCCCGCCTGCGCGCCGCCAGAGTGTGTCACTTCCGATGACTGCGGTTTTCGCGACAGTGAGTGCATCATCTCCCGTTGTGTGATGAATCACTGTTTGCTTGTCGGACGTGATGATGACGTCGATGGTCATCAGCTCTGTGGTTCTTCGCCGGGTGAGTACTACGACTGCGACGATCACAATCCGGCTGTCCATCCCGGCGTTGGCGAGATCTGCGACGGCCTCGACAACGACTGCGACGGCGAGACGGACGCGGATGCCATCGATCGCTTTCCGATCTACTTTGATCGAGACGGCGACGGCTTCGGATTCGACACCCCCACCGCTACCTCGTCACACTGTCCAACCGAGGATATGCCTCCTGGGTACGTTACCAATGCGGAAGACTGCGACGATAGCGACGCGGCTATCAATCCGGACGCCCAGGAACTCTGCGACGAGATCGACAACGACTGCGATGGGGAAACGGACGAGGACTACCGAGAGGATCTCGGTCGTACCTGCGTCATCTTCTCCGACGAAGGTCTTTGCACCGAGTTCGGCGTCATCACCTGCAACGCGCCTGGTGAGATGTTCCAGCTGGCCTGCGATTCGTCGCCACCCGGAACCATCTGGTCCATTCCGGGTTCCATCGACACGTGTGGCAACGGCCTCGACGACAACTGCGACGGACTGGTCGACGAGGACTGCCCGTAGTAGCACCTTCCAAAATAAGCCGGCTTCCAAAAGTATGCCGGAAATCGTCCGAGTCCTTCGGACGGTGGCTCGTAAATTTTCCTAAATCACCGCAAGGTGACAGCAAGAAAAAATACGAGCTTAGCGGAACCCACCTAAAAAATGTGTTCCGCCTTCTTTCGAGGGCATCTGTTATTCTTCGAGCGAACGAAGTGAGTCGAGAAGTTCTCGACTTCGCTAACGCTCCGCTCGAACAGTAAACAGGTGAACTCGAAGAGAGGAAAGTTCATTTCATAAATTTTTCCGCCTTTGGCGGAGGCAAAAGAAGGGAAAGAAACGAGATGAAAAAGATGTTCATGGTGCTGTTCGTGATGTTCGCGCTCGGTTGCAGCAACACGTTCATCGATCTCTCTCCGCCGTGCGAGGCGGACGCGGGATGCGATGATGTGGTCGACGCCTGCGACGGCGACGACGGCGAGGATTGCTCCTAGTTCATCCGACCAAGAGGAGGCAAGAAAATTTGTCCACGGCCAGGGTGATTCTGGGAATTTTGGTGGTAGGCGCGGACGTCTACGTCATCATGAAAGGAGTCAAAAAGTTCGAGCGTCGCCGGCTTATGGTGGTCGGCGAGATGGAGGGAGCCGGAGAAGGCCACGTGTTCTGGCTCGGTTTGTTCTTCGCTTTTGTCGCCTCTTTGCTGGTCCTTGGCGGCTAGAAGGGAGGAAGATTGTGAAGGTGGTACGGGAGGTCGCCAGCACGGCGATTCTTGTCTCCGCGGTCATCGTGGTCAGAATCGCCGACCGGATCGCACCGCGGGCGACGGTCCGATTCATGCAGCGGTATGAACCGCAGCTGGACCGGTTCGTCCAGTTCCTGCTCGGTGAAGAGGAGGAGGTAGGCGTGAGATAGATAGCCGCTATCGCTTGACCGCAAGGTCAACGCTCGCCGCCCGCGATGGAACGCGTCACCTGCGTAGTGGTGAGTCCAAGGGAGGCAGTAGCCCTCAGGTTTCGGCCTAGACAAACCGAACACACGGGGAACGAGTGACTACACATCATTCGTTCCCCACATTTTTCGAGAACATCACAAAAGTGGCGGTCTCAAAAAATGTTTGAACCCTGAAGCGAGTGAATAATCTTCGTTCAGCAAATAAATCTCTCTCTATTTGTCTGGACATCCGAGGACTATTCACTCACTCCAGGGTTTTTATTTTAGCTTGCCACCAGAAAAAATTTGCGGTATTATAAAGAGAAGAAAATATACTAATTTTAAAAATATGGAGCGTTTTTACTCAGTCATTTTTATTGTAATTTTGGCAGCGGCAGGATTTTTAAAAGCAGGCCAATATGCGCAAGAACATGGTTCCGTAATTATTGATAATGCAAAAGTTAAAGTGGAGATTGCCGATGACGCCGCGGAAATGTCAAAAGGTTTGAGTAATCGTAAAAGTTTGGATGAAAATCATGGCATGCTTTTTGTGTTTGCCACTCCGGGCCAGCCGGCGTTTTGGATGAAAGATATGGAATTTTCTATTGATATTATTTGGATTAAAAATGATGTGGTGGTTGACATCGCGCCGAATCTGCCGGTCGTGGCCGCGGAATTTTTATCAACCTATACGCCGAAAGAACCAGCAAATTATGTTTTGGAAGTTAACGCTGGATTTGCCGAAAATTATGGGATAAAAGTAGGGGATAAAGTTGATATTAAAATTTAAAAAGATATGCGCGAGATTGATATGTCAAAAGTGGAGGGGGAAAGAAATATTGAGGAGCGAGATTTTTTTAAGGAAAAAGAAGAAATGATAAATTTTCTCCAGCATGAGTTGCGTCGCGCTCAAAATTTTGGAGTATTTGATGAACAAAGCAAAGAAATAAGGCAGCAAAGAATTGATTATTTAGATGGGATTATTGACTCTTTAAAAAATGGACACCTCTCGCCAGCCCGAGAATTTTTTGAAAAACTTATAGATGAAAAAGAGCAGGCGGTCGCGCAGATTGCCGGGGATTTACGTCGAGCGATCGCCGCCGCGAAACCGAAGGTTGATAAACTTAATAAAGAAAGCGCGCGGTTTTTGAAACAATTGGAAACGGCAAAAGATAAAGGTGACATGAAAAAAGTTCAGGCTATTTTAAAAGAGATTGGCAATATTGATGATGCCATCGGCGATGTCGCGGGAAGGCAAGAAGAAATAAGACAGAATTTGAAAAAAGCTCAGGACGATCCGGAATTGGAAAGATTTAGAAGTTTTATTGGGGCAGTTGATAGGGAGCTAGCTAAGAGTATTAGATAAGTTTAAAAGTTGACAATTTTTGGGATAGATGGTTTAATATTTGAATGTTAATTTTTTAATACTCAAGGGAAGATTATGTTTGCAGTTATAAAAACAGGTGGAAAACAATACAAAGTTAAAGAAGGGGAAATTTTAAAGATTGAAAAAGTCGCCGGAAATGCCGGTGATAAACTTGATTTTGAAGTTTTACTTTTATCCGATGAAGACGGCAAGGAGATAAAAGTCGGAAAACCTCTCGTCTCTGGAGCGAAAGTTTCGGCGG
Organism: Patescibacteria group bacterium; assembly: GCA_041653675.1. GTDB lineage: Bacteria > Patescibacteriota > Patescibacteriia > XYB2-FULL-38-15 > XYB2-FULL-38-15 > JAHIRI01. Next base: position 54,849 of record JBAZEY010000006.1, on the reverse strand, counting down.
AAATTTTGGAACAGGGCCGGGCGAGAAAAATAAATATCATCAAATACAAACCGAAAGTCCGTTATCGCCGAAAAAATGGCCACAGGCAGATGTTTACGGAGGTAAAAGTGACGAGCATAAAATAATAAAATAAAAATCAGCCGAAACGCGGCTGATTTTTTGTATCTTTAAAATTGCTAATTACTATTTTTTACATTTCTTTTCTGCCCTTCAGCGCGTCGGAAACAGTCACCTCATCGGCGTATTCAAGATCAGATCCCATCGGCAGGCCGCGGGCGAGGCGAGTGATTTTTATATTTTTGCCAAAAGATTTTATAAGTTTTGTGAGATAGAGCATTGTTGTCTCGCCTTCCAGGTCGGGATTCAACGCCAAAATAATTTCTTTAATTTTTCCATTTCCATTTTGGATGCGCGCCACGAGCTCTTTAATTTTCAATTGGTCTGGCGTGATGCCGTGAAGCGGATCTAAAACTCCGCCCAAAACATGGTAGGTACCGTGGTAATCGTTGGTGTTTTCAATGACTGGCAAATCTTGATACTCGGCTACGACGCAAATAGTTTCATGGTCGCGTCGGGAGTCGCTGCAAATTGCGCAAGGATTTTTTTCAGAAAAATTTTGGCAGACCTGGCAGATGGCCATTTGATTTTTAAGAACACCCAGAGCCGCGGCGAATTTTTCGACGTCAATTTTTGGTTGTTTCAGCAAATAAAAAACAAACCGGAGCGCGGTTTTCGGTCCGACGCCCGGCAGGCGGGAAAAATAATCAATTAGATTTTGAAGAGACGGAGGAAAATTGGACATTATTTTTTATTGCTGATCTTCGGCGTGGCGGTCCAGATTTTTAAAGCTGACCCGATTTTCGTCAAAAAATAGATTGACGATGCCGGTCGGGCCGTTTCTATGTTTGGCAATGTGGATTTCCGCGATATTTTTTTCTTCAGGCGTGACTTCGCGGAAATTTCGATCCATGGCTTTGCGATAAATAAACAAAACCACGTCGGCGTCCTGTTCGATTGATCCCGATTCGCGGAGATCCGCGAGTTTCGGGATGGCCGGGGAACGAGCTTCCACGGCGCGGGATAATTGAGACAAGGCAAGCACGGGGATATTTAATTCTCTAGCAATACCTTTTAGCGATCTCGTGATTTCCGCGATTTCCTGAACGCGGTTGTCGGTTTTTTGGGAACGGGATTCCATCAATTGCAAATAGTCAATAATCAAAAGACCCAAACCATTTTCAATTTGAAGCCGGCGGGCTTTGGTCCGGATTTCCATAATATTTGAAGTTGCCGAATCATCAATGAAAATTGGGGCCTCGGATAAAACTCCCATAGCATGGCCGATGCGCGGAAAATCATCATCTTCGTCGCGGTCGGATAATTTGCCAGTTCGCATTTTCCAAAGATCAACTCCGGCTTCGGAACAAAGCAAGCGGTCAACAAGTTGTTCTTTAGACATTTCCAAACTGAAGATGCCGACTGGGACTTTTGCCTTTGTGGCGACATTTCGCGCGATATCCAAAGCGAGCGAAGTTTTACCGACGGAAGGCCTTGCGGCTAAAACCACAAGATCTGATTTTTGAAGTCCGGCCAAGAGGTTGTCCAAGTCGTGGTAGCCGGTCGTGAGGCCGCGGAGTTTTCCTTTTTCCCGATGCAGTTCATCAATGCGGTCAAAGGCCTCGGTCAAAATATTTTTAATCGGGATGAAAATTTGTTTTAAATATTTTTGGGAAACGGAAAAAAGTTTTTGCTCGGCTTTATCCAAAACGACTTCCACGTCTTCTTCCTCGTTATAGCCGAGAGCAGTAATCTCTCCTGCGGCAGTAAGCAAGCGCCGAAGAGTCGCTTTTTTTTGGACGATGTTCGCGTAATGGACAACGTGCGAGGCGGTCGGGACACCGTTTGCGAGTGTCATTAAATAACTTCTTCCGCCAATCATTTCCAATTTTCCGTGCTCTTCAAGCTTTGAAGTCAAACTCAAAATATCAATCGGTTCGTGCCGGCCAAAAAGATCCAAAATCGCTTCGTAAATTACGGCGTGGCTTTCTTTATAAAAATCTTCTGTTCGGACAATGTCGGCGACGCGAATAACTGAATCTTTATCAATTAAAAGCGAGCCCAAAAGAGATTGTTCGGCTTCAATATTTTGCGGAGTGATTTTTTCGATAGCCATAGATGGCGATTTAGGTTCTTAAATCTTAAACAATTCGCGGGAAAAAAGCAAATGGATTTTTGCACATTTTGTCCACGCCTCTAATTATCGGGAAATGGCCCATTTTGAGTTATGATTTTGTTTATGTTATAATATTTTAAGCCATTAGAACTAATTTTAGTGAATTATGAACAAACGTTTTTATCATGCTATTGCCATGATGGTTGGCATGATTGTTGGAGTAGGACTTTTTGGCGTGCCTTACGCCGTGGAAAAAGTGGGCTTCGCTTTGGGTGTTACTTATATTTTTATTTTAGGCATGCTTCTTCTGCTCGTGCATATTCTTTATGGCGAGGTAGCGCTTCGCACGGAAGGGAAGCATCGGCTGGTTGGTTACGCGGAAATATATCTTGGTAGTAAGGGCAAGATGGTGGCGGCTCTGGCGCAGATTTTTTCTTTTTATGGCGCGTTAATTGCTTACATTGTAATTGGCGGGCAATTTTTACACATGTTTTTGGGGCCGATTTTGGGCGGAACGGTTTTGATGTACCAGCTTGGATTTTTTATTTTTATGTCGCTTTTTGTCGGCGCCGGATTGAAGCTCGTGGCATCAATTGAATTTGCCATGACGATTCTTCTTCTGGCGATCGTAGGAGTTATTTTGGCCCTTGGCCTGCCTTACGTTTGGTCACCAAATCTTTATGTCATGAATCTGAAAGAGATATTTTTTCCTTACGGGGTAATCCTTTTTGCTCTGGGCGGCGCGGCGGCTGTTCCGGAAATTCGCGATCTTTTGCGCGGCCAAGAAAAGAAAATGAAAAAAGCTTTGATTTGGGGTACGGCAATTCCCGTTGCCATTACAATTCTTTTTTCTTTCGTGGTGATTGGGATCAGCGGGGAAAATACTTCTACGGAAGCAATCAGTGGTTTGATTGCGCCGCTTGGGAATAATATAGTTGTTTTGGGCGCTATTTTTGGATTTTTGGCCATTGCGACTTCTTTTCTAGTTTTAGGTCTTAACTTAAAGGAGATTTTTAAATTTGATTATAAGATTAATGGCTGGTTGTCTTGGCTCTTGGCCTGTGCTGTGCCGTTTATAATTTTTCTTCTGGCCAAGCCGTCGTTCATTTCAATCATCGGCTTTACCGGAGCGGTGCTCGGAGGAATTGAGGGACTTTTGATAATTTTGATTTGGCTTAAGGCGGAAAAAGAAGGGAAGAGAACGCCGGAATATAAAGTTAAAATTTCCGAATGGGTGTTGAGTTTGGTGGCGTTTGTATTTATTTTGGGAATTATTTATAAAATAATTTATCCCGAATCATAAGAAAAAATTTGTGGCTACGGATTTAAAAAAATATCAGGCGAAAAGAAAATTTTCCGTCACACGAGAACCAAAAGGTGAGATTAAACAAACCGGCCAAAGCAGGTTTGTTGTTCAAGAACATCACGCGAGCCATTTGCATTATGATTTTCGTTTGGAGATGGATGGTGTTTTAAAATCTTGGGCAGTGCCCAAGGGTCCGCCGGAGATTGCGGGAGTGAAGAGACTGGCGGTACAAGTTGAAGATCATCCGGTAGAGTATATTGATTTTGAGGGAGAAATTCCCGAGGGAGAGTATGGCGCGGGCGAAGTGGAAATTTGGGATAAGGGAAAATTTATTTTGAAAGAGAAAAATGCCAAGGCCATGAAATTTGAGTTGCGGGGTAAAAAATTAAAAGGGGATTACGCGCTTGTAAATTTTAAGGAAAAAAATTGGCTGCTCTATAAAATTTAATATAATCAAAAAACACGGCTCCAAAACGGCCGTGTTTTTTTAGAAAATTTATAATTTCTAGCGAGCCCGCAAGCGTCCCATTTTGTGGGACATTTGGGGCGAGCGACGGAATTTCAAGCGCCGCCGCGGCGCTTATTTTGCGAGGTTCAGGACATTTTGCAAAAGCATTGCGACAGTCATCGGTCCAACGCCGCCGGGAACGGGCGTAATCCATCCGGCTTTTTCCGCAACGGAATCGAAGTCCAGATCGCCAACAGTTTTGCCATCTTCCAATCGTGTTGTGCCGACATCAATTAAAATCGCGCCGGATTTAATCGCGTTGGCTGTGATGACTTTGGGTCGGCCGAGCGCCGTGACAATAATATCGGCGTCGTGAGTATGCATCGCGGGATCTTCCGGCCGGATCGTCACGCTCACTTGGTTTCCTTCCAAAATTTTCGCCAACGGTTCTGCTAAAATTTCGCTGTTTACCAATATGGCGATTTTTTTTCCGGTGAGTTCGGTTCCAGTTGATTCAATTAATTTCAAAATTCCCGAGATAACCGGCGGAATATTTTTCGGTTCGCCAGCCATAAGTTTTTTAATATTTTCCGGATGAAAACCGTCCGCGTCTTTTTTGGGATCGATGGCGGCAATTATTTTATTTTCGTTATATCCTTGGGGTAGGGGAAGTTGGACGATAATTCCGTGAATGTCTGGTCTGGCGTTTAATTCCTCTATTTTCGCGATGATTTTTTCTTCCGGCTCAGTGGCAAAGAATAAATATTTTTCAAAATGAATTCCAACTTCGGCCGCGGCTTTTTCTTTTAGGCCAACATAAAGGTGCGAGGCCGGATCAGCGCCAACTAAAATTACAGCCAATCCGGGAACGATTCCCAGTTCGGTAATTTCCCTTTTTATTTCTCCGCGGATTTCCGCGGCGATTTTTTTGCCATCGATTATTTGTGTCATAAAACTGAAAGCCCTGGATAAAGAGGAAACTTCGTCACAAGTCCGTGAACGCTTTCGCGGACTTCTTTTTTTATATTTTCGTCGGAAATATTTTTTATAATTTTTACAATCATCTCGCCGACCAATTTCATTTCTTCTTCTTTCATTCCGCGGGTGGTAAGCGCCGGAGTGCCAAGGCGGATGCCGGATGGATCAAGTGGTTTTCTGGTATCGTAGGGAATCATGTTTTTGTTGACATAAATTTCCACTTCGCCCAGCGCGTCTTCAACTTGTTTGCCCCCGAGTCCGGTGTCGGTTAAGTCAATTAAAATCAAATGATTATCCGTGCCGCCGGAAACTAATTTTAATCCGCCGGCCAAAAGTGTGTCCGCTAAAACTTTGGCATTTTTCACAATTTGTTTTTGGTATTCAATAAAATCCGGTTGCAGTGCTTCTAAAAAAGCCACGGCTTTGGCGGCAATAATATGTTCAAGCGGGCCGCCCTGCATTCCCGGGAAAACGGCGGAATCAATTTTTTGCGCTAGATTTTTTTTATCTTCTGGACGCAGGCGATCGGCGATTTTAGAAAGAATTAGGGCGCCGCGCGGGCCGCGAAGAGTTTTATGAGTCGTAGTTGTCACAACATCGCAAACGGGAATTGGGTCGGAATGAATTTTTGCGGCGACTAGTCCGGCGATGTGGGCAATGTCGGCCATTAAATACGCCCCGACTTCGTCGGCAATTTTTCGGAAAGCGGCGAAATCAATTTCTCTGGGATAGGCCGAGGCGCCAGTCAAAATTAATTTTGGTTTTTCTGCCAAGGCGATTTTTCTAACTTCATCCATATCAATCCGGCCGGTATCTTTATTTACTCCGTAGAAAACAACATTATAAAATTTTCCGGAAAAGTTTACCGGCGAGCCATGAGAAAGATGCCCACCATGCGCGAGATTCATGGCCAAAATTTTATCACCAGGATTTATAAGCGCGAGGTAGGCCGCGGCGTTGGCTTGGCTGCCGGAATGTGGTTGGACGTTGGCGTGCTCGGCACCAAAGATTTTTTTCGCGCGGTCAATCGCCAAATTTTCCGAAACATCAATAAATTGGTTTCCGCCATAATAGCGTTTCCCCGGATAGCCTTCGGAATATTTATTAGTGAGCGGGGTGCCCATGGCCTCAAGCACGGCGCGGGAAACGATATTTTCCGAAGCGATCATTTCCAAACCAGAGCGTTGGCGGTTGATTTCGTTTTCAATCGCGTCCGCGATTTCGGGATCAAATTTTGATAAAAAAGACATGGGTTTTTAAATTAAAATATTTTTAAAAGTAGTTTCATTTTATCATCAATCTTGACAAAAAGCAAAAAATGTTGGATAATTTTATATTCGCCTAAAATTGGCGATTGAGGCAAGAAGGAGGAGGACAATGGAATCCTGTGGAAGTACGGCGGTTTTCTTGGGAATTCTCTTTTTGCTCTGCGGCGCGGCGGTGATCGGCGGGCTGTTGAACGACAACGATTACCTCAAGGTTCCGTGGCGCGTTTGGGACCCGAGCGAACATGCTTGGGCCTTCGGCGGCGGATCCAGCACGTTGGCCGGGATTCTTCTGCTCATTTTGGTCGGCTGCGGAGGAAGTCTGCCAGAGCCGACCGATCCGGTCACGGTCGAGGTAGTCGCCTGCGAGCCGACGCTCGGCGGAACACATGGGCAGTATCTCAGTCTGGAAACTCAGCGTATGGAAGTCGGCATCTGCGAGGCGGCGATGGCGGAGGAGAGCGCCCGTCAGGCGATTCGTAACTTCGCCGAGCGCGATGTGGACCGCCTGGGCCAGGAATTCGACGTCTACCGCGCACGCGGCCGGACCGATTGCTACTGCGGTCCGGTCTGCCAGGAGATGACGAAGTTTCTTTTGGAGGCGAGGGCAAACGGCCTCTTTTGCGGGCCGTGAGTCGTTGGGCTTTTGCGGTTTAGTGTTGCACAAGCGTTGCAATACTTATCGCAGAAGCCCTTTTTTATTCTTGACTTTTTTGTTCAGAGTGATTATATATTGAAGGAGGAAAGAGATGAAAAAAATCCTCATGGTTGCCTTGGCGGCTGCATTTCTAAGTTGCGGCACCAAGGTTAGAGAGACGATCCAGGTACCAAACATTGACGCCGTTGTGGCACTGTACCTTTACATCTCAATTGCACGCCTTGACGTGTACATGTGCGAGGCGCGGCGGGAGCCGGCGAGAGAGGCGGCCTTCTTGGACGCCGCACAGCAGGATGTGCATCGTCTTCGTGAAGAACTCGGCGCTTACGATGAGAACGGCCGAGTTGGACCATATTGCGGTTCTGTTTGTCAGGAGATGATAAATTTCCTTGCGATGGCGGGGCGGGCTGGCCTCTTGCCTTGCGAGGAGCAGACGAAGGAGGAAACCATGGCCGAAGAAAAGAAGGTGGAGTTGAAGTCCAAGCCCAAGCCCAAATGTCCGAAGTGCGGAGAGGAAGCGGAGTGCTACTCCGAAGACGTCGGTCTCGGGCAGGATTTCCTGGACAAGTACACCTTGGTCTGCGAGTGCGGCTACGTGGCGTACGAGACCAGGTCCGGGGGTCAGAAGGATCAGCCGTCCGAAGAAGCTACACTGTGTCCTTTCTGCGGCACCAACTGCTACGCGCATGAACCGCCGCCTAAGGCCGCTCGGACAAGCTAGTCCATGTTCCGGCAACACGAGTCTGCGAGATCACTGGATCTCGCTTTTTTTATTTCAAAAACCCGCCAGAAAGGCGGGTAAAGTTTATGGCCTGAGTCTGTCGAAGGCCCTTCGACTCACTAACGCTCGCTCAGGGAATAAAAACCTAAAAAGGTTTCACTATGTACGTTCCTTCGAGGTGGTATCCGATTTTTTTATAATATGCCCGGACGCCAATGCCGGAAATAACAGCCATTTTTTTTATTTTTGATTTTCGCGCAATTTTTTCCGCCTCGGCCATTAATTTTTTTCCAAGACCAAGATGCTGCGTCGCACCGGGAGATTTTTTATCAATCGGCACGAGATGGCCGTAAGTATGCAGTTCGCGAATGAGCGCCGCGCCTTCTAGCTCCGGCAAAATGGACGGTGTTTTAAAATCAGGAATTCTGAGGCGAACAAAAGCGTAGAGAATTTTTTTGTCCGGCGATTCAAAACTTATAAAATATTCCACGCCGCCCGACGCTTTATATTTTTTGATAAACAATTTTGGAGCAGCATGTTTAAGATTTTTTTGGTGTCCAATTTCTCGGCAACGGATGCATTTACAATAAAGTTTGCGTCGCGCCATTTCCTTAGCAATGACTTCCCGCAAATTGGAAACTTTATTTCCCGCCGCGATGCTCGGGCTTGGAATGTCGCGGATCAAGCGATTCACACGGACGTAAGGCGGAATTATTTTTTTAATTTTAATAAGCAATTCTAAAAGTTGTTTTTCTGAATACGGTTTGTATTTCCCTTGCCTCCACCATTTATAAATTTCCGAACCGCGCGTCACAACGCAGGGATAGATTTTTACCATATCCGGCTGGAAATCAGGATTAGTAAAAATTTCCTTAAACATTTTTAAATCTTTGGCCAAAGTTGATCCGGGGAGATTTGGCATCATGTGATAGCAGATTTTGAATCCGGCGTCTTTCAGGAGTTTTGTGGCGCGGATGGTTTCTAAAATATTGTGTCCGCGGCGGTTTCGCTGTAAGATAGAATTATAAATACTCTGTACGCCAAGTTCTACTCTTGTAGCGCCAAGTTCGCGCATTCGTTTAATTTCTCCAGGCGTAATATAATCAGGCCGAGTTTCAAGAGTAATGCCGATAATGCGGTGCGCGGCAGTTTCATTTGTTTTTTGCGCGGCGGCGAGTGAAGAAGATTTCCTGCCATTCGCACCGTCAAAACATCTTTGAATAAACCATTTTTGGTAGCGGTCAGGAAGAACCGACCACGTTCCGCCGATCACAATTAATTCCAGTTTGTCGGTCGGATGGCCGTTCATTTCCAAAACTTTAATTCGTCCGGCAACTTGTTTTTGGGGATCAAAATTAAAAGTTACGGCGCGCATCACAGCCGGTTCGTTGGACAAATAACTTTTCGGCATATTTTTTTCAGTCGGGCAGTAAGAACATTTGCCGGGGCAAGGATAGAATTTTGTTAAAACTGCAATTGGCGCCACGCCGGAAATTGTCCGCACCTCGCGTTTTTTCAAAAGCAATTCCAGCCGTTCGTCGCGTTTAATTTTTTTCTGCCGCAAAAGTTTTTTATAAATTCTAAAAATATCGGCGGAGAGAGGCGAAGCCAATTTAAATTTACCCGCCGCTTGCCGCTTTAAGTCAGCAAGTTTTTCGCGGGTTTCGGGCTTATTTTTTATAAGTTGTCTCGTGATGATTTCTAAAGTATTCATTTTATGAAAGAAGCAGTTGCGAAAAAAATATTAAATAAGGTGAAAGAGAACTACGCGGTTATCGCGCCGCATTTTTCCCAGACTAGACAAAGGTTTTGGAATGAAATGCGTGACTTTGCTGAAAGTATGGCACCAGGTGACCGTGTACTTGATTTGGGTTGTGGTAACGGAAGATTATACGAGGCTTTGAAAGAAAAGTCAATTGATTATACCGGTGTTGATAATTCTCCGGAACTTTTGGAGTTTGCTAAAAAGCGATGGGGTGAAAACGGGTCGCGAAAATTTTTACTGGGTGACGTGACAAATTTGGATTGGTGGAAGGGAGAAAAATATGACGTTGTCTTTTTGATTGCCACTTTGCACCATATTCCATCGGAGGATTTGCGGAAAAAAGTTTTGGAAAATGTTGGCAAAGTGCTCGCGCCAAACGGATTTTTGATTATGACCAATTGGGCGCTTTTTAGAAAAAAATATTTGGCGTTCTTAACAAAAAATATTTTTTTAAAATTATTTAGGAAGAGTGATTTAGATTTTGGCGATGCCGCGGTTCCCTGGAAAAGCAATGAGGGTGGAGAAGTTCTCGCGGAACGGTATGTTCATGCTTTTACTTTACGGGAATTGAAGCGTCTCGTCAAAGGAGCGGGGCTTGAAGTTTTGGAAAATTTTTATATAAAAAAGGGAAAAAAGGCACATTCCTGGAACGGTTGGAATATTGTCACAATCGCGAAAAAGTGATAGAATATAAATTCAAATATGGATTTAAAGACCGCGAAGAAAATTTATATGATCGGGATCAAGGGCGTGGGTATGACAGCCATTGCTCAGGTTTTGAAATTGCGCGGGGCGGAAGTTACGGGCTCGGACACGCATGAGAAGTTTTTTACTGATGAGGTTTTGGAAAAAAGCGGAATAAAATTTTATGAGGGTTTTGACGTGGTGAATTTGGAAAAAGAAAAACCGGACTTGGTAATTTATTCCACGGCCTATACTGACGAAAATCCCGAATTGGCGGCGGCGCGGAAGAGTGGGGTTACGATTTTGAGTTATCCCGAAGTGCTCGGCGAAATTTTGAAAGAAGGTTTTGGAATTGCCGTTTCTGGCACACACGGAAAAACTACGACAACAGCAATGTTAGGATTTGTCTTGCAGGAATTAGGTGCGGACCCGACAGTGATTGTTGGTTCGGCTGTACCGCAACTTGGCGGGAATGCTCGGGCTGGTCGTGGCGAACATGTCGTTATTGAAGCCGACGAATACCAAAATAAGTTTTTGTATTTTGATCCGCGGGCGATAGTTTTAACAAGCGCGGAATATGATCACCCTGATTTTTTCAAAACGCCGGAAGATTATATTGATGCTTTCCGAAAGTTTGTGGCAAAAATTCCAACAGACGGGTTTTTGGTAGCGTGCGCGGACGACAAAAATGTTTTAGAAATTTCTAAGTCGGCAAAGTGTAAAATAATTTCCTATGGATTGACGGCCGGCGATTGGCAGGCCCGCCTACCCGCTTCGCCCAAGCTTCAGCGAGGCGAGCCGGCGAGGCAGGCGAAAAATATTATTCAGAAAAATGGCGGGAACATGCCCCCACACCAAAATTTTTGGTGTGGGGGTGTAGAATTTGAAGTTTTTGAAAAAGGCGAGTCGCGCGGGGTTTTTAAAATTCAGTTACTCGGTAATCATAATGTGGCCAACGCCTTGGCGGTAATTGCCACGGCTAAAGAGTTAGGTTTTGATTTAGAAAAAATCCGCGAGGCGTTAGAAAAATTTTCCGGTGCGGTGCGGCGGTTTGAAATAAAAGGCGAAGTTGGCGGAGTTTTAGTGATTGATGACTACGGCCATCATCCGACGGAAATTCGCGTGACGCTAGAAGCGGCGCGGCAAAAATATCCAGACCGTCGGATTTGGTGTGTTTTTCATCCGCACACTTTTACAAGAACAAAAGCGTTGCTCAAAGATTTTTCTAAATCGTTTGGCGGGGCAGATAAAATAATTGTCATTGATATTTATGGTTCGGCGCGTGAAGTGGCGGGCGGAGTAAGTTCCCGCGATTTGGTAGAAGCAATAAAAAAAGAGGGCAATGATGCACTCTATATTCCGACAATTTCTGAAGCCGCGGAATTTTTAGCTAAAGAAGTGAAAAGCGGCGATGTTGTGATAACCATGGGCGCGGGCGATGTTTGGAGAGTGGGAGAATTATTGTTAGAAAAATTAAAATAAGGGATTTTTTCCGCGGTGCGGCGAGTCTTGGACATAAGTCGGAAGACAAATTCCGGAAATTTCTTTGCGCAATTGGCGCATTATTTTTTTACCTTTTTTTATGTTAACCCAATATTTTTTTGTGCCGCGCGCCGGATCGCATTGATGTAAATAATACGGCTTCACGCCAAGTTCCACGAGTCCGTAAAATAATTTTTTTAAAGTTTCCGCATTGTCGTTTACGTTGCGGAGTAAAACCGATTGGGAGAGAAGGGGAATGCCTACTATTCTTAATTCCGTGACAGCTTTTTTAAATTGCGGCGTTATTTCTCTTGGATGATTGATGTGAACGACAATCCAAATCGGCGCGGCGTTTTTAAAAATGGCCACAAGTTTTTTTGTGACACGTCCTGGAAACGTAACCGGAATCCGGGTGTGGACGCGCAAAAGTTTGATATGCGGAATCACGCGGAGTTTTTTTAAAATATCCGACAAAGTTTTTTCACTCAAAAATAATGGATCGCCGCCGGACAAAATCACTTCGCGGATGGTTTTATTTTTTTTAATATAATCAATTGCCGCGGACATTTCGCTTTCACTAAGCTCGCCGTTTTTTCCGTCAACCAAATTTTTTCTAAAACAAAAATCGCAGTGCGAGGGGCAGGCGTAGGTCGGACAAAAGATCACCCGGTCAGAATATTTGCGGACAATCCCTTTAACCGGCGAATATTTCTTCTCGGCCAGCGGATCGTCAGATTCTATTTTTTGACAAGATTTATCCATAATTTGAAATTATACATCTTATTGACAAAAAGGTAAAAGGGTAATAATATAAAGCATTGGCAAATGCTTGTCGGTCGCATGGTGCGCCGGCGGGTAAGAGCCAAGAGTGAAAATTTACACTCGCTTGATGAAGAATTGAGCGAGTTGAATAAAGGGAGGGAGTGGTAAAATGGCTGGGGTTTGTTCTTTCTACTTTTCCGAGTACGATTCGCCCTCCGGTTACTACGGGCGTCTGGAAACCGACGGGGCGAAGGTGCTGGTCGAATGTCCAACGCGGAAGTCGCATGGCGACTGTTACTTCCGGGTGACGGTCGCTCCGGGTCAGCACATTCTTCTCTGTTGGTACGACTTGGATGGGCGCGGTGAAGATGAGCACAAGGCGGCGTTGATCCAAGTTTCTGCGGATCAAGCGAAGTTCGATGAGTTTTGCCGGAAGGGGGAGGCGGCAGGACAGGCGGTCTACGACCGCATCCTTGGATACAAGCGAGGTCCTCGCTTCGGCGGCGGACCGTATGATTATACGGCCGACTTCGGAGGCAAGTGGCTGCGTGAGTTCGTTATCCACGAGTGGGAGGGCGAAGACCGTCCCGCAACTCTTGCGGAGGCACTGCATCGCGTAGCTTCGTGATGATGCCCGCATTGGTCAATTCCGGTTCGTCGGAGTTTGGCTGGTGCGGGCTTTTTTATTCTTGTCTTTGTATTCAATTTCTGCTAAACTTGTTGATGTTATGATAAATAAATTGAGAGAAAAATTAGGCGAGGGAGTTTTGGAGAATGAACCGCTCGCCAACCATTGCACTTTTAAAATCGGCGGACTGGCCAGATATTTTTTTGTTGCCAAAAGTTCCGAGGAAATTGTGAAAGCGGCGGAAGCGGCGAAAGATTTAGGTTTGAAAATTTTTGTTTTGAGCGGCGGGAGTAATGTTTTATTTTCTGATGTCGGCTTTGATGGACTAGTTGTAAAAATACAAAATACTAAATACGAAGTTCAAGGTACCCGCGCACCAGAGCAAAGCTCGGTGCGGGGCATGGCAAAAATTGAATCAGATGCGGGAGTGAAATTAGCTGAAATTGTTAACGTGGCGATGGAGAATAGTCTAACTGGCCTGGAATGGGCAGCGGGAATTCCGGGGACGGTTGGCGGAGCGGTACGAGGAAATGCCGGGGCGTACGGAAAATCTACAAGCGAGGCAATAGAAAGAGTGGAGGCCTTAGAAAAATTAAAAGTGAAAAGTTATAGCAAAGAAGATTGTAAGTTTGGATATAGAGAAAGTATTTTTAAGCGCGAAGGTGGAATTGTTTTGAAAGTTATTTTTAAATTAGTTCCGGGAGATAAAAATAAAATAAAAGAGGAAATGGATAAAATTTTCGCGGCCCGAGACGGAAAAATTCCACAGGATCCTTCCGCCGGATCGTTTATGAAAAATGTGGAAGTTACAGACGAGATAGTAAAAACAATAAAAGAACATGCCCATGAAGATGTGCCAGCTGATTATTTAGAGAAAGGGAAAATTCCCGCGGCGTGGCTTATAACTCAGTGCGACCTGAGAGGAAAACAAATCGGCGGGGCAAAAATTTCCGAGAAGCACGCCAATTTTATCGTGAACGCGGGAGGGGCGACGGCGGCTGATGTTATTGCCCTCGCGAGTTTAGTAAAAACAAAAGTCCGCGACGAGACAGGGATACAATTGCAGGAAGAAATAGAATACGTGGGATTTTAGAGAATGATTGAAAATTAGTGCCGTAGTGTTATAATGTTTTAATATAAATTTATTGCTATTTTATGAAAATTAATTTAAAATGGACAAACTTAGAACCGATTGAAAGTATTGATGTTTTTGTTGATGAAAAAATCGGCGGCTTGGCAAAATTTATTCCGACCTATGATGCCGACGGCGTGGCTGAGGTTTGGGTAGAAGTGGCGCGGACAAGCAAACATCATAAAACCGGAGAAATGGTTTATCTTGCCGAAGCAGATCTTCGTTTGCCGGGAAAAATTTTGCGGGCAGAGGAAACGCACAAAGATTTGCGCCAAGCGATTGTCCTCGTGAAAAAAGAATTGGAGAGGCAGATCAAATCTTATAAAGGCACTAAAGACGCGAAAGTAAAACGCGGTGCGCGGCTGGCGAAAAGAATGACAGTCGTGGCAAAAGGCGTGCGGCCGGAAGACGAGGAAATAAAAGGAAAACGAGAGCGGGACGAAGGAATTTAATTTATTAATTCATAATTTTAATTTTTAAAGAGATGGTTCCAAGTAAAGTTTTTTTCACGAAAGGAGTCGGCCGGGACAAAGAAATGTTGCAGTCTTTTGAAGCGGCGCTCCGAGACGCCGGAATTGAAAAATTTAACATTGTCTGTGTTTCAAGTATTTTTCCGCCGGGTTGTAAAATAATTAACAAAACTCAAGGGCTTACTGAACTTAAAGCTGGCGAAGTGGTTTTTTGCGTCATGGCAAGAAACGCAACCAATGAGCCGAACCGGCTTATAGCTTCGTCAATTGGTTTGGCCGTGCCATCTGACCCAGCTCAATACGGATATCTATCAGAACATCATCCATTTGGCGAAACAGATCAAAAAGCTGGAGAATATGCAGAAGATTTGGCCGCTTCCATGCTTGCTTCAACACTCGGCGTGGAATTTGATTCCAACCAGGCTTGGGACGAGCGCGAACAAATTTATAAAGTCAGTGGAAAAATAGTTAAAACAACAAACATTACCCAGTCGGCCATCGCCGATAAAAATGGTTTGTGGACGACTGTTATTTCCGCGGCGGTGTTTGTGCCGTAAACCCCCACACCAATCCGTGAAATGAATTTTAAAATATAAACAAAATAATTTTAGATAAAAATCTCCCACTGAAGAGTTGTAAATATTGGTATGGGGGTAAATTTTTATGCCATTACTTCAAAAGATTTTTGGTGACCCCGCACAAAGCCCGAAGTCAGTTATAAAATAATTTAATGTCTGTTCCACGGAAACGCCTGGCGGCTTCCATTTGATTTTAATTAGTGTTAATCTTGAGGCTTCAAGCGGGGCGAGACGTGATGATTATCATAGTTTTCTTTCTAAATTAATTTGATTTATGAGTTTGTTAACTAAAATATTCGGTGATCCGAATAAAAAAATAATTGAAAAAATAGAGCCGATTGTTCGGCAAATAAACGAACTCGAACCGAAATTCGAGTCGTTTTCTTTTGAAGAATTAAAAAACGAGACGGGAAAATTTAAGGAGCGGTTGGTGAAAGGCGAGACACTGGACGATATTTTGCCGGAAGCTTTTGCCGTAGTCCGGGAAACTGCCAAGCGCGTTTTGGGCCAGCGACATTTTGACGCGCAGTTAATTGGCGGCGTTGTTTTGCATCGCGGACAAATTGCCGAGATGAAAACCGGTGAAGGCAAAACCTTGACCGCGACTTTGGCAGTATATTTGAACGCGCTAACGGGTAATGGCGTCCATGTTGTCACTGTGAATGATTATTTGGCGAAAAGAGACGCGGTTTGGATGGGGAAGGTTTATCACGCACTGGGTTTATCAGTTGGCTGCATCCAACATGACGCGGCATTTTTGTATGATCCAGAATATAAAGACGAGACTCCATCGGGAGATGATCAGGCCGCCAGTTTCAAAGTCGTTCAAGAATTTTTAAAACCAGTTCCGAGAAAAGACGCTTATGCCGCGGATATTCTTTATGGCACGAATAATGAATTTGGTTTTGATTATTTGCGCGACAACATGGTGACAAGTTTGGAAAACATGGCGCAGCGCGAATTGAATTATGCGATTATTGATGAAGTTGATAGCATTTTAATTGATGAAGCAAGAACACCTTTGATTATTTCCGCGCCGGCCGAAGAGTCGGGAGATCTTTACGCAAAATTTGCCAATCTTGTGCGCGGCTTGAAAGAAAATGAAGATTATAATATTGATGAAAAAATGCGTGCGGCAACCTTGACCGGAGCGGGCATTACCAAAATGGAAAAATTGCTCGGCGTGGAAAATATTTATACTTCAGGTGGCATTACCATGGTTCATCATATTGAGCAGGCTCTGCGCGCCGAAACTTTATTTAAACGCGACCGCGATTATGTTGTCCGTCCCGCCTCGACTCGCGAAGGCGAGCCGACGCGAGGCGGGGAAGGTGAAGTAATAATTGTGGATGAATTTACCGGACGACTGATGATAGGCCGGCGCTACAGCGAAGGTTTGCATCAGGCGATTGAAGCAAAAGAAGGCGTGCGCGTCCGCGAAGAATCAAAAACTTTGGCCACAGTTACTTTTCAAAATTTATTTAGGCTTTACAAAAAACTTGCTGGCATGACCGGTACCGCGCTTACCGAGGCGGAAGAGTTTTCCAAAATTTATAGTTTGGAAGTTATTTCCATTCCGACAAATAAGCCAATGATTCGTAAGGACCTGCCCGACAGGATTTATCGAACAGAGCAGGGAAAATTTACGGCCGTGGTTCAAGAAATCAAAGAACGCCACGAAAAGGGGCAGCCGGTTTTGGTCGGCACAATTTCCATTGAAAAAAATGAAATTTTAAGCCAAATGCTCGAGCGTGAAGGCGTGCCGCATCAAGTTTTAAATGCCAAACATCATGAAAAAGAAGCAGAAATTATTGCTCAGGCCGGGCGGCAGGGCGCTGTGACGGTCGCGACAAATATGGCTGGCCGCGGCGTAGACATTATTTTAGGCGGGAACCCGCCTTCGGCGGAAGAAGCGAAAAAGGTTCGGGAATTAGGCGGTTTGCACATTCTTGGTACTGAGCGCCATGAGTCTCGCCGAATTGATAATCAGTTGCGCGGCCGCACTGGACGCCAGGGCGATCCTGGTTCTTCGCAATTTTATCTTTCGCTTGGAGATGATTTGATGAGAATTTTTGCCGGGGACCGGCTGAAGGGTTTGATGGCGCGGCTCAATATGCCGGAAGATATGCCGATTGAAAATCGGATGGTTTCGCGTTCACTTGAAACAGCCCAGCATCGCGTAGAAGGACACAACTTTGATATTAGAAAACATTTGCTTGATTATGATGATGTTTTAAATAAACATCGTGAAGTTATTTACAAAAAACGCCGCGACATTTTAGCGGCGGAAGACAGCAAAACAAAAGTTTTGGAAATGGTTGAAGATGAAATTGAGCAAGTCGTTTTATTTCATACCGCTTCGGAGCAGGAAGGGGATTGGAATTTGGAAGAAATTTACGAAGTAGTAGGAACGATTTTTCCGGTCGCGCCGGAAGCGCGGATTAAGATGGATGATCTTCGCCGTTGGGCCGGAGACAAGGCGCATGACGCGGCGGTTCGGACTCGCATCATTGAATATTTGATGGAACTCGCGCGCGGAGCTTATGAAAATTTAGAAAAGAGAATTTCCGAGCAGGCGGAAAAAATAAAACAAGATGGAGAAAAAATTATGCGCCAGATTGAGCGGGCGATGATGCTTCGGGCGATTGATTCGCTTTGGGTTGATCACTTGAGCGCGGTTGATTATTTGCGCACTGGCATTGGCCTCCGCGGTTATGGCCAGCACGATCCGCTTGTGGAATATAAAAAAGAAACATACAGAATGTTTCAGGAATTGATGCATTTTATAAATCGAGAAGTTGTTTATAATGTTTATAAAGTTGGTCTGGAGACAAAAACCGCGCCGTCTTTGATGCAACGCCAAGGTGTAAAATTATCCGCGCCAGCAAAAGAGGGCGACAGCCGCAACGCTCCGGCCGACATTAAAGCCAAACCGCGAACGGCGGAAGGAGAAAAAATTGGGAGAAATGATCCATGCCCTTGCGGCAGCGGACAAAAATATAAAAAGTGTTGCGGAAAATAAAAAAAGGCCGCGAGAGAGAGGGACGTCGGGGTTTCGGTACAACACAAGAAGCACGTCTGCTCCTTATGAAGAGGTATCCCAACTCTCTCGCGGCAGCCCCTCGCCTGTCCGCTCCTTCCATCACTGGGTCCGGAAATTCCAGCTCCAGAAGGAGAAGTAGGGATTTCGGCCAGGTCTCCCTACGGCTATATTAAAAGTATCAAATTTGTGTAAAATGGTCAAGAAATACAATATATGACAGAAAAATTTAAAAGTCCGGAAACCGAGAGTCCGGAAAAAGTTTTATCTCCAGAAGAAATTGAGCAGTTGGGCGGAGATATGACAGAGTACGCGAAGGGATTGCGAATAAGAATTGAAGAAATAAAAACTGAATTAAATGATCCAGCGATTGACGCAAGCCGCGCGGAAACACTTCGTGCTGAAATGGCCGAGCTAAATGAACAGATGGAGGGCCTTAACGGATTTGTGTCAGATATTGAGCAGGGAAATTACGGAGAGATCGTAATAAAACCGGGGCGATAGGGCTACTTTACACTTTAATCAATCTGCGCTAAACTGCTAAAACAATTATTTATTTACCAATCAGTTATTGCCTGAGCTTGTCGAAGGCATAACTGATGCAGTGAAACTTAAATTTTATCCTTCGACAGGCTCAGGAAATAAAATTTTGGTTTAGTATAATTAATCTATGAACAAAATCAAAAGATTCTTCGCAAACGCGGGAAAAAAGCTATTTACGACCGCCAGAGCTAAAGTTTGGTGGCTAATTATTTTAATTTTGGCCGTCACGGTACTTGCCGGATTTTTGGATTATCCAAAATATTATGATCAGGGAGTAAATTGGCTGAAAAAAACCACAGGCATTGCTTTGCCGGAATTTTATAAAATTCCTTTTCGTCTCGGCCTTGATTTACAAGGCGGAACGCATTTGATTTATGAAGCGGATACTTCGGCGATTCCTGCTAAAGACCGTGATGACGCGCTTGAAGGCGTGCGAGACGTGATTGAACGAAGAGTAAACGCGTTTGGCGTGGCCGAGCCGGTAGTGCAGACAACGAGTACCGGAGACAGCCAGCGGGTGATTGTGGAATTGGCCGGAATTAAAGATGTGTCAGAGGCAATTCAAATGATTGGTGAAACGCCGCTTTTAGAATTTAAAGAACAAGCTACTGCGACCGCGACAGAACTGACCGCCGAACAGCAAAAAGAAATGAACGATTATAATGCCGCGGCAAAAAAGACAGCAAATGAAGTTTTGAGAAAAGCCCGGGCAAAGAACTCGGATTTTGCCGCTCTGGTCAAAGAATATTCTACGGATGAAGCAACCAAAGAAGTTGGCGGCGACCTGGGTTTTATTACAAAAAACGGAGTATATTCAGATTGGTACGATGACGCGGCAAAACTTAAAGTTGGCGGGGTGAGTGGTTTGATCGAATCTGACGAAAATATTGGCATTTTAAAATTAACGGCAGTACAAGATTCAAAAGAGGTTAAAGCCAATCACTTACTGATTTGTTGGGAAGGCGCGCAGAGCTGCACGGGTAGTTTGACTCAAGAAGAAGCCAAGAAAAAAATTGATGAATTGAAAACACAAGCGACCGCGGAAAATTTTATTGATTTAGTCAAAGCAAATTCCACTGAACCGGGTGCGGCGACTTCTGGCGGCGATTTGGGGTGGTTTGGCAAGGGGATGATGGTTAAACCTTTTGAAGATGCTACTTTTTCTATGCAGGTTGGAGAAATTTCTGACGTAATTGAAACACAATTTGGATATCATTTAATTTATAAAACAGACGAACGGGCAGTTAAAGAATACCGCGTTTCAAGAATTTTAATTGATAAAAAAACCGAAGCGGAAATTTTGCCTCCGGCCGAGGAATGGGCTTATACCGGTCTTACGGGGAAACAGTTAACAAAAGCCCAGGTTCAATTTGATCCGAATACTAACGAGCCGCAGGTTGCTTTGGAATTTAATGATGAGGGAAAAACATTATTTGGAGAAATTACTACACGGAATGTTAACAAGCCAGTAGCGATTTTCCTGGACGGTGAAGCAATATCCATTCCGAACGTTCAGGAACCAATTAAAGATGGCCAGGCGGTTATCAGCGGAAGCTTTACAATTCCTGAAGCAAAACTTTTGGCGCAACGGTTGAATGCCGGCGCTCTGCCAGTGCCGATTAATTTGATTAGCCAGGAAACAATTGGCGCGGCTTTGGGCCAAGAGTCAGTAGCAAAGAGCTTAATGGCTGGCTTACTCGGGTTCTTAGCTGTAGTTATTTTCATGATTTTATATTATCGTTTACCGGGTTTGCTTTCCGCTTTGTCGTTGGTTTGTTACGCTGTACTTGTTCTCGCGCTCTTTAAATTAATCCCAGTTACTTTGACCTTAGCTGGTATCGCTGGCTTTGTTTTGTCAGTAGGTATGGCTATTGACGCGAATGTTTTGATTTTTGAAAGATTAAAAGAAGAATTGCGCTGGGGAAAACCTTTGGGTTCGGCAATTGATGAGGCATTCAAGCGGGCCTGGCCTTCGATTCGTGACGGAAATTTAACTACTTTGATTTCTTGTTTAGTTTTATTCTGGTTTTCCACGAGTATGATTAAAGGTTTTGCCCTGACGCTTTCAGTTGGTGTTATTATGAGTTTATTTTCAGCTCTTTTTATCACGCGGTCGCTTTTGAATTTTATCGCGCCGTGGTTTCATAAGGGGACATGGTTGTTTGGTGTGAAAAATAAAAAGTAATTAATCTGAATTTATAAATATGGTTAACATTATTGGACACAGAAAATTTTGGCTTCTTGTCGCGGGCACGCTAGTTGTCTTATCTATTGTGGCCGTTTCGTTATGGGGACTGAAGTTTGGCATTGATTTTACGGGAGGATCGCTTTTGGAGCTGACATTTGCAAATCGGCCGACAACCGTGGATTTAGCTTCTGATCTCGCAAATTTTGGCGCGGAAGAGGTTAGTATCCAGCCGGTGGGAGAAGAGGGAATGCTCTTGCGTTTTAAATCAGTTGATGAAAAAACACATCAGGAAATTTTAAAACATCTTGGGGAAAAGTTTGGTGAAGTAGAGGAGAAAAGATTTGAATCTATTGGGCCGACAATTGGTAAAGAATTACGCGCCAAGGCGGTTTATTCCGTGGTGATTGTTTTGATATGTATTATTCTTTACATCGCCTGGGCTTTTCGGAAAGTTTCCAAACCTGTTGCTTCTTGGAAATACGGTATGATTGCCGTTTTGGCCTTGCTTCACGACGTCGGCATTCCTATTGGACTTTTTGCTGTACTTGGACATTTCGCCGGAGTGGAAGTGAACAGCGCTTTTGTCGCAGCGATTTTAACGATCTTGGGTTATTCGGTAAACGATACGATTGTAGTATTTGATCGTACTAGAGAAAATTTGATTCATGCCGGCGGAGATTATGAAAATTTTGATAAGATTGTAAATGAAAGTGTTAATCAAACGTTTGCCCGCTCAATAAACACAACTCTCACAACTTTGCTCGCGCTCGTGGCAGTATTTTTCTGGGGAGGGGAGACGGTTAAATATTTTGCTCTGGCTTTGATTGTCGGTATTGGTTTGGGCGCTTACTCTTCAATTTTCATCGCAAGCCCGGCGCTTGTTTTGTGGGAAGAGTTGGCTGAGAGAAAAAGAAAGTAATTTATCAAAAGAAAAGTTTTAGAAGCGATCCGTCAATTTGGCGGGTTGCTTTTGTTTTTGGGGATGTGGATAACTTTTTGACAGATTTTTTTAGTTATGTTATCTTTTACCCATACCCCCTGGGGGAGGGTAGGAAATAAATATTTAATTTTTTAAAATTATTTAAGTTATGAAACCCGCGGTCAAAAAGGAATGTTTAAAAAGAATGAGTTATTTAAAAGGCCATTTGGACGGAATTAAAAAGATGGTTGAGAATGACGTTTATTGTATTGACGTGATTAAACAAAATAAAGCGGTGATTAACGCGTTACATAAAGTTAACGAGTTAATTTTGGGCAGCCACTTCGACACTTGCGTGGTTAGCGCCGCCCTCGGGAGAAGCAAGAATAAACAGCGGAGCATGGTGCAGGAATTGATGGGGATTTATAAAACAAGTAACAAAATTTAAAAATGTCAGACAAAAAAGATAATTTTGAGGTCAGGGCAACAAAATATATTTTGATCGGTTTAGGGGCAGTAGTGCTTTTGGGAGTTTATTTTATTTTGCAAAAAAACGGCGTTCTTCAAATTTTTTCCCGGCTTCAGGACAAAAATTTGGGATATGGGTTATTATTTGTAATCGGGATTCTTGCCAGTTTTCATTGCGTGGGAATGTGCGGAGGGTTTGTAGTAACCTACACCGCCAGCAACTGTCTTCAAGAAGGGAATCAGAAAAAAATTCTTCCTCATCTCTATTATAATTTTGGAAGAATTATTTCATATACTTTGGTTGGGGCGGTTTTGGGCGGCATCGGATCATTTTTTGGGGTTAATCCCATTTTTTCCGGTGTCCTGACTTTGTTCGCCGCGGCCGTAATGCTTGCCATGGGCGCGTCGCTTGTTAAAAACATTAACTTCATTGAAAAAATAAAATCAAAGATGCCGATGTTCGTGGCCAAATATTTGTTTTCCCAAAAATACGAGAAGAAATCAAAAGGGCCGCTTATCATTGGATTTTTGAATGGATTTATGCCGTGCGGTCCTCTGCAAGCCGTTCAGTTTTACGCCTTGGGTACCGGAAGCGCCCTCTCTGGCGCGCTTTCCTTGTTTTTCTTTGGTGCGGGTACGGTTTTTTTGATGCTTGGTTTTGGATATTTTATTACTTCAATTTCCAGCGAACGAGTGAAAAAAATGATGAAGATTTCCGGCGTGGTCGTTATTATTCTGGGTTTATTTATGTTAAATCGCGGACTTACCAATTTCGGCTGGGGATTTAGAAATTTATTGCCGAACGGGCAGGTGGTGGAAAATCCTGCGAGCGGTGAGCCGCCGGCTGAAGGCGAATACCAAATTATAAAAATGGATTTGACTTACCGCGGTTATGTGCCAAATGTTTTGTATGTAAAAAAGGATGTGCCGGTCAGATGGATTATAAACGTGAAACAGATGAGCGGCTGTACCGACGCGATTTTACTGGAAAAATTCGGGATCAGAAAAGATTTGAAATATGGAGAAAATATCATTGAATTTACGCCGACCGAAACAGGAGAGATTCCCTTTTCCTGCGGAATGAAGATGGTTTGGGGAAAATTTATTGTTAATTAAAATTTTTTAAAAATAAACTAACGTTATATTTTATGCAGAAAATTTTTCAAGTTTTAGGAATGGATTGCGCGAGTTGCGCCGCCAATATTGAGATTTTTTTGAAAAAGATTGATGGTATCGAAAAAGTGAATGTTAATTTGCCGGCGGCGAAAGCGGCGGTTGATTTTAATGAGATAAAAGTTAGCGAGAAAGAAATTATCGAAGCAATAGAAAAATTAGGATATAAGGCGAGCCTTATGGATACTGATGCGATGCACGCGCCCGGACATGATCATGAAAAAATGATGCGCGAAGAAGAATTAAAAAATTTAAAAAGAAAAGTTTTTGTTGGCGCGGTTTTAAGCACCCTTGTTTTTTGGGGAAGTTTTCCTGAGTGGTTTTTTTGGACGCCGGAATTTTTAATGAATCGCGTAGTTTTATTTTTTCTAGCTACGCCAGTTCAATTTTGGGTCGGCTGGCAATTCTATCGTGGATTTTTAATTGCGCTTAAAAATAAAATGGCGAATATGGATACGCTGATCGCGGTTGGCACCTCAGCGGCTTATGGATACAGCCTTGTCGCGACTTTTTTTCCGGAAGTTTTTCGCGGCGCGGGTTTGGAAGTAAATCTTTACTTTGACACGGCCGCGATTATCATCACTTTAATTTTACTCGGCCGGCTTCTTGAAGCTCGGGCCAGGGCGGGAACTTCGGAGGCTATTAAAAAATTGATGGGTCTGCGGGCAAAAACCGCGCGCGTCGTGCGCGACGGCGAAGAAAAAGATATTCCGGTTGAAGAAGTAGCAGTCGGTGATATTGTTGTCGTCCGTCCGGGAGAAAAAATTCCAGTTGACGGAATTATTATTGAAGGACAAACCTCAATAGACGAATCAATGGTGACCGGTGAATCAATGCCGGTGACAAAAGAAGTCGGCGAGCCGGTTATCGGCGCGACAATAAATAAATTCGGAGCGTTTAAATTCAGAGCGACTAAAGTTGGAAAAGAGACGATACTCGCGCAAATTATTGAGTTAGTTTTGCGCGCCCAAGGATCTAAAGCGCCAATTCAAAAATTAGCCGACAAGGTTACAGCGATTTTTGTTCCGTCGGTCTTGGGGATTGCCGCGATAACTTTTATTATTTGGTTAATTTTTGGTCCGGCTCCGGCGTTTACTTTTGCGCTTTTAAACTTTGTCGCAGTTTTAATTATTGCTTGTCCTTGCGCCCTGGGACTTGCGACGCCGACGGCGATTATGGTTGGGACAGGACTTGGCGCGGCAAACGGAATTTTAATTAAAGATGCGGAAAGTTTGGAGATCGCCCATAAGGCAAACGCGGTTGTTATGGATAAAACAGGAACAATCACGACGGGTAAGCCGTCTTTAACGGACGTTGTTTCTTTCACTTCTTTGCCGGAGAATGAAATAATCTTTTTGGCGGCAAGCGCGGAAAAAAATTCCGAGCATCCTCTCGGCCAGGCGATTGTCGAGGCTGCAAAAAATAAAAATATCGCTTTGTCTGAAGCGGATAGTTTTGAAGCCGTCGCTGGCGCGGGCGTTCGGGCAAAAATTTCCGGAAAAAAAGTTTTAGTTGGGACAAAACAATTGATGGTTGGGCAGGAAGTTGTTATGTCGGGCGGGGAAGAAAAAATGGCCGAGTTAGAGGGGCAGGGGAAAACGGTAATGATTGTAGCAGTAGATGGGAAAGAGATTGGTTTAATCGCCGTGGCTGATACACCAAAAGAAAGTTCGCGCGCCGCCGTAGAAAAATTGAAAAAAATGGGATTGGAAGTAATTATGATGACTGGCGATAATCAAAAAACCGCTGAGGCGATCGCGCGTGAAGTTGGAATCGAACGCGTTATTGCTAAAGTTTTACCGGAAAGAAAAGCGGAAGAAGTCCAAAAATTACAGGCAGAGGGAAAAATTGTAGCAATGGTTGGCGACGGAATTAATGATGCTCCAGCTTTGGCTGCCGCGGATATTGGCATTGCTATGGGAACGGGCACAGATATCGCTATGGAGGCGGGAGACATTACTTTGATAAAGGGCGATCTTTCGGGTGTTGTCGCGGCGTTAGAACTTTCCCGGGCAACGATGAAAATTATAAAACAAAACTTATTTTGGGCTTATGCTTATAATACAATTTTGATTCCAGTCGCCGCGGGTGTCCTTTATCCGTTTTTTGGAGTTTTATTGAATCCGATTTTGGCTGCGGCGGCGATGGGGTTATCGAGTATAAGCGTCGTGGGAAATTCTTTGAGGTTAAAAAGAGTGAAATTATAAAGAGGGATAACAGTTTGACCGGAGAGACCTTTAGTTGTAAAATTAATGAATATGAAAAAAATTATTTCAATTATTTTTCTTTTAGCTTTATTCTTTCCGCTAGTTGGTTTGGCGGCAGGAAATCCCGTGGAGCTGTATTTTTTTGAAGGACAGGGCTGTCAACATTGCGCCAAAATGAAGAGTTTTCTCGAAGGAATGAAAGTTGATTATCCGAATCTTACGGTTCACGATTTTGAAGTTTATTTTAACAAGGAAAACCAGGATTTATTTGGAAAGATGGCTAAAGCCTACGGAGTCGGATCAAGCGGCGTCCCAACAATTTTTATTGGTGATGAAGCAATCGTCGGGGAAAATTATGAAAAATTAAAAAATGCCGTGGAAAAATGTTCCGCGGAAACTTGTATTTCGCCGCTTTATAAATTGGAAACTTCTGATATAAATAATAATACCAACCAGACAGAAACTTCAGGGGCGGGACAAAATGAAATAGTTGGCTGGGTAATTATTGGAGTCATTGTCTCGATCGGCATTGGTTTAATTATTTTTTATTTTTTAAGGAGATAAAATGTTTGATTCATTAACCATTCCGGCATTGGTCGGGGGAGCGGCGATTGATTCAATTAATCCCTGCGCTTTTGCCGTACTGATTTTTTTAGTCGGATATCTTTTGGCCATTGGTTCGCCTAAATTAATTTTACGGGTTGGTTTAGTTTATATCGCCACGGTTTTTGTGGTTTATTTTTTAGCGGGATTAGGATTATTAAAAATCCTGACAACGTTTGGCGTCGCGGGGATTATTTATAAAATTGCCGCCGTAATTTTAATTTTCGTCGGTCTCGTGAATGTTAAAGATTTTTTTTGGTATGGCAAGGGTTTTACGCTGGCGATTCCCGAATCAAAAAAACCATTGATTGAAAAATATGTGCGCAAGGCCTCAATTCCCGCGGCTATCGTGCTTGGTTTTTTAGTTTCCGCTTTTGAACTCCCTTGCACCGGGGGAGTATACATCGCAATTTTGGGATTACTCGCGAGCCATGAAACACAAATTTCCGCCGTGCCATATTTGCTGCTTTACAATTTAATTTTTGTCTTGCCGCTTTTTATTATTTTGGGTTTAGTTTATTTTGGGATTTCCGCGAAACAGATGGAAGAATGGAGGACAAAAAATAGAAAGTGGCTGAGATTAGTGCTTGGATTGGGATCGCTCGTACTTGGCGTTCTGATGCTTCTGGGAAAAATTTAAATTAAAAAATGATTCCCTGGTTTGAATATCAATCAATAAATGCAGGTTTCCTAAAATTGAATGTTTGGGGAATTTTTGTTTCTCTTAGCTTTATTGTCGGAATGGTTGTCGCTTATTTTGAATTGAGAAAAAACAAACTGGAAACTAGCCGCGTTTACGATTTGGCTTTTTGGATAATTTTATCAGCGCTTATTGGCGGCCGTTTGCTTTATATCGCAGAATATCTAAATTTTTATTTGGGCGCGCCACTTGATATTTTAAAATTATGGCAGGGAGGAATGTCTATTTACGGAGGATTTTTAGGCGCGATTTTGGCTAGCGTTATTTATTTAAAAAAATATAAACTTGATTTTTGGCAATACGCCGACGCGATAGTTTTTGGTTTGCCACTCGGACTTTTTGTCGGTCGGCTCGGATGTTTTTTTATCCACGATCATCCCGGAGCGAAGACAGACTTTTTTTTGGGAGTAAATTATCCCGGCGGAGTTCGCCACGACTTGGGATTGTATGATGCGCTTCTTGGCTTCGTTATTTTTTTAGTATTTTTATTTTTGCATCGTCGAAAATGGTTTTCCGGATTTTACGTCGCGACTTTTGCCGCCTCATATGGCGTGGCGCGATTTCTGCTGGATTTTTTGCGGGCAGAGGATTTAGTTGGCGCGGATCCAAGATATTTCGGATTAACGCTGGCACAATATTTATCGGTTGGTTTATTGGCGGCGGGAATTTATCTTTTTTTAAAATTAAAGACCAAAATTATCGAAAAAACATAACTTGACATCACAAATTATTTATAGTAAAGTTTCTAAATATTAAATCATTAACTTATTTAAGATTTATGAATGAGCAAATTAATACAGACTTAGTTAAGGGAACCCGGCGCACTTCTTTTTTTCTTGGGCTTATGTGCGGAATTTCGGGGGTAAGCACTTTAGCTTTAGTAGGTTTTTTTATCTTGGCTTTTTCCGGCCAAGGAGTAAGTTTGACTAATAAAGAGAGCGGCAACGTAAACGCCGCGGCAAATGTTAATCAAGCGGTTGTGAATGAGCCAGCTGAAACATCATTTACTCCGGTACCGGCCGTAACTTCTGACGACCATGTCATTGGTTCCGCAAATGCCAAAGTGACATTAATAGAATATTCTGATTTTGAGTGCCCTTATTGCTTGAATCATAAAGTTACAATAGATAAAATTATAAATGATTACGGAAACGATGTCCGGGTAGTTTTCCGACATTATCCGCTTTCTTTCCACGCAAACGCGGAAAAAGCAGCAGAAGCTTCAGAGTGCGCCGCTGAGCAAGGGAAGTTTTGGGAAATGTATGACAAAATTTTTGCGGCTAACGAGGCCGGGACAATGGGTGTAGATAAATGGAAAGAAGAAGCAAAAAATCTTGGGTTGAATACGAAAAAATTTAACGAATGTCTTGACTCCGGAAAATACGCGAGCGAAATTGCCGCTGAAGAAGAGGCGGGGGTCGCTGCTGGAGTGGAAGGCACACCAGCGACTTTCGTAAACGGTGAATTGGTGAGTGGCGCAATTCCCTACGATCAGTTTAAACAGATTATCGACAGCAAATTATAATAGACTTTCGTAGTAGTAATACAAATCCCGCCGCATTACCGGCGGGGTTTGATTTTTAGATCAGTTTAGTATAGAATTTAAAAAATGGAGAGGTCGCATAGTGGCCTAGTGCACACGCTTGGAAAGCGTGCATACCGCAAGGTATCGAGGGTTCGAATCCCTCCCTCTCCGTTTTCTCAAATTTGCCTTTTGTGGCAGATTTGAAAAATTGAGGGTTTTGATGAGAACTCACACCGCTAGCCCGTTGCGGCCGACTTTGCACCGAGGAGCCCGAATCTCGCCCTCTCCGTTTGTTTAAATTACGCGCCATTTTGGCGTTATTTTTATTTATGCTAATTTATGATAAGATATAATAAAGTTAAAATTTAACTTGTTTTTATGAATAAAAAAATTTATTTGATAGTCGCAATTATTGTCGCGGCTTTAGCAATTTTCGCCGCAGGTTATTTTTATTGGCAGGGCAGAGAAAACGAAAAAAATATTTCTGTGGTGCGGGCTGATTTGGCGCGGGCGCAAGACGACGCACGGAAAGATCGGGAACAATTGGATCAACTTCGCAGTTTAGTTGACGAGGGTTTGAATAAAGCAAAAGTAAACGTGGATATTCTCAAGAATTCGGCTGAAACTTTTTTGGTTGCCGGAGATTCGAAGATAGCAGCAATAAGCGCGAGTGAAGCAGAAGCGATCAGCGCGAAGATTGCGGAAATTACCGATAAACAAGATAAAATCATGCTGGAGAGCACTTGGTCTGATTTTTTGGCCAGCCATAAAATAAGTGATTATTTTTCTTTTTCAAGATTTTTAATGGAGAGAGTCCAGAACAATTTGGAAAATATTCACTAAGGATTTGATTAAAGATAAACTTTAAATAATAAAAAATGTTTGACCTTATATTGGACATTAACGCAGTTGAAGCTGTTCTTATTTTTCTTGCGACAGCCGCTTCCGACATTTTATGGGTTTTTTATATCCGCCGGACAAGCGAAGGCAAGGCTGTTGCCGCCGCGGCTTTTTCCGCCTCGATTGTTGTCATAGGCGGTCTTGTTGTTTTAGCTTATGTTAACAATATGTGGTATTTGATTCCGGCGGCGTTCGGAGCTTTTGTGGGGACAATAATCACCATTAAATTTGACATAAAGATTAAAAAAAATAAATAATTTAACTATTTTATATGACTGAAGAATTTAAAGTTTCCGGCGAAGAAATTTTGAAAAAAGTAAAAGAGGTAATTAAAGAGGGGAATGCTCGGAAAATTATTATTAAAAACGAAAAAGAGGAAAGTATAATGGAAATCCCCCTAACTTTTGTCGTGGTTGGCGCGGTACTTCTTCCAGTTTTAGCCGCGGTTGGAGCTATTGCCGGCATACTGACGAAATGCACATTAGTAGTTGAAAAAAAGTAGTTTTCTAGAAAAAATTATCCACAGAAACCGTATTGACAAGGTACGGTTTTTTTGATATTATGAAAAATATGATAAATCATACTTTTCAAATTTAACCAAAATTATATGTCGCATTTTTCACCAGACGATTTTAAATTTTACGGAGTAACTACAATCGGTGAGCGAGGACAGATAGTTATCCCGAAAGAGGTCAGGGCGGTTATGAAGATCCATTCGGGAGAAAAGTTTTTTATTTTCGCCCATGATGACGAAATCATTGCCATGATCAAGCCGGAAAAATTTAATTCTCTCATTAAAGAGATGACAGGCGTTTTAAAAAAAATAAATAAGTACAAAAAGCCATAAAATGATATAATAATATAATCATTAACTATTTATAAATCATATGGGTGGGGTATTAAGTTTTTTACAGTCTCTAATCAAAAAAAAGATTTTCTGGATAATTCTAGTCATAGTCGTTCTCGGCGGCGCATATTTTGTTAATGCCGCGATTAAGGCTAACAAAATCGAGTATGTTACCGAGGAGGTTAAAATCGGCAATATTAGCCAGACGGTTTCGGCTACTGGCGCGGTTACAACTTCTGAAAAAATTGATTTGAGTTTTAAGATGGCGGGAACATTGACTGAAATTTCCGTGAGCGAAGACGATGAGGTAAAAACTGGCCAAATTTTAGCCCGCCTTGACGATAGATCCGCTCGAGCACAAGTGGCGCAGGCTCAGGCTAGTTTGTCTTCAGCAGTTTCTAATTTAAATAAAATTTTGGCCGGAGCAAGTTCTGAAGACGTAAAAATATCCGAAGAGACGGTTAATAATGCAAAGACGGCTTATGAAAGCGCAAAACGTGATTACGACGCGCTCGCGGCTAAACTGGAAAGGGATATCGATGGTTATGAAGAGGCGATAACTTCGGCGGAAACTTCGCTTACCGACAGCCAGAAAAATTTGGAAAATGCGAAAGTGTATTACAGCCAAAGTGTCACGAGTGCCAAGAGTACTACCCTTACTTCAATGGAAACGAATTTGCTTTCGGGCGACATAGTTTTAAATAATATTAATTATAATTTATCCATTATAAGAAGCGGTATTACGTCCGACCAGCAAAAAGTTTATCAAGCCGATAACGATCGACTCGCGGCTATTAGCGCGTCCGCGTCCGCTAAAGCTGCTTTATCTGTTGCAAAAACGACTAATGATGTAAATGATGTTTACTCCGCTTTGAACCAAACGGTTTTGGCTTTAAATAAAATTTTAACATCTCTCTCTAATCTCTTGGCGGCGATTTCCACATCTGCGGCCGGTAGTTTCGACGAATTAACCACCATTGAAACTTTGAAAACGAGCGTTAAGACAGACCAAACTTCAACCTCTACGGCCCTGTCTGCGGTGCAAACTGCCCAGCAAGCGCTTTTGAACGCGCAAAATAATTATCAGACGCAGATTGATACTTACCAGGCCGCCGTCAACACGGCAAGCAGTAGTTTGCTCGCGGCCCGCACTGATCTCACCACGGCTATGGCGAGCAAAGATGTTCAGCTCGCGAGTTCCAAAGCCAGCGTGGATAGCGCCCTGGGTTCTTACAATTTAACTAAAGCTCAACTTGATTATAAGACCGCTGCGCCGCGCACGGTTGATGTATCTTACTATCGCGCCCAGGTCGCCCAAGCGAGCGCATCGCTGCAATATTACAAAAGCCAACTCGATGATTATATTTTAAAGGCTCCGACCGACGGAAAAATAACTTTTGTGAATTATAGCGCGGGCGAGCAGACGAGTTTAACTAAGGCAGTTATCTCTATGCTTGGAAAAAATAAATTTTACGTTGAAGTGGATATCCCGGAATCCGATATTGCTAAAGTTAAGTTTGGAAATCCCGTTTCCATAACCCTTGACGCGTACCCCGATAATGTGAAGTTTAACGGTAAAGTAATTCTTATTTATCCGGCAGAATCAGTTATTCAAGATGTTGTGTATTATAAAGTTAAGGTGGAAATGGATGAATCAACTTATGAAGCGAAGTCTGGCATGACGGCGAATTGTGATATTCTTGCGGCAAGCCGTGAAAATGTTTTGACTATGCCCTATAGGGCGCTTGAGGAAGATGAAGACGGCAGAGAATTTGTAAAAATTTTAATTGATGAAAAACCAGTGGAAAAAGACGTGGAGGTTGGTTTGCGAGGCGATGAGGGCGAGATTGAGGTTATTTCCGGCCTTTCTGTCGGAGATAAAGTAATTATACTTACAAAAAAACCGTAACCTATGGCAGAACCACTTATAAAAACAATTCATCTTTGCAAGGAGTACAATAACGACGGTGTTATTACCAAAGTTTTGCATGAGGTTGATTTAGAAATTGGCAAGGGGGAGTTTGTCGCGATTATGGGTCCGTCTGGTTCAGGAAAATCAACCTTGATGCAGATTTTAGGTTTTCTGGAACGGCAAACCTGCGGGCAATATTTTTTTGAGGACCTTGACGGGAGCAAGTTCACTGATGACGAACTGGCCGTAATTAGAAATGAAAAAATTGGATTTATTTTTCAGTCTTTTAATCTTTTACCCAAAACTTCAGTTTATGATAATGTCCGCCTCCCGCTTCTCTACGATGAGAAAAAAAGAATTAAAGACCATAAAAAGGCTATCATAGAAGCGATTAAAGCGGTCGGGCTATATCATCGCATGGATAATCTTTCCAATCAATTATCCGGAGGTGAAAAACAGAGAGTAGCCATCGCCCGGGCACTTGTGACTGAGCCGGAATTAATTTTTGCTGATGAGCCGACTGGAAATCTTGATTCTAAAAGTGGAAAATTAGTTATGGAAATTTTACAAGATTTGAATGAAAAAGGTAAAACGATTATTTTAGTTACTCATGAAAAATATACGGCTGAGCATGCCCGCCGCATTATAAAAATTATGGACGGGACCGTTCAGGAAGACATGGAAGTCAAACAGCGGCTCTTTGCGAAAGACGCTGAAGATTTAATAAAATAGTGTTATGGATTTACAGTCGATAGTTCGTATCGCTTACATTGGACTTAAAACAAAAAAATCCCGAACATTTATGACAATGCTCGGGATAATTATTGGCATCTCTTCGGTTATTATTATTATTTCCGTGGGTGGCGGCGCGCAGAGTTTGATTTTGAATCAGGTCAAAGGGATGGGATCAAATTTAATTGGAATTTTTCCCGGCGCTTCAGAAGAAGAAGGTCCGCCGCCGTCGGCATTAGGGATCGTTAACACTACTTTAAAAAATGCCGACCTGGACGCGATAATGAAAAATAATAATGTTCCGAATGCTACAGCCGTGACTTATTACAATCGTGGAGTGGGGACTTTTCAGTGGCGAGAAAGAAAATACGACGGAACGTTTGTTGGCACAACGACAAGTTATGTGAAAGTTCATAATACGGAGATAGCAAGGGGAAGATTTTTAAATGAAGACGAAGAAAAAGATTTAGCCCGCGTGGTTGTATTAGGATCAGATGTTGCCGAAGAACTTTTTGGGGATACGGACCCTATCGGGAAAAATATTAAAATAAAAAAAGAAGAATTTAAAGTTATTGGCGTCGCGGCAAAACAGGGCACGCAAATGTTTGAAAATCAGGACGCGCTCTCTTTTATTCCAATTTCCACCGCGCAAAAAATAATGCTTGGCGTTAACTATGTTTCTTTGGCCAGAGTACAGATAAATTCTGAAGAAAATACGGATCGGGCCGTCGCCGACATCAGGGTGCTTCTTCGAGATCGCCATAATCTTGATAAAAATGAGCCCGACGATTTCAGTCTTCGCCCGCAAACGCAAGCCATTGAAATTTTTTCGGCGATTACTGATTCTCTAACTTATTTTTTGGCGGCAATTGCCGCGATTTCTCTTTTAGTCGGCGGCATTGGGATTATGAATATAATGTTAATCGCCGTAGTAGAGCGGACGCGGGAGGTGGGCCTCCGGAAAGCTTTGGGTGCTAAAAATAAAAATATTTTAAGCCAATTTCTGGCGGAAGCGATTGTTGTAACTTTGTCAGGAGGAGTTGTCGGTGTTATTTTTGGTATTTTGATTTCGCTTCTCGTGGCTCTTGTGGCGCGGCAGCTCGGGTTTGAATGGGATTTAATAATTTCTTATAAAGCGATTTTACTCTCCTGCTCAATATCCATTTTGATAGGATTAGTTTTTGGAATTTATCCGGCGCGACGGGCAGCGAAATTAAATCCGATTGAAGCCTTGCGCTACGAGTAAAATGAATTTATCTTTTTTAAAAACACCAATCAATATTGCCCTTGACGCGCTTATACGGCATAAGCTCAGAACTATTTTAACGGTTTTGGGTATTACAGTCGGGATTACCGCCGTGATTGTTGTACTTTCAGCTGGACGAGCCATTGAAGATTTTATCGTCGGCCAGGTGACAATGTTTGGAACAGACTATATTGAAGTTGAAGTGAAGGTTCCTTCAACGGAGCATGTTTCAAGCGAAAACGCGGCGAGTATGGCTCAGGGCGTTACGATTACTACCTTAAAAGAAAAAGACGCGGATGAATTGAGAAAAATTGCTAATGTCAGTGATGTTTATTCCGGCCAAACTGGCCAGGCGGTTTTTTCTTATAAAGAAGAAAATAAAGTGACTTTGATTTTTGGCGTTACGTCGTCATTCGACGAGATAGATTCAGGGGAAGTGGAGGACGGCCGTTTTTTCACCGACGCGGAAGATAAAAGTTTAGCGCGAATTGTGGTTTTAGGCAGTAATTTAAAAAATCGATTATTTGGTGACGAAGATGCCATTGGGAAAAAAATAAAAATTGGAAAACAAAGTTATCGAGTTGTTGGCGTAATGAAAGAGCGGGGGAGCGCCGGAGTTTTTTCTTTTGATGACATTGCCATCATGCCCTTGCGTACGATGCAGAAATTAATTTTGGGCGTAGATTATATCCAATTTATTTTTATTCAAATTAAGGATACTGCTCTCACCGATGTGACCGTCGACGATGTTACCGTGCGGATGCGCGAATTGCATGATATAGATGATCCCACGAAAGACGATTTTGCCGTGATGTCTGCTGCGGAAGGATTGGCCTTGCTTGGTACGGTCACTGGCGCGATTAAAATTTTACTTTTTGCCTTGGCCAGTATTTCACTTGTAGTCGGCGGCGTAGGAATTATGAATGTAATGTACGTGGCCGTGGCCGAGCGGACTTTTGAAATTGGGTTGCGTAAAGCCATCGGCGCGAAGCGCAATGATATTTTAAATCAATTTTTGATGGAGGCCGTCGGGATAACTTTTTTGGGCGGTTTAGCCGGAACTATTTTGGGCACGATCATTTCTTTTTTAGTGGGTGTCGTCGCGAATTCTTTAGGTTTCGCCTGGAAATTTCATCTTTCACCACAATATATTTTGCTCGCGGTCGGCATTTCCGTTTTGGTTGGTTTGATTTCCGGAATTTACCCAGCCCGCGCCGCGGCGCGCCTTGAACCAATTGTCGCTCTTAAAAAAGAATAATAATTAAAAAATCTATGAAAAATCAGAAAATTTGGTTGTGGTCCGCGGCGAACGCGGTCGGAGTTTTCGCTTACGTAATGCTTGTGGTTTTGGTCATGACGAACGGCGAAAAAATTTTTGGTCAAATGGAAAATTATTGGGGACCGGTCACGTTTCTCTTGCTCTTCGTTTTTTCCGCCCTCGTCTGCGGACTTTTAGTTTTTGGCCGGCCGGTTTATCTTTGGTTTGATAACGCTAAAAAAGAAGCCGTGAAAATGCTTCTTTTTACCGTAGCGAATTTATTTGTGATTCTTTTGGTGGCGTTTGTAATCAATCTTTTGGTGAAATAAAAAAACGCCAGTTTTTGGTAAACTGGCAAACCCGGTTGAATATGGCGGCGGCGACCTCCTAGTCGCCGGGTTTCTTCCTCAGCACGTTGAGGAGTGCCTTCATCCTTCTCTTGTAGGCCAGGAGTTGTTTCTGGAAGTTTTTGTTGCGGATGCGTTTCGCCACGTATCGGTTGAGCGCTTTTCGGATTTGCTCTCCCAACGTTGTGTCGTCGACTCTGGCCAGGGCTTCCAGCGCCTCCAGATGGGAGCCCAGTATGCGCACAGAGATGATGTGGTTCTTCAGTTCGACTGATGGTTTCCGTGATTTCGCCACGTTATTCCTCCTTCTAAAGCTATGTTATTTAGTTTGAAGGATTTTGTCAAGGTTGTATATAAAACGGGCCATTCGGTCCGTTTTTTGTTATTCCGCTGTGGGCTTGACTTTTTATGATTTTTGTATACACTATTAATCAGCACCCAAAAATGGGAGGCGAAAAGGAGGGATTGCGATGGCCAATGCCAACCAGGGAGTTCCTTGCGAGCTGCATGTCCACAACGGTTCGTGCGTTCACAGCAAGTGTGTGGGACATGAGCCGGACTGGGAGCAGATCGGCGAGAAACGGATTGAGCCCGCCCCAAGACTTTGGGGACTCAAGAAGAACTACACGCTCACTCGATGCTGCGGGAGGGCGATGCAGCGGATGCAGGAAGTGGTAACACATGTATGCAAGATCTGCGGACGGCAGAAAGAACACGTCGTGAACTGGTATCTTGCTCGTTGCTCTTGCTGCGGCCGCACCGAGGATATGCTGAAAGGAGGCCCATGGGATTGAGGTCGTCTGGGGTTGTAAGAATCTTTCTTGCAACCCCGTTTTAATTTGAAATAAGTTTTTTCAGTTTTTTTGTCGGAATCGCGCCGGAGCGGAGAAAAGTTGGCGGCGAAGCGCTACAATCTAAAACAGTGGATTCTTGGCCGAGTTTGGTTTTTCCACCGTCCAGGATCAAATCTATTTTATTATTCAGATATTTTTTGACGCCGCGTGAGGTGGCCGGGCTCGGTTTACCTGCGATGTTTGCGGAGGTCGTGGCGAGCGGTCGGCCGAATGCCTGGATTAATGCGAGGGCCACGGCATTATCTGGTACGCGCACACCTACGCGGGGAAGGCCGGCAGTCACAATATTTGAAATATTTTTTTTCTTTAGTAAGATAAGCGTCAATGGACCTGGCCAGAACTTATCAGTTAATCTTTTTATTTTCGCTGATGTCTCTTTCGTGTATTTTCTGAGATCAGTTTTTCTCGCGATTAAAATGGGCAGGGGATTAGAGAGCGGCCTTTTTTTGACTTTAAATATTTTTTTAACCGCCCGCGGATTTTTTGCATCAGCGGCTAGGCCGTAAACCGTATCCGTGGGAAAAACAACTAAACCGCCCTCTTTTAAAATTTGGGCGGCTATTTCTATTTTTTCTTTTTCCGGATTCCGTGGATTTATTTTTATAGTTAATGTTTTCATTCGTGAAAATAACTTTTCTTACTGCTCGATCCGCCTTTGACGATTTCCACGCCGTGCGAAGTTCCTAGCCGCGAGGCTCCGGCGGCGAGAAACGCGAGAGCGGTTTTGAAATTTTTAATTCCGCCGGAAGCTTTAATTTTTATTTTATCACCCACAACTTTTTTCATTATTTTAACGTCGGAAATTTTCGCGCCGCCGCGTAAACCCACTGCGGTTTTTACAAAATCGGCGCCGGAGGCCAAAATTAACTGTGAGGCTTTATAAATTTCTGTGTTCGTGAGTTCCGGTGATTCAATGATAACTTTCATAATTTTTCCGCGTTTCGCCCGGGCCAAAGTTTTTAGCTCTTTCAGAATAAATCCATAATCTTTATTTTTCAAGGCTTGGCGGTTTATAACAAAATCAAATTCATCAGCAAAAGGAAATGCCTTTTTCATTTCCGCGAGTTTCGCCTCGGTACATTGCGCGCCAAAAGGAAAACCCATTACCACACCGATTTTTATTTTTGTGCCGCGCAATAATTTTTTCGCGAGCGGCGCGTAATAAGGCAAAACCATAGCCAAATAAAATCCGTATTTTTTCGCTTCGGCGCAAAGTTTTTTAATGTCGGCGGCAGTGGAATTCGGGCTGACTTCGGTATGGTCAATATATTTGGCGATTAACGCCGGATTTTTTTTAATTTCTTGTAATTCTTCTTGTCGCATATTTATAGATACGCATAAAGGACATATCGTCGCATCATGCGGTGAGTATTAAAATAATAAGCTAATTTGCTGATAGAATTTTCCACCATTGTCATCCATTCATCGCGGCGTTCATAATACATCGGTAAAATTGTATATTCAAGTTTATTGTATAAATCATCCAATTCTCTTTTTTCCGCCGCCGCTGGGCTTATTTTTTCGTCAGGCTTTGGTCCGATTGCCCAGCCGGTCACGCCCTCCACAAACCCCTCAAGCCACCAGCCGTCTAAAACAGAAAAATTCACGACGCCGTTATGTGCCGCTTTCATTCCCGAAGTTCCCGAGGCTTCCATCGGCCGTTCGGGATTATTCAGCCAAACGTCAACACCGGAAGTTATTTTTTTCGCCATTTCAATGTTGTAGTTCGCAAGATAAACTATTTTGATTTTTCCCTTAAGTTTTCTGATATTTTGGAAAACTTCTTTAATTATTTTTTTTCCGCCAAGATCGCGCGGATGAGCTTTGCCGGCAAAAATTATTTGCAAAGGAAATTTTTTAGCAATTTCTTCAAGGCGTTCCAAATCTCTGAAAATAAAATTATGGCGTTTATAAGCCGTAGCGCGACGGGCAAAACCAATAGTTAAAACATCTTTTTTCATGCCGACGCCAGTCAAACGATTTACGTAATCAATCAAATCTTTTTTTGCCTTATTGCGCGACGCCCAGATTTCTTCATTGGGAATTATCGGGGCGCGAATAAAGAGTTCTGGCTCAGATTCCCATCCCGCCAGATATTTATCATAAAGTCTGCGAAAAGCCGGATGAGTCCAGGTGTAAGAATGAACGCCGTTTGTAATAGCGTGAATTTCGTATCCTGGAAACATTTTTTCAGAGATTTCTTTATGCCGCTTGGCCACGCCGTTTACGTAATGGCTCATGTTAAAGGCGAGGCGAGTCATGTTTAAATTTTCTTTGCCGCAAAGTTTTTGGAGAAGCTCCGGCGCGACAAGCGCTTCCATTTGTTCTTCCGCGAGCGCGTAATCAAAATGATCATGCCCGGCAGCTACTGGCGTATGGGTTGTGAAGACACATTTTTTTCGCGTTTCTTCCAGATTAAAATTATTCATCCGCAAAAGTTCCAAAGTTAAAAACGCGGCATGGCCTTCGTTCATGTGATATTTTTTGACATCAACGCCGAGGATTTTTAAAATGCGCGCGCCGCCTACACCCAAAACAATTTCCTGTTTCAGCCGATATTTCGCGTCGCCCCCGTAGAGAAAATAAGAAATTTTTCTGTCTTTCAAAATATTTTCTTTAAGATCGGTGTCCAAAAACAAAACATGAACCTTTGCTCCGCTGGCGCCCCGGATGGTATAAAGCCAGGGTTTAATTACGACCCGCCGCCTGTGAATATGCACCTCGGTTGTGAAAGGCAATGGTTTTAAATATTTTTTTGGATTCCATTTTACCGGATGTTCAATTTGTTGGCCATTGCGCGTCAATTCTTGCGTAAAATATCCTTTGTGATTTAAAAGCGTGACGGCGATAAAAGGAATCTCCAAATCTGCCGCGGATTTTGTTGCATCTCCGGCCAAAATTCCTAAACCTCCGCTATAAGTTGGAATTTCTTCGCGAAGCCCGATTTCCATCGTAAAATAAGCGATTTTCGGTTCGTTCGTCAGGTTTTTTAACTCAGGAATTTTTTTATCAGCCATACCTTTACTAAAAATGAAATTTAAACTACAATATTAGAGCAAATGAATTTAAATATTATATCATTTTTAGCTATTAAAAGCGAATTCTATGAGAAGAAATCTACCCCAAATAGTCTTTATTGATACAAATATTTTTATTAGTTGTGCCTTGGAACAGATAGATGATTTAGATATAGATGTTTTGAAAAAAATTGAAAATAAGGTTGATAGCGGTAAGATGGTTCTTGTTGTTCCAGAAGTAATTGAAAAAGAAATATTCGATGAACATAAAAAAATATTTAAAGAAATAAAGGATAATATTAATTGCATAGATTCATCTAAAATTTTTGGGTCTTCAAAGGAGAAAGACCAGTTCAAAAAAATACATGAAAAAATTACGAAAAGCATAAAAGACAACGTAAAATCCGTAGAAGACATTGAGCGATCCAACGAGGATATTATTAAGCGGATTATGAGTCATAAAAATACAAAAAAGATTCCATTAACTGGTGATATCTTAATTCGGGGCATGGTGAGATCTTCGTTAAAGGAACCACCATGGACGGAGAACCCCAGAAAAACGGCTTATGTGAAAGACCTCGATTGTATTGCATTTGAATCTTTTTTAAAATTTTTGGAAGATAGCAAAATTGATAAGAAACAAAAATGTATTTTATGCGTAGATGATAAAGATTATTTTGAAGATTGTGGAAAAAAATTATTAAATGAGGGAGTAAAAACATCTATAAAAAAGACTAATGTTGAAAATATAAAAATAAGTGGGTACAAAAACCCGCTTGATATGCTGGATAAGGAATTTAAGGAAAATTATACAGAAGAACAAAAGAAAAAATTTGATAGAACTTATAGAACAATTAATTGTGGCATAGAGCCGCCCGCTTTAGCGTCTGTTTCATCGGGCATCAATTTGCCATTTTCTTCTTCATTAAACAATGATTTCGGGACGTTCCGTATTTCAAATGTAATAGAAGCGGAAAGAAAATTTTGTCCATTTTGTGGTAAAAATATAGAAAAAGAACTTTCTGAATATGGATATAATAAGGATTCTCTTAATCGTTTTTATTCATCAAGAGTAACGTATGCAACTACTTGTTATAATTATAGGTCGCCATTTAAATGCCCTTATTGTGGCAGAGAAATAGAAATAAATTAACAGCATAGATTGTTTATGCCCGATTCGCAAGTTGAGGAAATTAAAAACCGCCTGGACATTGTTGAAGTTATTGGTGAATACGTGTCCAACATGAAGCAGGCGGGTGGTAATTGGAAGGGTCTTTGTCCGTTTCATAACGAGAAGACGCCTTCTTTTATGGTTTCCAAGGATAAGCAGATTTGGCATTGTTTTGGCTGCGGTGAGGGCGGTGACGTAATAAGTTTTGTCCAGAAAATTGAAAATATTGAATTTCCCGAGGCTTTAAAAATTTTGGCGAAGCGGGCTGGTGTGACACTTCGCTACGAAGATAAAAGTTTGAGTAATCAAAAAACAAAATTGCTTGATATTTTGGA
This sequence comes from Patescibacteria group bacterium, assembly GCA_041653675.1. Classification (GTDB taxonomy): domain Bacteria; phylum Patescibacteriota; class Patescibacteriia; order XYB2-FULL-38-15; family XYB2-FULL-38-15; genus JAHIRI01. The sequence continues at coordinate 13,814 of JBAZEY010000006.1, read as the reverse complement.
AGCGGCGGCAAGATTTTATCATTACAATTTATTAAAAATACCCGAAGCCGAAGGGGCGAGAAATTATCTTTTTGGGAAACGGGCGCTGACCGAGGAAACGGTAGAGAAATTTTTTCTTGGCTTCGCGCCGAATTCCTGGGATAGCGCCATAAATTTTTTGCGTGGCAAGGGGTTTACGGAAAATGATATTTTTTTGGCAGGGCTTTCTGTAAAAAAAGAACGCGGTTCGGGATTTTATGATCGTTTTCGAGGGAGAATAATGTTTCCTATTCGTGATATTCACGGCCACGTTATCGGGTTTACGGCGCGCTTAATGCCCGAGGCGGAGAAAAAAGAAAATGCTGGTGGAAAATATGTGAACACACCCCAGACTTTGGTGTATGACAAGAGCCGCGTGATTTATGGTTTGGATTTTGCCAAACAGGAAATTAAAAAAGAAAATTTGGCGGTGATGGTTGAGGGGAATATGGATGTTATTGCTTCGCATCAGGCTGGCGTGCAAAACGTTGTGGCATCGTCCGGCACGGCAATGACCATTGAGCAAGTGAATTTATTAAAAAGATATTCGCCGAATTTAGCGATTTCTTTTGACGCGGATCTTGCCGGCAATACGGCGGCGATGCGCGGAATCGATGTTGCCTTAAAAGAGGGAATTAACATCAAAGTTATAATGCTAACGCCCGAAATTGGAAAAGATCCGGATGACTATATTAAAAAAGATCCGGCTCTTTGGCGCGACGCGATTGCGAATTCCATGGCCTTCATGGATTATTATATTAAAAAAACTCTGAACGGGCTTGATTTACGAAAAGTTGAAGATAAAAAGAAGGCGGCGAAAACATTGCTTGCGGAATTAATAAAAATTCCCGATAAAGTTGAGCAAAATTTTTATCTGGAAAAGTTGGGAAATATTTTGGGAGTGCCCGAGCAGGTTTTGCGGGAATCTCTGCCCCATGAAAAAATCGCGGCCGGTCCGGCTGTATCTGATAAAAAAAATGTCGCCACTGCGGTAAAAAATCGTCCCTCACTTATCGCGGAAAGATTCATTGCTTTAGTTTTTAAATATCCCAACCAATTCTCTTTGGCTATCCCGTATCTTGAGCCGTTTATGTTTCCGGATCGCTTGTCGGGGGAAATTTACAAAAACCTGATTTTGTATTATAATAAGTCTGTGGATAAAACGGATTTGGAGAGTGTTATGTTGGGTGTTTCAGACGATCCGAATGAAAAAAAATACATCGCGAGTTTGTTTCTTTTGGCGGAAAAAGATTTTGCCGAATTTAGTGAGGAAGAAATCGGAAATGAAATTTTACAGAATGCTAAGTCCTTACGCGAAGGCTATATCAAAAATGAACAAAGGCGGCTGCAAACCGAGATGAAAAAAGCTGAAGAGAATAAAGAACTCGGTCGGATAAAAGAACTGGCTGAAGAATTTAATAAGTTGATAAATATTTAATAGCAGAAAAATAAAGCGGGGAGGGGAGTTTTGTAATTTGTTTTTGGCGGCTAACGATTTGATTAAAATTTTGACCATTTTAAATAGATGAAAACTAAAAAAGTGCGTCGGCCGAAGAAGAAGGGCGGCGTGAAAAAAATTAAAAAATCGGGCGGGAAGAAAAAGATAGCCAAACGAGGTGGAAAGAAAATTAAGGCGAAAAAAGTCGCCAGAGTCGTCGCACCAAAAATTCTTCCGCCAAGCGATGAAACGATAAAAACTCTCTTGGACAAGGGCCGCATGAGAGGTTTTTTGACTGATTCGGAAATCCTTTTCACTTTCGCCGATTTGGAAAATTACATAAAAAAATACGAAGAATTTTTAGATAAAATTGATGAGGCCGGAATTTCTGTGGTGGAAGTTAAATCTGATATTTTGGGGCGCACTGAAGAGAGAAAAAAACTTTTGGCCGATATTGGCGTCAGTAAAGAAAAGAAGCGATTGGACTTGGGCGATATTTCTACCGATTCCATTCAGATGTATCTTCGTGAAATCGGAAAAGTGCCGCTTTTAACGACTGAAGAAGAAATGGCTTTGGCCCGCCGCAAGGATCAGGGAGACCAGGAAGCGTCGCAGAGATTAATGGTTGCCAATTTGCGCCTTGTTGTTTCTATTGCAAAAAAATTCGTGGGAAAAAATTTATCTTTGGCAGATTTGATTCAAGAGGGGAATATTGGTTTGATGCGCGCCGTGGAAAAATTTGATCCGAGTAAAGGATATAAATTTTCAACTTACGCAACTTGGTGGATTCGTCAGGCCGTGACGCGTGCCCTTGCGGATCAATCTCGCACTATCAGAATTCCGGTGCATATGGTGGAAACTATTAACCGTTATCAGCAAGTGGCGAGGCAATTGATTCAGGATTTGGGGCGCGAACCCTTGCCCGAAGAGATTGCTTCGGAGATGGGCGAGGATGTGGAAAAAATTAGAAATTTAATTCAGATTTCCCAAGACACGGTTTCGCTTGATACTTCGGTCGGCGATGAAGATGAAGATAGCGTGCTCGAAGATTTTATAGAAGATTTCAAAAACGTTTCTCCGGATCGCGCGGCGGCATTGCAGCTTTTGCGGGAATATGTTAAAGAAGCAATTAAGGACCTCCTGCCTCGCGAACAGAAAATTTTGGAAATGCGTTTTGGCCTTTCCGACGGCGTTTCGCATACTTTGGAAGAAGTTGGCGAGGAATTTGGCGTAACCCGCGAACGCATTCGGCAAATTGAAGCAAAAGCTTTGGAAAAAGTGCAAGGGTTCAAGGGTATTGAAAAATTAAGGGATTATTGATAAAGTATAAAACCAAAGTAATTTTGGTAAATATTACATTATTCGGGGGTAGCTCAGTGGTAGAGCAGCGCGCTGTTAACGCGTTGGTCGTGGGTTCGAATCCCACCTCCCGAGCCAAAATAAAGAACCCAACCTTGCGTTGGGTTTTTTATTTTGTTTGGGGTTCGGAAAGAACCCACACTCCGCCAGGTCGTTGCGGCAGAATCCGCACCGAGGAGCCTTCGAATCCCACCTCCCGAGCCAAAACAAAATATCCAACGCAAGTTGGGTATTTTGTTTTTGTGTTTATGGGGTGATAGATTCTACTCTCCTTTATTGTGGGTCACTTTTGTTGTGAGGTTTGGTTTAATTCCAGATAGTGCTGGTAAGAGATGGTTTAAAACTTGTTCGGCAGTCATACGGAAGATTTTACCGCGTGCTGATATCTTCACCCATCCCTCTTTGTCGCGATAATAACGTTCAGTGAAATTTTTGGTGCCAATTAAAATTGTATAGCTGTCATTGGTTAATTTCATATCATTTCAATTATAACATAGCGACCTTGTTTCAAAAAGACGGAATGTAGAGTAAATTGACAATTCGTCTCTTTTGCGGGAAAATTAAGGGAAGATGCATTTAATCAAACGTCTCACAAAATCGTCAATGCGCTCGGCGTTTCGCTCGACGATTTATTGAAATAAAATATGGCAAACAAAAATCTTACAAACGCAAAAAGAGCGAAAAATGATGAGTTTTATACTCAGTATGGCGATATTCAAAAAGAAATTCAGGCGTATCTAGATTTTAATCCCGATGTCTTTCGCGGCAAAGTAGTATATTGCAACTGCGACGATCCGTTCGAGAGTAATTTCTTTCGCTATTTCGTGCTCAATTTTAACAAGATTGGATTGAAACGGCTTATCACTACGAGCTACAAACCCTCGCCCGTTGCCAATTTGGAACTACCATTGTATGGCGATGACAAAACTCTCACGAAATCAAAAGGCCGTCCGAAAGTAACCGCTAACAAATTTATTATTAACGAAGTGCATGACATAGATGGCGATGGCGAATTCAACTTAAAGGATATTGCCAAGCAGTTAAAAGCAAACAAACAAAACGAATGGGCGCCACTAGACGGCGACGGCGATTTTCGCAGTGATGAATGTATAAATCTACTTAAACAATCCGACATTGTGGTAACAAATCCGCCGTTCAGTTTGTTTCTCGTATATGTTAAACAACTTTTTGATTATAATAAAAAGTTTGTGATTATTGGCAATAAAAATAACGTAACATCCAAGGAAATTTTTCCGTTGATTAAAGCCAATAAAATGTGGTCAGGAAAAACAGGATGGTCTGGCGGATTATGGTTCGTAACGATGGATGATGGTGATGTCGATAAGGTGATTGATGGTGTCAATATGAAAAATGTGCCTGCCGTTTGGTTGACAAATCTTGACCACGGACGTCGTCACCAACCATTGCCGCTTATGACAATGGAAGAAAATTTGAAATACAGCAAACACAAAGAAATTAAAGGTAAAAAAACATATGATAAATATGACAATTACAATGCTATAGAGGTGCCGTTTACTGATTCCATCCCAAGCGATTATAGTGGCGCAATGGGGGTGCCGAGCAGTTTTCTGGATAAATATAATCCGGACCAGTTTGAGATATTAGGAAGTGATTACAATATCAAAGAGGGTTTATTACCTAAATTGGTTAATCCTAAATGGACAGGTAAGTTAGATAGGGGTTATGTAAACAACGAAAGACTCTATACCCGAATACTTATAAGACATAAGAAAAAATAATTTTGAGATTATGAAACAAGAAATTCTAAACATCCCAATAAAAAATTTACATCTCTGGACGGAAAACCCAAGAGATCCAATTGATGCTAAAAAAATCGATGAAGAAATCATTGATCGTATTATCCAAGACTCGGATAATAAATGGAATATAAAAAAGTTAGTACAAAAAATGGGCGAATATTACGATTATTCAGAGTTACCCATAGTCGTCAAAAAAGATGATAAGTATGTAGTTTATGATGGAAACAGAAGAGTTGCTTTGCTAAAAATAATACAAGATGATAGTAAGTATTCCAAGTATGTGGGGCAGTTATTCAGAGAACTTGAGCCAAAATTATTGAGAGAACAAACCACTCTTCCGTGTAATGTTTGTGATGAAAATACTGCTGTTACGAGTATTGAAAGGAAACATATTGATAATGGATCGTGGGGAGAACTCGAAAGAGACTACTTTTTGTTACATTTTAAAAATAAACCAAAAAGTATTTTTGTGTCCATTAATGATCAAACGGGTTTTTTAAAAGGAAACAAAACTTTAAACAAAAGATTTGTGAAAGAAGAGGTTTTAAATGAAAAAAATCTTAAAGATATCGGAATAGATCTGAAGGAAGGCAAACTTTATAGTAAATATTCAGATGGACAGCTCATTAAAATTTTTGAGGCAACACAGGATGCTTTACAAAAAGGTGATATATCTACTCGAAATAACAGAGGAAAACTAAAAACAATAATTAACAAAGATAAATCTATTGATGAAATACTGAAGAACCCAGAAAATAGTGTTTTTGAAGAAATATCAATTAGTAAAAAACAAGCTGAAAAATTGATAAAACCTCAAAAAACTCCAGCAACAAAGAAGAAAGATATTCTTTTTGGCAGAGTTTTGCAATTAGAACAGGGTCCAGTAAATGATTTGTATTTGGCAGTTGATAAAGTTTATAAAAAAGGAACGGATGATGAGAATATTTTGTTAATTGTAGGAATGTCTACGAGGTTAATATTGGATGTTGCTTCTAGAATTTATTACAGAAGTCAAGGAGATACCGATAATGCAAATCAAGAGAATCCCTATTTGAGTTTTATTAAATTATTTCAAAAAGAATGCAAAGATAAAGAAGTTGTAAACTATTTGAGTATTACTTCAGATTTTTTAAACAAAAGGTTTGAGTTTGAGGCACTGCTTGGAAAATATGCTCACGGCAATATAAGTGTTTCGAAACAGGACGTGTTGAAAATGTCATATGTTGCGGGAGATATTTTAGAAACTTATTTTAAAACTAAAAAAGAATAAATATGTTCTACTCACCGTTAAGATATCCAGGCGGAAAAAATAAGCTGGCAAAATTTATTGCTCAAATTTGTGTTGATAATAATATTAATAGTCATTATGTAGAGCCATATGCTGGCGGCGCATCTGTGGCTTTGTATTTATTATTAGAAGGAAAAGTAGATAGTATTACTATAAATGATTACGATCGCTCTATTTATGCTTTCTGGTATTCTGTTTTAAACCATACAAATAAATTGTGTAAGATGATTGAAGATGTTGAAATAAATGTTGAAACTTGGAGAAAGGCAAAGGCAATTCAAAAAACAAAAAAATATTCATCCTTAATCCAGCTCGGCTTTTCTACTTTTTTCCTTAATAGAGTTAACATGTCCGGAATTATTGATGGCGGGTTGATAGGAGGAATTAAGCAAGATGGAAATTATAAAATGGATTGTCGTTTTAAGAAACAGGAGTTAATTAAAAGAATAAGGGAAATAGCAAAATTTAAAAAGCAAATTCAATTATTCAATTTAGACGCCATTGAGCTGATTGAAAAAATTAAAGATGAATCTAAAAATCAGCAAACTATTTTTTATTTTGACCCGCCATATTATTTAAAAGGCCCAAGTCTTTACAAAAATTCTTACAGTAGTGAAGATCATGAAAAAGTATCGCAAGAAATTAAAAAAATAAAAACAATTCACTGGATAGTTTCATATGATAATACTTCAAAAATCAAAAATTTATATAAATTTGTAAAGAATAGTTTTGAATTTAATTTAATTTATACAGCTTTTTGTGTTAAAAAAGGTAAAGAAATTTTGTTTTTTGATTCTAAACTTAAAAATATAAATTTTGATTTAATAACAATATGAATACAGCTTTAAAGATCAACATTACTGTCAAAGATATTTGCGATGGGTTTGTCTATAACGAACTTGAAGGCAAGGGACTATTCGGATTGTCCGGCAAGCTCACTATTCAGCCGGAATATCAGCGTAACTATATCTATGCCTCCGATGGTGGAAAAAGAGAGGTTGCTGTTATTGATTCGATTCTCAAGGGGTATCCGATTGGTTTGATTTATTTTAATAAGGTATCTGAAAACAATCTGGAAGTTTTGGACGGGCAACAGCGCATCACTAGCGTTGGACGTTTTGTGAATGACAAATTCGCCATCAAAGACGAAAATGGTATGGAGCAATATTTTTCAGGTCTTGCAAAAAATAAGCAATCTAAAATATTGAATACAACACTAACTATTTATGAATGTAAAGGTGAAGAAAGCGAGATAAAAGAATGGTTTAAAACAATAAATATTGCCGGTGTTCCGCTTAATAATCAGGAATTGCTCAATGCGGTTTATTCCGGACCATTTGTGACACTCGGTAAAGAGGAATTCAGCAATAGCCAAAACGCCAATATCCAAAAATGGAGCGCGTATGTATCCGGCAGCGCTAACCGGCAGGAATTTTTGGAATGTGCTCTTGATTGGGTAAGCAAAGACAATATTGGCGATTATATGAGCAAACATCGCAAAGACAAAAATATTGATGAGTTGAAAAAATATTTTAACACCGTCATTGATTGGGTATCTAGCGTATTTACTGACGTAGAAAGCGAAATGTGCGGGCTTCCGTGGGGACGGCTTTACGAAACATATCACAAGAAAGCGTATAATCCTGCCAAAGTGTCGGCGGAAGTTCATAAACTTTATGCGGATCCGTATGTAAAAAATCGTAGAGGAATTTTTGAGTATATTCTTGGTGATTCCACTGATACGAAATTACTTGAAGTCAGAATTTTTGATGAAGCGACAAAGAAAACTGTGTATGCAACACAGACCGCTGCGGCTGAAAAGAAAGAAAAATCAAACTGCCCGCTTTGTGCCGTTGGACACGATGCCAACAAGGAAAAGATTTGGAATTTGAACGAGATGGATGCCGACCATGTCGCGGCTTGGAGCAAAGGTGGCAAAACAGCAGCCAAAAACTGTCAGATGTTGTGCAAGACACACAATCGAGCGAAAGGAAATCGGTAAGAATAATTTTAGGCGGCGGGGCAGTTTGCTCGGAGCGTGGAGCCAAAGAAAAATCCTGACTTTTTGTCGGGGTTTTTCTTTTAGGCGAAAATTTAGTATAATAATATAAGGGATAAAAATATGATAAATCTCCCTAATATTTTAAGTTTAATCCGCGTTGTACTGGCCTTTGTTTTTGCTGTTCTTCTTTTTAATTCTTATAAAATTCCCGCAGCGGGAGTTTTTTTATTGGCTATCGCGACAGATGTTTTGGACGGCTATCTCGCAAGAAAATATAATCAGGTCACGACGCTCGGAAAAATTTTGGATCCAGCCGCGGACCGGCTTTTGGCGCTCCTTGCTTTTTTAATTTTATATTTGAATCACGGCTTGCCGCCGGGACTCGCAATTTTTGCCATTTTTTATCATCTCTATATAATTTTAGGATGGGTAATGCTTTTTCAAACAAAAAACATTACTCTTGCCCATACTTTTTGGGGGAAGCTTAATTCTTTTATGCAAACAATAATGTTTTTCGCGGTAATTTTTGATTTTTATCCCAATATCTTTTTTGGCGCCGTGACAATCTCGCTTGCTCTTGCTTTTATAAATTATACGTATCGCGGTCTAGTTGTTTTAAATATTTTGAAGCTGAGATGATTATCCTCCAGGGCTTATATTTTATGTTGCCGGCGTACATCGCGAACATGGCGCCGGTTTTTGCAGAAAAGCTTGGCGTGCTAAAATTTTTAGCGCGGCCGGTTGACGACGGTCGGATTTGGCGCGGCCAGCCGATTTTTGGCGCGCATAAAACCTGGCGGGGATTTGTGGTTGGCATCGTGGCGGCAATCGCTATCGCTTGGCTACAATATTTTTTGTATTCTGTCCCGATTTTTAAAAATTTAAGTTTATTAAATTATTCCGAAACAAATCTGTGGCTCCTGGGATTTCTTTTCGGGTTTGGCGCGCTCTTTGGGGATTTGATAAAAAGTTTTTTTAAAAGAAGAATAAAAATCGCCCCCGGGGCGCCGTGGATTCCTTTTGATCAACTTGATTTTGTGCTCGGCGCATTAATTTTTGCCGCGCCGATTTGTTTTCCGCCTCCTCTGGCCGTGGTGGTGATTTTAATTGCGAGCCCAGTTCTTCATATTGCTACAAATAATATTGGATATCTTTTGCGCGTTAAAAACGCGAGGTGGTAGTTTTCTCTTGAAATTTAAAGGTAAAATTGATATAATCTGTTCATGGGAAAACTTTACATTATTGCTACGCCAATCGGAAACTTGGAGGATATAACTTTGCGCGCTCTTCGGACTTTGAAAGAGGTTGATTTAGTTTTGTGTGAAGATACACGCGAGACGCGTAAACTTTTGGATAAGTATGAAATAAAAAAGCCGACTTTGAGTTATCATCAGCACAGCAAGCTGCAGAAGATTCAACAAATTATCGAACTTTTGCGGAACGGAAAAAATTTGGCTTTAGTTTCAGATGCTGGCACGCCGGCCATCTCTGATCCGGGTGGAAAATTGGTGGAAGAAGTTTTGAGAATGTTTGGCGAGGAAGCAGAAATTATTCCAATCCCAGGTCCGACAGCCGTCGCTACTGCGGCTTCTATTTCCGGTTTTCCGACTGATAAATTTTTGTTTTTAGGATTTCCGCCGCATAAACACGGCCGCGCCGCTTTTTTTAAAAAAATTGACGCAACGGAAGAAACAGTTATTTTTTATGAATCAACTCACAGAATTTTAAAATCATTGGAAGAATTGCGGACGGCGGCGGGGGAGAGACAAATTGCCGTGTGCCGTGAGTTAACTAAAATGTTTGAAACAATTTATCGGGGAACAGTAAGTGAGGTTTTAGAAAAATTAAAAGCCGGGACGACAAAAGGAGAATTTGTTGTCGTGGTCGGTAAAAAGTAAAATTATGGCCGCAAAAAATAAAAAATTTTACATCACCACTCCGATTTATTATGTAAACGCAAAACCGCACATCGGCCACGCTTATACAACTATTTCGGCTGATGTTTTGGCGCGCTATCACCGTATGCGCGGCGAGGAAGTTTTCTTTTTGACCGGCACGGACGAGCACGGCGCTAAAATCCAACAGATCGCCGATAAGGTTGGAAAAAAGCCGAAAGAATTTGTTGACGAAATTTCCGCCGCCTTTTCCGCGGCCTGGGATACTTTGAATATTTCAAATGATAATTTTATCCGCACGACCGATCCGGCGCACGAAAAAGCCGTGGCCGAAGTGACGCAGGAACTTTTTGATAAAAAATTTATTTATAAAGGAAAATACGAAGCGCTCTACTGCGTCGGGTGCGAACAATACAAAACCAGAGCGGAATTAGTTGACGGAAAATGCCCTGATCATAAAACTGAACCGGAAATCCATACGGAGGAAGCGTACTTATTTAAAATGTCCAAATTTCAGGATGAATTATTAAAACACATTAAAAACGATAAATTTAAAATCAGTCCGGAAACGCGTAAAAACGAAGTGATTTCTTTTTTTGAAAAGGAAGGATTAAGGGACGTAGCCATTTCGCGGAAAAAAGAAAAAGTGCCGTGGGGCATAGAATTGCCGTTCGATAAAAACCACACGCTTTATGTTTGGATTGACGCTTTTTTAAACTATTTGACTGGACTCGGCTGGCCGAAAGACAAGAAGGCGTATAAAAAATTCTGGCCGGCAGATGTTCAATTGATGAGCAAAGACATCTTGCGCGTTCATTCTACGATTTGGCCGGCGATGCTTTTAGCTATGGGTGAAAATTTGCCGAAACAACTTTTTGTCCATGGATATTTCACAATTGACGGGCAGAAGATGAGTAAGTCGCTTGGCAATGTTATTGACCCGGTGGAGCTGGCGAATAAATACGGCGTTGACGAAACGCGCTATTTCCTTTCGCGTGAAGTTTCTTTTGGAGAAGACGGGGATTTTAGTTTTACGCGCCTGGAAGAACGTTATAACGCAGAACTGGCTAATGGTTTAGGAAATCTTGTCGCTCGGGTTCTTTCAATGTGTGAAAAATATTTTGATAGTAAAATTCCGGATAAAACTTCCGGCAGCGTGGAGCGGACTTGGCAGAGTTACGAGATAAATATGGAAAAATTGGCGCCGCATTTGGCGCTGAAAGACGTTTGGGATTTGATTTCTTTTTGCGATCAATTTATAAATACCGAAGCGCCGTGGCAATTGGCTAAAGTTGATAAAGAAAGATTGTCGCGAGTAATTTATACCCTGATTGAAACTTTGCGGCACATTGCCTGGCAGATCGCGCCGTTTATGCCCATGACTTCGGATAAAATTTTTGAGCAGCTCGGCTTGAAGCCGGAAACGGAAAAGAAGAAAAATTTGGAAGAAGCGAAAGAGTGGGGCGGACTTGTTCCGGGGAAAAAGATAAAAAAAGGAACGGCCTTGTTCCCGAGATTAATAAAATAAAATAATTATATGGTTCTTTTCGACCTCATTCTTCTCCTAATTCTCGGCGGATTTGTGCTTTATGGCTTATGGTTTGGTTTAATTAACGCTCTCGGGGTTTTGGTTGGGACGATTGCCGGCGCGTTTTTAGCGGCACGGTGGTACGACGATGTCGCTTCATGGCTTGGTTTTCTTTTTGGCGGCCATGAAAATTTAGCCAAAGTCGTCTGCTTTTTACTTCTTTTTATTATTATTAACCGCCTCGTGGGTTTAGTTTTTTGGATAATTGACAAGATTTTTTCATTTTTAAAAATTATTCCTTTTTTAAGCACCATCAACCGGCTTTTGGGCGGGGTGTTTGGATTTTTGGAAGGTACTTTGGTTTTGGGTTTGACTCTTTTTGTCGCGGAAAGATATCCCCTTGGCGATTGGTTTATAAATTCTTTAGCTGATTCAAAAGTTGCACATTATCTTATCGCTGTTGGGAAAATTTTGATGCCTCTTCTTCCGGAAGTGGTTAAACAATTAAAATCTTATGTTATTTGACACTCACGCCCATCTTAATTTTGAAGCGTTTGAAAATGATTGGCGGGAAACAGCCAAGCGGGCGCTTGATGCTGGAATTAAAATTATTAATGTTGGCAGTAATTTAGAAACAAGCAAAAAGGCCGTAGCCATTGCCGAAGAATTTCCCGACGGTGTTTACGCCGCGGTTGGACTTCACCCGGTTCATGTTTTAGATGAAGATATTGATATAGAAGAATATAAAAAACTGGCAGTGCATCCAAAAGTCGTAGCACTTGGGGAAATTGGTTTAGATTATTTTAGAATGCCGTCGTCAATTCGGCCGGAAGGCTCCGGCAGCGGAGTAAGCGGTAGGCAAATAAAATCTCCAACGGAAATAAAAAATTTACAAAAAGGAGTTTTATTAGAATTTTTAAAGTTATCCGTGGAAAAAAAATTACCAGTAATTGTTCATTGCCGCGAAGCTCACGCCGATTTAATCCAGCTCCTAGAAAATTTTGATAAGCCGGCCGGTCCTGATGTAAGAGGAGTGATGCATTGTTTTTCGGGAAGTTTTGAAGAGGCAAGGCGTTATTTAAATTTAGGATTTTTGATTTCTTTTACTGGCGTGATCACTTTTGCTCATTATGAAGGTGAGGCTTTGGCAAAAATTCCCTTGAATAAAATAATGGTAGAAACCGATTGTCCGTATCTTACTCCCGAGCCGCATCGTGGAAAGAGAAATGAGCCGCTTTATGTTGAGTTTGTCGCGAAGGAAGTCGCGCGAGTAAAAAACGAATCATACGAGGAAGTAGAAAAAATAACAACGGAAAATGCCAGACGCCTTTTTTCAAAAATGGAAAAATAATCTAGCGAAACCTCGGATTTGACCGAGGTTTTTTAAACTTGACCCCGTAGTAGAATTTTGGAAGATAAACTAATTTTTGTTATTAATAAGCATGACATCATAATATATGCGTTGTATGCATGAAGTTAAAATATTTTATTTTGCCTTCGGCAAAAATCCAAAATTTCACTACGGGGTTGACTAATCTGGGCAGAGGATTAAGATTAAATAATTTCTTAATCTTTCCGTAATATTATTGTAATACAATATTAATGGAAACAGAGGGTTTTCCTCCAAATTTAAATAAATTAAAGTGAATTTAATTTCACAAAGGGAGAAAAATATGACCATTTTAGTCGTAGAAGATGAGTATAAGATAACGCGTTTTATCCAGCGAGGCCTTGAAATGGAACATTATACAGTTGATGTGGCTTATGACGGTGAGGAGGCGTTGAATAAATTGGGCGTGAATGATTATGATTTAATTATTCTTGATTTAATGTTGCCTAAAAAGGATGGCATCGAAGTTTGTAAAGAAATTCGAGACAGAAAAATTGATGCGCCAGTGATAATGCTTACGGCGCGCGATACGATTGAAGACCGCATCAAAGGCCTTGATCAAGGAGCCGATGATTATATTGTAAAGCCGTTCGCTTTTGGCGAACTTTTGGCGAGAATCAGAGCATTACTTCGCCGCGAAAAAACAGTTAAAAGATCTGTCCTGCAAATTTCTGATTTAATTTTAGATCCAGCTACTCACGAAGTAACGCGAGCGGGAAAACCCTTGGTACTCACAAGTAAGGAATATCGTTTACTTGATTATTTTATGCGCCGGCCAGGACAAGTTTGCACAAGAACAATGATTGGTGAACATATTTGGGGATATAATTTTGTAGATAGCAGCAATGTTATAGATGTTTCTGTCAGTAACCTTAGAAAAAAAGTTGACGGGGAAGCCGCGCTTCAATTACTAAAAACCGTTCGCAATGTCGGCTATAAGATAATTCAGGAGCCTCGGTAGAAATAAAAGTGTTAGCCACCTGAAAGTCCTTTTAAGGGTAATTTAGGGTAGGTTTAAAAATATGCTAAAGCCTAAATCAAAAATTGATTTGGCTGAATCTTGTAAGATTGCCTACGAAAAAGCGGGATCCCATCTTTCCGATTATTTTTTGTTT
>JBAZEY010000005.1:0-74778 GCA_041653675.1 Patescibacteria group bacterium | reverse complement strand
GCGCCGATGACGACGACAAGAGCCCTACGGTCACTTTCCAACCGCCAACGGACGAGGAGATTGATCCTAGGGCCGCTACCCACATTGAGATCGCTCCTGGCCCGGCAACGCCGATTGATTCAGTTGACATCGTTGGCGGAACATCGCCAGATTCTTCGCCGCCAGAGGAATCGCAACCAGCAGCAACGCCGGCTGCAGCGGATTCATCAGTTCGCGAAACCGGACCGCAGATTCCGATCGCGGATCGGCCTTCGGGTGAAGAGAGCGGCATCTACTGCAAGGTTTGCAAGGCTGTTTTTTCCCCTGACGTGTACGCGGTAGAACACGCGGAGCACGACCAGGGATTGGCTTCGGGGGATTTGGACAAGAAGTAGTGGGGGTTCCGCCGGACAAGCGAGTACATCGCAAGTCCGGCGTTTTTTTATTTACTTTTTTATGTTATACTTAAATAAGTTAATAACATTTGGAAATTATGCGCCAAAGACTTTTTTTCATTTTGTTGGTTCTTATTATTTTTAGTATTGCCAGTGGTCTTGGTTTGCGATATGCCCAGGCAATTGCCTGGACGGAACCCTCAGCTCTTCCGCCAGGAGATAATGTTCCGGCACCGATTAATGTTGGCGCCGGGGCGCAAATTAAAACCGGCGATTTAACTATCGGCGGAAATTTTTCCGTGGGTCAAGGGCAGATTGTCGGCGTGCCAGCCGGAGGAAATATGGGTGTGGGAACATTGAATGCCGAGCAACTTTGTATTCAAGGAAATTGTCGCAATAATTGGCCCGAAGCGGTGAGTGCTTTTGTTGATGAAGGAAATATTGGCTTTGGTCCGACCGCGGTTTTAGGAACCAATGATAATGTACCCATGTCTTTTGAAACAAACGGAGTTGGTCGGATAATGATTGGCGCCGCCGGCAATGTGGGAATTGGGACAACAAATACAGCCTTCAATTTAATGGTTGGTGGCGTAGCGCCAAGAATTTATCTTCTCCCAACGCCTGGCAGCAATCCAGAATTGGATTTTGGCAGTCCGGCAATGGATACGCACTGGGCGATTTACCGCGATACGGGAACTGATCAGTTGCGTTTTTGGAAAGCTGGAGTGGGAGAAACAAACAGGTTGATTGTAACAAGCGACGGAAGCGTAGGCATTGGCACAATAATTCCAACCTACAAGCTTGACGTGGCTGGCCAAATAAACGCGAATACAAATTTAACGCCGGCGATTCAGGGATCCAGTTCGGCGGGCAACGGTAAAGGAATTTATGGCGAAGCGACGGCCGTCGCGGGAATTAATTACGGCGTTCACGGAAAAACTTTAAGCGCGACTAATTTTGCCCGTGGCGTTTACGGTGAGGCGTCTGGTGCTGGTAGTGTGATGGGCGTTTATGGTGAAGCGACATCAAATGGAGCAGTGGCAAATTATGGCGGTTATTTTACGGCAGCTGGCGCTTTGGGGGTCGGAGTCAAGGGCAACGGGGCAAGTTATGGCGGATTTTTTCAGGCATCTGGCGCGGGCAGTACGGCGGTTTATGGAGAAGCTGGCGCGGCTGATGGTTGGGGCGGATATTTTTTGGGCGGGAAAGGAGTTTATGCTGAGGCTGAAGTCGTGGGCGCGGCAGCGGGTGGATATCGAGGAGCTGGAACATTAAATGTCGTGAAACTTTGTATTCAAGGAAATTGTCTTGGCGCGTGGCCGGCGGGAGTTACGCCCGGGGGCGTGGCAGGACAGATTCAGTTTAACGACGGCGGAATTTTTACGGGTGATGCTGGTTTAACTTTTGATAAAGCTGCGGATGCGCTTACGGTCGGTGGAAATTTAAATGTTGGAGTGGCTGCGGCGGGAAATGATGATTATATTTATTTTGATGATGGGACAAAATATATAAAATGGGAAGATATGATGGGAAGGTTCTATTCCAGCAGTTCATTTTTTAGTGATGGACAAGTAAGTGGAAGCAGCGTCAATGCTTACGGAGGCGGTACCCTGCAGACGAGCGATGTAAGCAATACAAAGGCAGTAGTTTTAAGACACGATGGTACAACGGGGCTTCTGTCCACGGATTCTTCTATTCCGGGCGTTAACGCGGGGAACCTTACTCTCCGGGCAGATATTGATTATCCGGCTAATTACGTTTATGTGAATGATGAACTGCAAGTGTCTGGTTCATTGACGGTAGTCGGCAACGCTACAGTTTCCGGGAAGAATGTTTGTTTACAAGATGGAACAAATTGTCCCGCTGGCGCCGGGGTATTTATTGTTTATAGGTGTAATGACGGCGCGGCGAACGAAGGAAGGTTGATTGCTGACTACGGCGGCGGTGAAGCAAAAGCTTTTTGTGGCGGGGCCGGAACTTTTTCCGACACTGGATTGCGGGCAAACTAATTAAAATAAAAAAGTGTCATCGTGCGGAGTAATCAAAATAAAAAAAGTTATTAAAACAAAATGCTAAAACTCTACAATTCTCTTACAAAACAAAAAGAAAATTTTCAGTCTCTAGTTGAGGAAAAAAATAAAAAAAAGTTGGTGACAATGTACACTTGCGGACCGACGGTTTATGATTATGTCCATATCGGAAACCTTCGGTCTTTTTTAGTTGCCGATTTGCTGCGGCGTTTTTTAGAATTTAAAAAATATAAAGTGAAGCAGGTGATGAATATTACTGATGTCGGGCATATGGTGGCTGATGCCGATATTGGGGAAGATAAAATGGAAGCCGCGGCGCGTCGCGAGAAAAAAGATCCCTGGCAGATTGCCGATTTTTTTACTAAAGCATTTTTCGCGGATATAAAGAAAATGAATTTTGAAAAAGCGTGGAAATATCCCAAAGCAACCGATCACGTGAAAGAGATGATAAAAATAATTCTGAAGTTGATAAAAAACGGTTACGCCTACGAGGTAAACGGTTCGGTTTATTTTGATTTGTCAAAATTTTCCGGTTGGGGAAAACTTTCCGGAAACAAACTCGAAGATTTAATCGCGGGCGCGCGGGTGGAAGTAATTTCCGAGAAAAAAAATCCTTACGATTTTGCTTTATGGATAAAAAATCCGTCGCATATTATGCAATGGAATTCTCCTTGGGGAAAGGGCTACCCGGGTTGGCATATTGAATGTTCCGCGATGTCCACGAAATATTTGGGCGAGACGATTGATATTCATACCGGCGGTGAAGATAACAAATTTCCGCATCACGAATCAGAGATTGCCCAATCCGAAGGCGCGACCGGCAAACAATTTGTCCGTTTTTGGCTGCACGTAAAGCATTTGATGGTGGACGGCGAGAAAATGAGCAAGTCAAAAAATAATTTTTATACTTTGGCACAAATTACAGAAAAAGGTTATTCGCCGCGAGCGTTGCGCTATCTACTTTTGACTTCGCATTATCGCGATTCGTTGAATTTTACTTTTGATGGGCTAGGGGTGGCGGAAAAAAATATTGCGAAAATTGATGAAGTTTGGACAAAAATTAATGAGACCGCGCCCAAAAGTGGGGGAAGCGGAAATCTCGTCGCCGCGGCGGAGATGGCGAAAAAAGAATTTGAGGCGGCGCTTGACGATGATTTAAATATTTCCGGAGCACTCGCGGTTTTATTTAATTTTATCCGGCAGATTAACGTCGGTTTGGCGGCCGGCGTTTCAAAAAAAGAATTAGCCGCGGCAAAAAAAGTCTTGCGGGAAATGGACGACGTACTTGGTTTTGGTTTAGAAAAAATTAAAGCGGAGAAAATTCCGGAAGAAATAAAAAAGCTGCTCACAGAACGCGAGCAGGCAAGAGGCGCGAAGGATTGGAAACGGGCGGACGAGGTGCGTGGAGAAATTGAGAAACTCGGGTTTACGGTAGAAGACACGGCCGAAGGGCAGAAAGTAAAAAGCAAGAATTAATTTACAGCCACTTTTTCTTTTCAAAAAACCAGAGCAGTCCAAGGGCGCTAAAAAGCATAGAGGTAAGAATTATCCAAAATCCATAAGGATGGTTGGCGAGCGGCATGCCGGGGGTGTCCATGCCAAAAATCGCAGCCAAGAGCGTCAACGGAAAAACAATCACAGAAAAAATAGTTAGAGTCTTCATGATTTCATTGATGCGGAAGTCAATCAAGGAAACATTTGTTTCATGAAGGGCGTCGATCGTGTCTTTATAGTTATCCAGAAGATCCCAAATTTCTTTTGTATTGTTGACAAGATTTTCAAAATAAATTTTCATTTTTTGCGTCGGGAAAAATTTCGGCGCTTCAGAAACAAGAGCCCTGATGACTTGCTTGTGGGGCTGCATCGCTTTGCGGAAATTTACGATATTGGTTTTGATGCGCAGAATTTCCGTGATAGTTCCTTTTTCAAATTCGGAACGCAGCTGATTTTCCACATTATCAATATCAGTGGAAATATGGACAAGCATGGGAAAACAGGAAAGAAGAAGTTCGTGGAGAATTTCATGCAAAAGATCGGGGATATTGGAACATTTATTTTTTTTCGCGCGGCATTTGTCAAAAATTTCTTGAAGCGGGGCAATATTATCTGAATTCACGGTAACAAGCGTTCCGCGGGTAATAAAAAAATCCACTTCCGAAGCGTGGAGAATTCTGGTTTTTCTGTCAAAAACAGGAAAAAGCAAAATCATGAAGAGGTAATCCGGCCGGACCACCAATTTTGGCCGCTGAAGAGGCGGCAGACAATCTTTCAAATCAATTTCGTGAAAACCGAATTTTTTTCCGAGATATTCAATTTCCTTTTTGCTATTTTTTGTTACATTTGTCCAAGAAAACTTTGAACCTCGAAATTCTAGAACGTTTTTTATCATACTCCTCCTAGATATTGTGTAATGTAAAAGTTATCAACAACTTCATTTTAGCACAAATTTATAAATTATGATACAATTGAGAAATTAACAACGGATTGAGCGTAATTTTTGTATACATGGATATAAAAGATAAAACAGAAAAAATCGGCGGCTTAGAAAAAATGGTTCCGGAGAAGGAGCAGGCGATTGTTCCTGAAAAAAAAGTTGAAGCGGAGGCGGCGCCGAAGCCAGAATGGGAAAAAGTCATTCCGGCCGAAGAAAAAAACGGAAAAAAACCGCTTGTTTCGGCCGTGGTCCATCCGATCACGGAGAAGCCGGAAAAAAGCGGGACGTTGATTAAAATAGAAAAAATTCTGGAGGAAGACCTGGAGTCATTTTATTTTTCCATGCCGCCGGCGCGTCAGCAGGCATTTAAAGAAAAGGGAGAAGAAACGGCTTCAAAAATAGAAAAAATGGTGGAGACGGGGAGGAATGTTGCCCGAAAAATTTTAAAATTAATACGTAGTTGGCTCAAAATTATTCCCGGAGTTAATAAATTTTTTCTGGAGCAGGAAGCAAAAATTAAAACAGACAAGGTGATGGCGATGGCGGAAAAAGAAAAACAAAAAATAGAATAGAATTTTATGGAGGATGTAGAGAAAAAAAATTGGCATAAAATAAAAAGATGGCTACCGAGCACTGCGCTCGCCGCGCTTTTCGTTTTTTCCTTTTATCAAATTACCCTGCCGACTCCGGAAATTCCTGAAGAAGTCGGAAGTTTTGCGGAGAGTCCGATTGGCATAATGATTTTTACGCTTGCCGCGATTTTTTTAGGATCGTGGTTTTTAATTTCTCTGCTTAGAAAATTTTTGCATCATCGGACAAAGATGTCCACCTCTTTTAAAAATATAGTTTTGCTCGTTACGGTTCCCAAAGAATCAGCGGAAAGGGCCCAAGCTCAGGAAAAAAGAGAGATTACCGTCCAAACTATTCAAGAGGGTGTTGCCACGGCCGAAGCTCTTTTCGCGTCGATTGGCGGATTAAAAGCGCAAAAAGGAATTGGCGCCTGGCTTACCGGACGGACAGATTATCTTTCTTTTGAAATTATCGCCGACAAAGGGTTAATTTCTTTTTATGTAGCCGTGCCAAAATATTTGCAGGAATATATTGAACAGCAAATCAGAGCGAATTATCACGAGGCTTTTATTGAAGAAATCAAAGATTATAATATTTTTACGCCGACCGGAGATATCCGCGGCGCTTATTTAACTTTCAAGCGCCCGCATTTTTTCCCGATAAAAACTTATAAAAAAATGGAGACAGACCCGATGAACGGTCTGACAAACGTCCTCTCAAAGTTGGAAAAAAATGAAGGCGCGGCTATTCAATTTGTAATACGCTCAGCGCGTAAAGAATGGCGCCGGCCAGGCATAAAAATTGCCCAGGAAATGCAACAAGGAAAGAAGCTTGGCGAAGCAATGTCATCGGTTAGCGGAAATATCTTCATGAAAATATTGGGAGAATTGGGAAAAATGTTTGCCGGCGGAACGAAAAAGAAACCAGAAGATCAATTAAAGCCTCAACCGGAAATTTATCGTCTTTCGCCGATGGAAGAGGAAATGGTAAAGGGTCTTGAAGAAAAGGCGAGTAAGGCTGGAGTTGATGTCAATGTTAGAATCATCTCATCATCACCAAATAGCGCGCGGGCAAAAATGAATTTGGATAATATTTCGAACGCTTTTTCCCAGTATAATATTTATCAATACGGAAATAGTTTCGCGCGTACGGCACCGGGCGGCCGTCATTTGAAAAAATTGATTAGAGATTTTATCCATAGAGGTTTTCATGAAAAGAAAAAAGTTGTTTTGAACTCGGAAGAAATGGCAAGTCTCTTTCATTTTCCTTCGCCCTGGACCGAAGCGCCCAATATCCAGTGGCTTTTGGCAAAAAAAGCCGCGCCGCCGATTAATATGCCAAAAGAAGGAGTGACGCTTGGGAAATCCACTTTCCGCGGAACGGAAGTAATGGTTAAAATTAAAAGAGAAGACCGCCGCCGCCATGTTTATGTCATTGGTAAATCCGGCGTTGGTAAATCTGTCTTGCTTGCCAATATGGTTAAGCAGGATATTGCTAATGGCGAAGGCGTAGCCGTAGTTGATCCGCACGGCGATTTGATTGAAGAAATTTTGACTGGCATACCGAAAGAACGGTTGGACGACGTAATTATTTTTGATCCGTCAGACGCGGACCGGCCGATTGGTCTAAATATGCTTGAGGCCAAAGATGAATCGCAAAAAGATTTTGCCGTCCAGGAAATGATCGCTATTTTTTATAAACTTTTCCCGCCAGAAATGATCGGTCCGATGTTTGAGCATAACATGAGAAATGTGATGTTGACTTTGATGTCGGATTTGGCAAATCCCGGCACAATCGCGGAAATTCCAAGAATGTTTTCCGATAATGAATTTCAAAAATCTTGGGTGGCGAAAGTCAAAGATCCGGTTGTCCGCTCTTTTTGGGAAAAAGAAATGGCCAAGACTTCGGATTTTCATAAATCAGAAATGTTGGGTTACTTGATTTCCAAAGTCGGCCGATTTGTGGAAAACGAAATGATAAGAAATATTATTGGACAATCCCGTTCAGGTTTTGATTTTAGGGAAATAATGGATAAGAAGAAAATTTTGCTTGTGAATCTGGCAAAAGGCAAAACCGGTGAAGTGAACAGCGAACTTTTGGGCTTGATTATTGTTTCAAAACTTCAGATGGCTGCGATGAGCCGGGCCGAATTGCCCGAAGCCGAGCGCCATGATTTTTATCTTTATATTGATGAGTTCCAAAATTTTATTACCGACAGCATCGCCACAATTTTATCTGAAGCTCGAAAATATCGGCTGTGCCTTACGATTGCCCATCAGTATGTCGGGCAGTTGGTAAAAAATAATGACACAAAAATTCGCGACGCGGTTTTCGGCAATGCCGGGACGATGATATCTTTCAGAATTGGCGTGGATGACGTGGAAACAATTGCCAAAGAATTCGCGCCGACCGTTAACGAATACGATTTGTTGAATGTGGAAAAATACACAGCCTACATTAAACTTTTAATTGATAACGCGGCTTCCAAAGCGTTTAATATGCAAACTCTTGCGCCGCAAAAAGGTGACGCGGAATTAGCCCAAGCCTTGAAACAACTTGCCAGATTAAAATACGGCCGCGATAAAAGTATCGTGGAAGCGGAAATTTCCGAGAGAACGCAGCTCGGCGTGCCAGAGGGAGTTGCCGGGCCAATGGTGGGGGAAAGGTCATTATAAAAAGATAACAAATAATTAAAATAAAAAAGTTATGTTGGGACAAAATCAAAACGATCTTTTTCAAAATATTGATGGACCGGTAGAAAATCAGACAGATTCAAGACAAGAAATGATGGAGTCGGCGGAACCAATGGCTATGCCCGCTGAAGCCGTGCCGTTTGAGGTGACGCCGAAAATTTATGACGCGCCGGCGAAGACTGAACTCAAAGATTTGGAAATTTCTTTCAATTTTGAAAAAATAGAATTGATTAAAAAAATAGTTAAAGAAACGCAGGATAATTTGCGGCGGATAAATTGTCTTTTGGGTGAGGACGCGCCAAAGTTTGAAGAAAAAATTAAACAAAGTTTTCTTGATTCCGATATTATCGCCACCGCGCCTTCAATTGCCCCGATGTTTTCAGGATTAAAAACCGTTTCCCAGCCGGATGTGGCCTATGGCGAATCGGGCGAGAGAATTATGGAAGGGGTTTTTAACGGCCAGAATATGATTGGCGCCGATGGCAAAGAATATCTTGTGCCGTCGAACTACGCTTCAAAATCAAAATTGGTCGAAGGAGATATTTTAAAACTTACGATTAATGCCCGCGGCAATTTTCTTTTTAAACAAATCGGACCAATGGAACGAAATCGGGTAGTCGGAATGCTTGAAGAAGCAGAATCTGGCGGCTGGACAGTTGCTTCCGGCGGGAAAAAATGGAGAGTCCTCGCGGCGCCGGTGACATACTTTAAAGGTGAAATGGGTGATGAGGCAGTAATTTTGATTCCTAAAAATACGCCGTCAAAATGGGCAGCGGTGGAGAATGTGATTAAGAGAAACGAGGTATAGAATTTTTTAAAAAATAAATTAATTCTAGGGCTGTTCTAAATGAGCAGCCTTTTGAAATAATAAGAAAAAGTACTATTTGCCAAAATCAGGAAAATGGTATAAGATATGGCAAGTAATAATATTTTTTTATGTCTACAACATTATATAGAAAATATCGGCCGCAGAAATGGGGCGAGATGACCGGTCAGAATCATATTAAGATTGCCATCCAAAATGAAATTGAAACCGACAAGGTCGCTCATGCATATCTATTTTGCGGACCGCGCGGGATTGGAAAAACTACTGCCGCCCGGCTTTTGGCTAAAGCCATAAATTGCGAAAAGAGAAAAGAAGGCGAATCAGAGCCGTGCAATAAATGCAGTTCGTGCGAGGAAATTACCTCTGGTCGAGATTTGGATATTGTGGAAATTGACGCCGCGAGCCACACTGGAGTTGATAATGTCCGCGAAAATATCGTGACGAACGCCAAGTTTTCTCCGAGCCGCCGGAAATACAAAGTTTTCATCATTGATGAAGTGCACATGCTTTCTACGTCGGCTTTTAACGCGCTTTTGAAAACTATTGAAGAACCGCCGCCGAGAGTAATTTTTATCATGGCCACGACCGAGATTCACAAAGTTCCGGCTACTATAATTTCCCGCTGCCAGCGATTTGATTTTAAAAAAATTTCCCGCCGGGAAATCGTGGAAAGATTGAAGTATGTTCTGGGTTTGGAGCGGGTTGAAGTTGATGAAAGTATTTTGGAAAGTATTGCCCGCGCTTCGGAAGGCTGCGTTCGCGATTCGGAAAGTCTGCTCGGCCAAGTACTCGCGCTCCGTGATGCGAAAAATAAAATCAGCCGCGAACAGGCGGAACTTGTTATTCCAAAATCAGATTTTAATTTGGTCGGAGATTTCGTCGGGCATCTCGCCATGCGCGACGCGGAAAAAGCTTTGCGGCTCGTGAATAAGCTAGTTGAAGAGGGGATTGATTTGTCGCAATTTACCGCGGATCTC
This sequence comes from Patescibacteria group bacterium, assembly GCA_041653675.1. Lineage (GTDB taxonomy): Bacteria > Patescibacteriota > Patescibacteriia > XYB2-FULL-38-15 > XYB2-FULL-38-15 > JAHIRI01. The sequence goes on along the minus strand of JBAZEY010000005.1, from coordinate 64,874 downwards.
GTGGAATTTTTAAGAAAAATTTTACTTGCCAGCGTAAGCGGAAGTTTGGCGGAATTTTCTTTTGACCTAGATGAAGATTCCGAGAAAAAAATTATTCAGTTCGCGAAAGACATTGAACCGCGAAAATTGATTGATTGGCTTGAACTTTTTATAGAGAAAAAACAAGAATTAAGATTTTCCGATATTGCCCAGCTGCCGCTTGAAATGGCAGTCGTGGAAATTGTTGGAGGATTTTCCGCGGTTAGCTCGCCGGCGACAATTTCAACATCTAAAATTCCGCCCACGCCAAGAGCGACCGAAGAAAGGCCAAAAATTAAACCTCTGCCCGGAAAAGAAATCGTAAAAAAAAATGACGAAGCTTTAACGGACGCCGCGCCGATTACCACGACTTTAACTTTAGAGCAGATAAAAGAAAAATGGTTTGATCTTTTGCGGGTTGTGGCAGACCGAAGCCCGGCATTAGTTTTCGTTCTTCGAGTTGGTCAGCCGGTGGCGGTTGAAAATGGAACATTGCAGATTGGATTTAAATATCGTTTTCACAAAGAGAGAATTAATGAAAGCAAAAATAATTTGGTTTTAAGAAATTTGATTAAAGAGATAATGGGAGGCGATGTTAGGGTGAGCGGGATTGTGGCTGACTTGCCGGAGCCGCCGGGCCCGCCGCCGCTTGAAGTGGGGAAAGTTTTGGAAGAATTTGGGGGCACGGTGGTAAGTTAAAAAATAATTATTCGGGGATCGTCTAATGGCAGGACGCCAGGTTCTGGCCCTGGTAATCTTGGTTCGAATCCAAGTCCCCGAGCCAAAACAAAAAATTCAACTTTGCGTTGAGTTTTTTGTTCTGTTTGGGAATTAGGAAAGAACCAACGCCCTGTAAGGCCGTTCTTGCCAATTTTGCGCCGAGGAGTCTTCAAATCCAAGTCCCCGAGAAGTGAAGCTGCTTTTTAATTTATTGAGTCTTTCTTATTTATTGTTTTTATGTTAAATTTAAGGAGCAAATACTAATTCAAGTTTGAATTATTTTTTATATGTCAGAATATTACAAAGCAATACGAACACGAAACATCTTTGATCCAAAATCAAGCGAACCGTTCAGGGTCAGCCGATCGAAAATTGATTTATTTTTGAATTGCGAGAGATGTTTTTATCTGGATCGCCGGTTGGGAATCGGGCGTCCTCCGGGATTTCCTTTTAGTTTAAACTCGGCCGTGGATACTCTTTTGAAAAAAGAATTTGATATTCACCGCACGGCAAAAACCGCGCATCCATTGATGGAAAAATATGGCATTGACGCTGTCCCGTTCGAACACGAGAAAATGGAAGAATGGCGCGACTCACTTCGCCGCGGGATTCAATTTTTGCATAAAAAAACAAATCTGCTGATTACCGGCGGAGTTGATGATGTTTGGGTAAATCCAAGCGGGGAATTAATTATTGTGGATTATAAGGCAACGTCCAAAAACGGAGAAGTCAGTCTTGATGCCGACTGGCAGATTGGATATAAGCGTCAAATGGAAATTTATCAATGGTTGTTTCGCAAAAATGGATTTCAAGTTTCCGACACGGGATATTTTGTTTATTGCAACGGCGACACTGACAAAGAAGCTTTTGACGGTAAATTGGAGTTTGATGTCAGGTTGATTTCTTATACCGGAGATGACTCATGGATTGAGCAAGCAATCAGCGATGCCCATAAATGTTTGTCCGGCGAAAAAATTCCTGAGCCAGCGGCCGATTGTGATTATTGCAATTATCGGCGGGCGGCGCGGGGCGTGGAAAAATAAAATTTAAAATATATGAAAAAAGTCGCGATATTTGATATTGATGGGACAATTTTTAGATCAAGTTTATTAATTGAATTAGTTGAAGCAATGATTGCTGAAGGTTTATTTCCCCAGCATTTACGAAAAATTTACGCGCGGGATTATAAAAATTGGCTGGATAGAAAAGATATTTATGATAAATATATTAACGGAGTAGTTTTGGCTTACAATAAAAATATTAAAGGCGTTAGTCGCGATAAATTTTTAAAAGTCGCAAAAAAAGTTATCGCTTTCCATCATAACCGCGTTTATCGTTTTACCCGTGATTTGGTCCGCGATTTAAAAAAGAAGAATTATTATTTACTCGCGATATCGCACTCGCCGCGGGAAATTGTGGAAGCGTTTGCTAAGAAACTTGGTTTCAGCAAAGTTTACGGCCGGATTTATAACGTGGATAAGCGCGGAAAATTTACCGGCGAAATGCTTTATCTTGATTTGATTTCCGATAAGGCAAAAGTTTTATCACGGGCGGTAGAAAAAGAAAATTTGACGCTTCGCGGTTCAGTCGGGGTTGGCGATACGGAAAGCGATATTAGATTTTTAAAAATGGTGGACCGGCCGATTTGTTTTAATCCGAATAAAAAATTATACGATCATGCGCGGCAGGCTGGATGGGAAATTGTGGTGGAAAGAAAAGACGTAATTTATAAAATGAAAAATATTTAACTTTAAAAATTATGAACAAAACAATTTTAACTATTTTGGTAGTAGTCATGGCGATTGGTGCGGTGGTTTTAGGTGTGCGTTTTTTGAGCGGCGAAGACGATTGGATTTGTGATGATGGCGAATGGGTAAAACACGGAAATCCGAGCGCGGCAAAACCAACCGAGCCATGTGGTGGGGCGAATATAAATACAAACACAGAAGAAACGATGACCGTTAAAGTCTTTTTCGGCAATAGTATTTTTGATCCGGAAGTTTTAGATTGCCAGAAAAATTTTGCAGTGGAAAGAATAATTCCGAAAACTGAAGCAGTGGGACGGGCAGCACTAGAACAATTGCTCGCCGGGCCGACTGACGCCGAAAAAACAGAAGGATATTTTACGAGCATTAATCCGGGAGTAAAGGTTCAAAGTTTAGTTGTCGCCGGCGGAATAGCTAATGTTGATTTTGACGAACAGTTGGAATTCCAAGTTGGAGGTTCTTGCCGGGTGGCGGCGATTGCTTCGCAAATTAGGGAAACACTAAAACAATTTCCGACCGTGACGGACGTGATAATTTCTATCAATGGGCGAACTGAAGATATTTTGCAACCATAAAAATGGAAAATAAAATAAAAAATGGGATCGTCGCGGTCTGGAAGCCAAAAGGCCCGACATCTTTTGATATAATCCATAAATTGCGGCAACTTACGGGTGTTAAAAAAATCGGCCACGCCGGAACACTCGATCCATTGGCTAGCGGAGTTCTGGTGGTCGGAATTGGTCGTGACGCGACAAGAAAATTGCGTGAAATTGTGGAAACGGAAAAAGAATATTTAGCTACGGTGCGATTTGGAGCGGAAAGTACAACCGATGACGAAGGCGGAGAAAAATCAGTCGTGAAATTTACAAAAAAACCGTCGCGTCAAAATGTTGAAAAAGCATTAGTCAAATTTAGCGGAAAAATTATGCAATTGCCGCCGAATTTCAGCGCGATTAAAATTCACGGCGTGCGAGCTTATAAAATGGCGAGGCGCGGAGAAACGCCAAAATTAACAAAGCGTCCGGTCGAAGTGAAAAAAATAAAAATTTTAAAATATCGTTGGCCGGATTTAAAAATAAAAATTGTGTGCGGTCCGGGATTTTATGTTCGCTCGCTCGCTCGCGATTTAGGGAAAAAATTAAAAGTCGGAGGATATTTGACGGAACTTGAGAGGACAAGAGTTGGGAAGTTTAAAAAGAGTAACGCTATTAAAATATGAATTTAGAAAAACTAGAAAAAATTTTTGCGGATGAACCGGCTTATCGCTTAAAACAGGCGCGGGAGGCGGTTTTTTCTAAGTTGATTGAAAATTGGAATGAGGCGACGAATTTGCCGGCAGCGTTGCGCGAAAAATTAAATAAAGAATGTTCGCTCCAGATTGATTTTAAAAAATTTATTTCTAACGACGGCGCGACGATAAAATTTTTGATTACACTCGCTGATGGTTTTAAAATTGAATCTGTCCTAATGCGCCATGAAGAACGGAATACAGTTTGCGTTTCATCAGAAGTCGGTTGTCCCTTGGCTTGCGCTTTTTGCGCCACGGGGAAGATGGGGTTTAAAAGGAATCTTTTGCCGGGAGAAATTATTGAGCAAATAATATGCTCGGCGAGATTTTTGAAAAGGGAAAAACAAAAAGTAGATAGCGTTGTTTTTATGGGAATGGGTGAACCGTTTTTGAATTATGAAAATGTCTTGTCTGCGATAAAAATTTTGAATGATCCGAGCGGTTTTGGAATTGGCGCTCGGCACATCTCTATTTCCACGGCCGGAGTAGTGGAAGGAATAAGAAAACTTACCAAAGAGTCAATGCAGATTAATTTGGCAATTTCTCTTCACGCGCCAAACGACAAATTGAGAAATGAAATTATGCCGGTTGGAAAAAAATATAGTATTAAAAAAATTATGGCGGCGGTTGGAGAATATCTTGAGGCGACAAGCCGCAAGGTGATGTTTGAATATTTGATGATTAAAAATTTTAATGATAAGCCGGAGTACGCGAGAGAACTGATTGCGCTCTTGAGCCAGCTTCCGCGCCATTTAATTTTTGTTAATTTAATTTTATATAATCCGACGGGTGATTTTCTGCCGTCAAAAAAAGAAGACGTTATTAAATTTAAAGAAACTTTGCGCCGCGCGGGAATTTCCACAACCGAGAGATATCGCTTCGGTCGAGGAGTAAAAGGCGCTTGCGGACAGTTAGCCGGAAAAAATTATTAAATTTAAAAAGATGAGAATGAAAATGAGTTTCATTTTTATTCCGCTTGCGGTTTTTGGAGTCGCCGCGTTCGGCTCTTGGCTCACGGGCGGAGGAATGGATTGGTATAAAACTATCAACCTTCCTAGTTTTACGCCACCAGGCTCGGTAATCGGTACGGTTTGGACGATTATTTTTATTTTGACGGCGATTTCCGCGCTTATTTTTTGGCAAAAGGCGCCGCGCGATAAACGTTTCTCCTGGACCGCGACATTTTTTATTTTGAACGGCGCGTTCAATATTTTTTGGAGTTACTTATTTTTTAATCGCCATTGGCTTGGCGCCGCGGTCTGGGAAGCCGGATTTTTAGGCGCGAGTGTCATTGTTTTGATTATTTTAATCTGGCCAGTTTCTCGTTTAGCATCAACACTTATAATGCCGTACGCCGCCTGGACGACTTTCGCTACTTATTTAACTTACGTGATTTGGAGCTTGAATAGATGATAGTTATTCTTCACAACGTCAGAAGTACGCATAATGTCGGTTCAATTTTCCGAACGGCCGACGCGGCAGGGTGTGAGAAAATTTATTTATGCGGCATAACGCCGGCGCCAGTTGATCGTTTTGGCCGGGCGAATGAAAAAATTAGTAAAGTAGCCCTGGGCGCGGAAAACTGGATCGCGTGGGAAAAGGTTGGTCAAACGACAAGGTTGATTGATAAAATAAAAAAAGAGGGATATAAAATTTTGGCCATTGAACAATCACGCCGCTCTGTGCCATATCAAAAAATAAAATTAACTAAAAAAGATTTGGTAAAAACGGCACTTATCGCCGGTAATGAAATAAAAGGTTTGCCGCCGGTAATTTTACGTCGGGCTGATAAAATTTTGGAAATTCCCATGCGCGGCAAAAAGGAATCCCTAAATGTCGCCGTGGCATTCGGGATCGTGGCCTTTAATCTAATCAATAAATAATTTATGAAAGTGCACAGATTTATCGGTAATTTTGATTTTGATAAAAAAATATCATCAATTGCCAATAAAGAAATTTATAACCAAATAAAAAATGTTTTGCGGCTTCGGGCGGGCGAAGAAATAATTTTGGGTGACGGAAAGGGGAGAGAGGCTCGCGCGGAAATTATGAGTTTTGGAAAACAAAGCGTGGGAGTAAATATTTTAAAAGTGGAAGCAAATGTCGCCGAGCCGGAAATGAAACCAATTCTTTACGCGGCAATTTTAAAAAAAGAAAATTTTGAATTTGTGGCAGAAAAAGCAGTAGAAGCCGGAGTGGCGGAAATTATTCCGGTTATAACCGCGAAAACCATAAAAACAAATTTACGGACGGACCGGTTGGAAAAAATTGTCCGTGAAGCGGCTGAACAGTCTGGCCGTGGAATTTTGCCAGTCGTGGGAAAGATTTTAAAATTTAGTGAAGCAATTCATCACGCCGAAGAAAATGATTCCAATTTATTTTTTGAAATTCACGCGCCAAAGTTTGAACAAAGAAAATTAACAGTTGATGTCGGTCGGCGAGTGGGAATTTGGATTGGTCCGGAAGGCGGCTGGGATGAGGAAGAAGTTAAATTAGTTCAAGAGAAAAATTTTCAGATTGTAAGTTTAGGAAAATTAACCTTGCGGGCCGAGACCGCGGCGATTGTCGCGAGTTATCTCGCCGCCTCGGCAAAAAATTAAATGAAAATTTTTATAAATGCAAAACCGAGAGCGCATGAGGATTTGGTGGAGCGCGTTCGCGAAAACAATTTTAATGTTTCAGTTACCGCGCCGCCAGTTAAGGGTTTGGCAAATCAAGCGATTATTAAAGCTGTCGCTGAATATTTTAAAATCGCGCCGTCGCGCGTTAGAATTGTCTCTGGATTTACTTCACGACAAAAGGTTTTAGAAATAATTTAAAAAACTATGAAAACAAGAATCGCGCTTTTATTAATCGTTCTCATTCTACTTTTGGGCGGAGTATTTTATTACTACAATTTTTATAAAACAACTCCGCCGGTTGGAAATGAAAATCAAAATACGCCAGTTATCACAGTCACAAACTTTGAAGAATGCGTTGCCGCCGGAAATCCGGTTATGGAATCTTATCCGCGCCAATGCCGGGCAGGCGACAAAAATTTTGTAGAATACATTGGAAATGAATTAGAAAAAACAGATTTAATCAGGATTGACGCGCCGCGACCGAATGCAATTATCACGAGCCCATTAGAAATTACCGGCGAGGCACGCGGCACTTGGTATTTTGAAGCCAGTTTTCCGGTCAAACTTTTTGACGCAAATGGCGTGCAACTTGCTGCTATTCCGGCCCAAGCGCAAGGCGAATGGATGACAGAAAATTTTGTGCCATTCAAAGCAACTTTGGAATTTGCCGCGCCGACGACAGCGACCGGTACTTTAGTTTTGGAAAAAGACAATCCCTCCGGCCTTCCGGAACACGCCGATTCGCTAATTGTGCCGATTAAATTTAGATAAAAAATAGCATGCCGCTAGAGATAAAATACAACATTAATACGGAGAAACAACGGATTCAAAGTGCCGTAAAAAAATTTTCCTGGTATAAAAAATTTGGATATATTCCCTGTTTTCCAAAAAATATTAATCCAAAAATTGATAGTTTGGAAAAAATATACACCGCACTCAGAAAAGAATACAAAGAAAGAGATTATAAAAAAGCCGCGGACGCGGCCAAGAAAAATTTTTCAAAAATAGAAAAAGATTTCTACGGCCGACTAGGAAAAATATGCGGTAAAAAAATAAGAAAAAGTTATCAATTAATTCTCACGAAATACGGAGTCGGTGGATCTTATGTTCCGCCAGACAAAATCATTCTTAATATAAACGCGGTGTCGCCGCTGAACACACTTTTGCACGAGATTGTCCACCTCGCGATTGAGTCATATATTCAAAAATACAAAATAAATCAAAATGAAAAAGAAAGAATCGTTGATTCAATTATGGCCGACATAGTCGGGCCGAAAAAATACAAAATGCAAAAGAGGGGAGAAAAATATAAATTTATTGATCCGTTATTCAAAGAATATTTTAAGCCTCCGATAGATGATTTTTTTAAAAAATTAAAATAAAAAAAGAGAGCTTGTCGAAGGCTCTATCCGGCCGTGGCCGAATTGTTTTACGACTTGTTGTGACTGTCGCGGTTCCGAGTGGCGATCCGGCCGGTTCCGTTTCGATCGAGAAGATGTACGAGCAGGAATGCCCACTCCAACACAAAACCCTTGAGATCGGTCCAGTACCACATCGGCACGAGGCGAATCTTGCGCCGGTGCGCGAGGTGGAAGGTTACCCAGAACCGCAGCGCGTGCTGCCAGTGGGTCACGACCGTGAATTCTGGCGCGGGGTCGTCGGCGATGAGTGTCAGGGCGCCAGAAATGTTTTCGAAGGTATCGCGTGAGTGATCTTCGCAGATGATGGCCTTCTCTGGCACACCGTGCTCGATGAGCCAGTATTCCATCAAGATTCCCGAGGGGATCGTCTGTTGTTCTGGCGGCAAATAGATGCCGCCCGTCACGATGATGGCGTCGTAGCCGCCTGCCCGCCAAAGATCGAGGCCGCGGATGAGGCGCTTTTCGGTAGTCGTGCCAGTCAGCACATTCTTCATCGCCACTTCGCAACTCGGAATGAACAAGTAGCGCACGGCCTCCTTCTTTCTAGTCACGAAATTGTGACATTGAATAATATCAGATATTTAGCAAATTGTCAAGATCGGCTTTAAATAAAAAAGAGAGCTTGTCGAAGGCTCTCGGTCAGTTCGCATGTTTGCAAACCGTTTTACGACTTGTTCTGTCCGCTACCGCTTGACGAGGCGAAGGGCGATCCCGTACGGCCGCTCGAAGCTGTCGGGGACGGCCTGGAGACCGAGCATCGCGGCGAAGAGATTGACGACGTCGAGAAAATCCTTCTCCGTCTTGATGCACGGAGGCGCGATCCGCTTGTCGTCGTTTGTGCCCGGCCAGTCGATCCGAACTCCGCTGCCCGATTCGGGCATAACCACGATGCAACGTTCGTTCCGGTAGAAACCGATCACGCAACCCGCGCCCAAGGTGATGTTGGTCGGCTTGAGTCTCATGTACTCAGTCAGCTCCAACACCTGCAATTCTAAGACGGTCGGCTTGAGTTTCATGGACTCTTTCTCCTCTATCCCATCCCACAAAATTGTGGACTTTTAATAATAGAATATATTTAGTAACTTGTCAATAGAAACGGTTTCGCTTTCTCTTAGTTTTATGTTATAATTTAACAATTAATCATTAATTTTTTACATATGCAAATTGATTATTTTTTCAAAAATTTAACTCCGAATGAAAAGAAATGGTGCGAAGAATATGTGGAGACAAAAATTCCGCAATTGGAGAAATTAATTCACCGGCAGGCGGAAGATTCAGTCTCGCTCCGGATTAAGGCAGAAAAGTTTGCCAGCAAAAGCGCTTACAAAATTACTTTTGATTTAAAATTGCCAAAACAAAGTTTTCTCGTAAGTGAAGACGATCACACGATTGTTGAGGCAATTGATTTGGCAAAAGACAAATTGATTACGCAATTAAAGAAATTAAAAAGATAACTATGGCAAAAAATTTTGACGTCGTGACGATTGGCGGAGCGGCGCGGGATATAACTTTTTATACTAAAGAAGGAAAATTAGTTGCCCAAATGAAAGATCCGTTGCGGCAGAAACTTTTGGGATTTGAATACGGCGCGAAAATTAATATTGAAAAATCATTTCAAACTTTTGGCGGCGGAGCGGCGAACGCGGCCGTGGCTTTAGCGCGTTTAGGTTTAAAGACCGCAACAATCGCGCGAGTTGGAAAAGACGAAGACGGTCGGGCGGTCATCGCGAATTTAGTAAAAAATAAAATTGACATAAAATTTATTCAAACTGATCCGGCTCTAAAGACAGGTTTTTCTTTTATTGTAACTTTTGGTCCGGAAGTTGAGCATACGGCATTTTTATTTCGCGGAGCGAATAATAATTTAAGACTTGCGGCGCGCGATTTGAAATTTAAAACGGATTGGTTTTATGTCGCGTCGCTTTCGGGTGAAGGATGGCGAAGCGTGTTGGATTCTGTGGTTGCGAAAAAAGAAACGCGGCTGGCTTGGAATCCAGGAAATAAACAGCTCGCGACGGGTCTTTTTGGTTTAAAAAAATACATGGCAAAGACGGCGATATTTTTTGTAAATAAAGATGAAGCGATTGAACTTGTTATGTCTCTGCCAAAATATAAAAAAGCTGGCACGGCGTGGCTAAATCAGCCCAAAAATCTTTTTGGAGTTTTGGCGGAATTTTGTCTGGGAATTTTAGTAATTACTGACGGCGCGAAAGGCGCGTACATTTATCTTCGCGGAAAAATTTATCATCAAGCTTCTTTAAGCAAAAGAGTTGTGGACACGACCGGCGCGGGAGACGCATTTTGTTCAAGTTTTCTTGCCGGCTATATTCGCTATTGCGGAAATGTTTTGAAAGCCGCGAAACTCGCCGCCTTAAACAGCGCGTATAATTTGACCGGCATCGGAGCCCAAGAGCCGCTTTTAGCTTGGACAACGGCCACAAAATTAATAGGGAAATAATATGAAAACTATAAAAGTAAAAGTAGAAATTTCCGCGCGACACATTCATCTAAATCAATCTGATTTGGAAAAACTTTTTGGCGCGGGATATGAGTTGAAAAAACTAAAAGATTTATCGCAAGAAGGGGAGTTCGCGGCGGAGGAAACGGTAACACTCGTTGGACCGAAAAGAAAATTGGAAAATTTAAGAGTAGTTGGACCGGTTCGACCGGCGACGCAAATTGAGTTAGCTTATACCGATGCTTTCTCGCTCGGCTTTGACGCGCCGCTTCGGATTTCCGGAGATGTAGCTGGTTCAGCTGGCGCGAAAATTATCGGTCCGGCGGGCGAAGTTGATTTAGCTGAAGGAATTATTATCGCCAAACGCCATTTACATATTAATCAAAAAGAAGCCGACGAACTCGGGATTAAAAACGATGATTTGGTAAAAGTGAAAGTCGCGGGCGAGCGGGGATTGATTTTTGAAAATGTTGTCGTTCGCATCAAACCAAGTTTTCACGCCTCAATTCATATTGATACTGACGAAGCCAACGCCTCGGGCTGCGGAAAAGTTTGCGGTTTTGGCGAATTGATTTTGGAATAATTATGAAATATATTTTAGTTATCAATTCCGGCAGCGCAACTTTGAAATTTAAATTGTTTGAATCGAAAAGTTTGAAAAGTGTGGCAAGCGGGATTGTTGAACGCATCGGTTTGGCCGGAAGTTTTTTGGAATTTAAAATTTCAAAACGGGAATTGAAAATAAATCACGCGGTTCATAATCACGAGGAAGCTTTTAAATTAGTTTTAAATCAATTATCAAAAATCTCAAATCTAAAATCTGAAATTTATCTTGTCGGACATCGCGTGGTCCATGGCGGCGAAGAGTTTACAAAGCCGACGCTCGTCACGCCGGAAACCTTGAAAAAATTGGCAAAATATGATAAGTTATCGCCGTTACATAACCCGGCGAATTTAATGGGGATTAGGGCTTGCCAGAAGCTTTTACCGGGCGCAAAAAATGTCGCAGTCTTTGATACAGGTTTTTATAAAACTCTACCTGATTACGCCTACACTTACGCCATTCCGATTGATTTTTATAAAAAACACGGAATTCGGCGTTACGGTTTTCACGGAATCTCACACGAATATGTGGCGAATGAAGCGGCAAGAATTTTGAAAAAACCGCTCGCGAAATTAAATTTGATAACTTGTCACCTGGGGAGTGGCGCGAGCATCACGGCAATCCGCGGCGGTCGGGCAGTGGACACGAGCATGGGTTTTACGCCGCTTGAAGGGCTCGCGATGTCAACTCGTTCAGGAGATCTTGATCCGGCTATTCCACTTTATTTAATTCGGGAATTAAAAATCAAGCCAGAAGAAGTTGATAATATTTTAAATAAGAAATCTGGTCTGCTCGGTCTTTCGGGATTTTCCGATATGCGCGAAGTACTTACGGCCGCGGGTTATAGTGTTCTGGGATTTAAAGGTAAAAAAGTCAGCGCGGAAAAAAAGAAATTAGCAAAACTTGCGTTACAGGTTTTTGTCTATCGTATTAAAAAATATCTCGGAGCATATGCCGCAGTTTTGGGAAAAGTTGACGCCATAGTTTTTACGGCCGGTATTGGCGAGAGAAACAAAACAGTCAGAGACTTGATAATGAAAGATATAAAAATTTCCGCCCAGCCGAAAATTTTAGCCATTCCGACTAACGAAGAATTAATGATCGCGCGTAAGCTAAAAAATTTAAGATAAAATTATGGAAGACAAAAAGACATCTTTAAAATTGGAAGTCGTTGAAAAAATTTCGAGCTTAGCCACGGCCAGTTTAGGATTGATTGCGGCGCTGGCTTGGAACGAAGCGATTTTGGAAGTATTTAAAAAGATTTTCGGTGAGCAGGGGACGTTAGTGGCTAAAATTCTTTACGCAGTGATCGTGACGGTTTTGGTTGTTTGCATTACTATCAAATTCGGCCAGGTGGTCAATAAATTAAAGGAGAAGGTTGGAGAAAAATAATGGCACTCGGGAATATTTTAAACGGAGAATCTAAAACGATTACCGGAGCTGCTCTTCTTTTGGGAGCAGCTTCTTTGGCGTCTCGTTTTTTGGGCGTACTTAGAGATCGTGTTTTGGCCGGTGAGTTTGGCGCGGGCGACATACTCGATGTTTATTATGCCGCTTTCCGGATTCCGGATTTGGTTTTTAATTTATTAATTTTGGGAGCGCTTTCCGCCGGTTTCATTCCAATTTTTACCGCCGCACTTTGTGGAGCCCGAGAAAAAAAAGAAGAACCGAAAGAAGCCTGGGGAATAGTGAATAGCGCAATGAATATTATGGGCGTAGCGCTAGTTGTGCTTTGTGGCTTATTTATTATTCTTGCTCCCTGGATCGTTCCTTTGATTACGCCAGGGTTTGGCCCGGAAAAAATGTCTATGACTGTCACGATGACGCAAATTATGATGCTCTCCCCGATATTTTTGGGACTTTCTAATATTTTGGGCAGCGTTCTTCAATCATTCAAAAGATTTTTTATTTATTCCCTGGCCCCGATTTTTTACAACATCGGTATAATCGTCGGCGCTTTATTTTTTACAAAATGGTGGGGGATTTATGGGTTGGCCGGCGGTGTGGTTTTGGGTGCCGTGGCGCATATGTTGATTCAGGCGCCGGCCGCCTGGCAACTTGGTTACCGCTATCGATGGATTTTTGATTTAGCAAATAAAAAAGTCAGAGCGATTGGGAAAATGATGATCCCAAGAACGCTTGGTCTTGCAGTTTCTCAAATTAATCTTGTCGTGATGACGATAATTGCCTCAACTTTGATCCCGGGGAGTTTAGCTATTTTTAGCTTAGCAAATAATTTACAATATTTTCCAGTTGGTATCATTGGCATTTCTTTCGCCGTGGCCGCTTTTCCTCTTTTGGGAGAATTTTCCGCCGCCGGGAAAAAAGAAGAAATGGTAAAAAGTTTTTCTCATACCACGCGGCAGATTATTTTTTTTATTGTGCCTGCCTCTGTTTTGCTTTTGGTCCTCCGCGCCCAGATTGTTCGTGTTGTTTTCGGATCAGGTTATTTTAATTGGGAAGACACAATTTTGACCGCTGACACGCTCGCTTATTTTGTTTTGAGTTTATTTGCCCAAGCGTTGATTCCGCTTCTGGCTAGATTTTTTTACGCTCTTCAGGATACTAAGACGCCGTTTCTTATTGGTTTGGTTTCGGCAGTAGTAAATATTTTAGCCGCGGTTTTTTTGGTAAAATCGTGGGGAGTTGTGGGCCTTGCAATGGCATTTTCGCTTGCCTCCGTTTTGAATTTTTGTTTGCTTTGGATAATGCTTCGAATAAAATTTGGGCCGCTTGATGAAGGAAATATTCTAAGATCTACTTTTAAAATTTCCGCGGCGGCATCGCTCATGGCCTTTGCTGTTCAGACAATGAAAGCAATTCTCGCGCCTTATGTTGATATGCAGACTTTTTTAGGGGTGTTTGGACAAGGGCTTGGCGCCGGATCGGTCGGGATTTTTATTTTTTCCGTTGTTGCTTTGGCGCTTGGCTCGCGCGAGATGAATGCCGTGCGGGACGCCGTAAAATATAAATTGTTCAAAATAAAACGGCCGATTATTAATGTCGAAGAAGGACCGAGATAATTATGGAAATTCAAAATAAAATCAGAAATTTTTGTATCATCGCTCACATTGACCACGGAAAGTCGACGCTCGCCGATAGGCTTTTGGAATTTACCGGAACGGTTTCAAAAAGAGAAATGAAAGATCAACTGCTTGATATGATGGATTTGGAACGGGAGCGGGGGATTACGATAAAATTACAGCCGGTCAGAATGAATTATAAAGATTTTATTTTGAATTTAATTGATACTCCCGGCCACGTTGATTTTAATTATGAAGTTTCGCGGTCGCTCGCCGCCGTTGAAGGCGCGCTTCTTTTGGTCGACGCGACTCAGGGAGTCCAGGCGCAAACTTTAGGAAATTTATATTTAGCATTAGAACAAAATCTTACGATTATTCCAGTTGTTAATAAAGTTGATTTAAAAAATGCGGAAGTGGAAAAAACGGTTCAGGAAATTGTAGCTCTTGTTGGTTGCAAAAAAGAAGAAGTAATTCTTGCCTCAGGGAAAACCGGTGTCGGCGTGCCGGAAATTTTGGAAGCGGTAGTAGAAAAAGTCCCTTCGCCGCGCGGAAAAATAGACGAACCTCTTCGCGCTCTTATTTTTGATTCCAAATACGATGATTATAAAGGGGTGGTGGCTTACGTTAGAGTTGTTGACGGTGAAGTGCGTCGCGGTGATAAAATGTTCTTGATGGCGACAAAAACTGAAAGCGAAGTTCTGGAGGTTGGATATTTTAAACCAAAATTTCAGACGGCGGAAAAATTACTGGCTGGAGAAATTGGTTATATTGTTACCGGTCTTAAGGAAATTGAAAAATGCCGCGTTGGCGATACGGTAACAAGCAAGAATTCAGAATCTATGGTGCGAAGCTTGCCTGGATATAAAGAAGTTAAGCCAATGGTTTTTGCGGGAATTTTTTGCAAAGAGGGGGACGATTTTCCAAAACTCCGCGATGCGATTTTAAAATTAAAATTAAACGACGCCTCGCTCACTTTTGAAACAGAGCAATCCAAGGCGCTCGGGTTTGGTTTTCGTTGCGGGCTTTTGGGATTACTCCATCTTGAAATTGTAGAAGAACGATTGCGGCGGGAACACAATCTCGATGTTATTGTCACGGTTCCTTCCGTGGCTTACCGGATTACAAATCAAAAAAATGAAGTAGCGATTATTAAAAGTCCGTCGGAATTGCCAGATCTCTCGCGCATAAAAATGATTGAAGAACCATGGATTAAAATTGATGTAGTATCTCCGAGTAACTACATCGGCGGTATTATGCAGATGGTTCAGGAAAAAAGAGGAATATATTTTAATACGGAATATCTCGACGCTGACCGCGTAATTTTACATTATGAAATTCCGCTCTCGGCGATTCTTGTGGATTTTTATGATAAGTTAAAAAGTGTGAGTTCTGGTTATGCTTCGTTGAACTATGAATTTTTTGGATATAGGGAAGCCGATGTTTTGAAGATGGATATTTTGGTCGCGAGCGAGCCGGTTGAAGCCTTGGCCACAATTGTTTATCGCGACACGGCGCAGGATGTCGGGCGGAGGATTGTTTCGTCATTAAAAAAAGTTTTACCGCGGCAAATGTTTGAAGTTAAAATTCAGGCGGCGCTCGGCGGAAAAATTATTGCTTCAGAACACCTGCCGGCCATGAAAAAAGATGTGACAGCCAAACTTTACGGGGGAGACGTGACTAGAAAAAATAAACTTTTGGAAAAACAGAAAAAAGGCAAGAAAAAAATGAAGGCTTTGGGCAAAGTTGATATTCCTCCAGCGGCATTTTTAGCAGTTTTGAAGAAATAGAGAATAAATAGATAAACAGGAAAAATCACCTTAAAGTGGTGATTTTTTGTTTATTTATGACAATTTATTTTGGCTAAAATAAAGCAAAATATTGAATTATTTAAGAAATAGTGTCAAAACCCCTTGACAAAATACGGAATATATGTTATACTTATTTGTTAAGCTGAAATAGGCTTAAAGATTAAAAAAAGTGCTTGTCGTGCTAGTTCCTTACAAAATAGTGCCAGAGAAACTTGGAGGAGGAAAATCTTCGCGGACCATTAATTGGTGACCGCGGGATCCGGCATGAGGTTCAATTAACTTTCGGTTGTCCGCCTTGGATTACTAAAAGTAAATTGACCAAAATGCCACCGGCCAGTTCTGTGCTATCAGAACAGGCCAACTCGCCTCCAAATTCCTCTGGCACATCCCGACAGTTTCGGGAAGCCAAGGTCAGATCGGTTTCCGGTCTGATTTTTCGTAACTGCCAAGAGAATAAGGAGAATGAACATGGCGGAGACGACGATGGGAATCGTGGTGCCGGTGTCGGCGGGCCTCGGGAACCTGACCGATGAAGAGTACGAAGAGATGGTCCTCGCCGCCATGCCGTCCATGACGACGGAGGTGGCGGAGCCGGTCGCGGTCGAGCCGGAGAAGCCGGTCGACGACCCGATCGTCGTGACCGAAGCGCCGAAGCCGAAGCGGGTCTGCTCGAAGTGCGGGCACGCCGACGGGAACTCCGTCGGCAAGATCAAGCTCGCTCTCCTCGTCCAGATCGAGCGGGACGGTCTGAAGCTCTGGGGCTTCGAGCCGATCTGCAACCCCTGCGCCGAGGGGCGGATGTCGCCCGAAGAGCGCCGCCACCTGATGAAGATCGGGGCGCTCTACGGGATCGTCGGCGTGAGGAACGCCGCGATCCGCGCCGAGGCCGCCGCCGTGGACTACTGGAAGGCGGTCGTGGTCGGCACGGCCGAGCCGCTCCAGGCGCTCCGGGACGAGAAGGGTAGGGTGGTTTGCGGCGTGCCGAACTGCCTACTCCACCGCGACGACGAGTTCGTAACGCGCTACGCGATCGTGAAGGACAAGGACGGCAAGCGCGCGGTCGCCGGGATCTGTCGCGAGCAGTACGCCGTCCTGATCAAGGCCGGGGCGTTGAGGAGCATCCAACTCTTCGACTACCGCGGCGCCCAGATGGAGATCGAGCGGCGGAACAAGAAGGACGCGGACCAGGTCGTTTCGCCCCCGAAGCAGCCCGAGCCGAAGAAGCCGGCGGTCGCGACCGAGGTGAAGCCGCAGCTCAGCCGCGCCGAGCGGGAAGCGCGGCGTTGGGACCGTCGCCGGAAACTCGCCCTGGCCGTGGGCAACACGCGCTTCGGTGCCGGCAAGCGCCACAAGGGCGGCCAGAAGGGCTCGAACGGCGGCGGCAAGAAGCGCTAGTTCTGCCAGTTCGTTCCTTCCAACATTTTCTTGGAGCAAGTAGTCTGTGCAATGCAGACACTGTTCACAAATCGAGAAATCGAGGCGTGACAGGATCTTGCTCCAAGTCCCTTTCCTCTAAATCAGCGAAATGGTTTAGAGAAAAGGGATTAATAACAAAAACAAAATTTTAGTCATTTTTGACTATCTTTAAATCCCACACAAGAACTCCGCCTTCTGGCGGTGTTTTTGTTTTAAAAGATGTGTTATAATAGTCCAATATTTATTTTTTAATTTATTTATGAAAAAAAGAAATTTATTAAAAATCGTTTGGATAATTTTAAGCGCCATGATTGTTTTATCCATGGTTATTTGGACGGTAGCGCCAATGTTTTAGTAGAATAATATTTTTATGAAGTGGCGGGTAGCCGAAACAATCAGCGAAGAATTTAAAAATAAATTTCCGGAGATTGATCCGGTAATTTTGCAATTGCTTGCTAACCGGGGTGTTAAGACTCAGGAAAAGATTGATGAATTTTTATATCCCGATTATAGCCAGGATATTCACGATCCGTTTTTATTTTTAGATATGGAAAAAGCAGTGGATCGGGTTTTTCTAGCCATAGAGAAAAAGGAAAAAATTACAGTTCATGGTGATTACGACGCCGATGGAGTTTGTTCGGCGTTGGTTATGGTAGCTACTCTTTCGGCAATGGGTGCTGACGCCCAGGTTTATTTGCCTCATCGCGAGCTTGAAGGTTATGGACTTAATATGCAAACCGTGGAAGAACTTGGGAAAAATGGAGTAAATTTAATAATCACAACGGACTGCGGAATTAGTAACCGGCTGGAAATAAAAAGAGCCACGGAACTTGGTATGGATGTGATTATTACCGACCATCACGCCGAGCCGCCAAATTTACCAGAAGCTGCTTTCGCGATTATTGATCCGCATCTTGCTCGCGAAAAATACCCATTTCGCGAATTAGCTGGGGCGGGAGTGGCTTTTAAATTGGTGCAAGCAATTCTTCGAAGCCCCAAATTTAAAACTTTGGATTTTAAAATTGATCCCGAAGGATTTGAAAAATGGCTGTTGGATTTAGTAGCAATCGCAACGATTACTGATATTATGCCGCTTTTGGGAGAGAATCGCACTTTGGTAAAATACGGTCTTTTAGTTTTGAATAAAACACAACGGATTGGTTTAAAAAAGTTAATTGAGTCCTTGGGATTAAATAAAAATAAAGATCTTGACGCAAAGAATGTAGCTTTTCAAATCGGGCCGCGCCTGAATGCCGCTGGCAGAATTGACCACGCGAATCAAGCTTACGAACTTTTAAAAACGGATGACGCAAATGAAGTTGATGAATTGGTTAGTTCTCTAAATAAGACTAATGAAGGACGGCAGAGTTTGAGCGAGCGGGTTATGGCCGAGGCAAAGGCGCAAATTGGAGAAGACATTGGTGAACAGAAAATTTTATTTGCCAAGGGAGAAGGATGGCCAGTCGGGATTGTGGGTTTAGTTGCTGGGAAAATTGCCGAAAATTTTTGGCGGCCGACTTTTATCATGACCGAAAGGGAAGAAGATATTATGGGTTCAGGCAGAAGTATTCCTGAATTTGATATTACCGAAAGCCTCCACGAGACAAGAGAACTTTTATCCCATTATGGCGGACACGCCGGAGCCTGCGGGTTTACTTTAAAGAATAAAAAAGATTTAAAAAAATTTGAAAAAATATTAAAAAAAATCGCGGAAAAAAAATTAGCCGGCATGGAACTTGTACGGACGTTGAATATTGACGCAGAAGTGCGTTTGGAAAAAATAAATTGGGAGTTGTTTGAACTTTTAGAAAAATTCGCTCCGTTTGGTAGGGCAAATGAGCGGCCAAAGTATTTGGGGAGAGGTTTTGCGGTGGAAAGTTTTGAGAGTGTGGGCACAAACGGAAATCATTTAAGAATAAGTTTAAGTCAGGGGAATGGTGTTCGGAAAAAATTTATCGGTTTTTGTTTTGGTGAGTGGTGCCAGAAATTAAAAGTGGGAGATAAAGTTGACGTAGTTTTTGAAGTAGATGTCAATGAGTGGAATGGAAATAGGGAGTTGCAGATGAAAATTATTGATTTAAAAATGAGTGAATAATATGGCATATCAAAAACTTCAAATTTTTACCGATGGTGGGGCGCGGGGAAATCCCAGACCATCGGCGCTTCACGCCTCTTTAAAACCCCTCGGTTTTAATATTTCCGCTACGGGAAAACTGCGTTTTCCCGACCCCTTTCCTTGGTCCGGGCGTTAATTTTATTTAACATTATGATTTATAACAAACTTCAAATTTTTACCGATGGTGGGGCGCGGGGAAATCCCGGACCGGCGGGAATTGGCGTTGTGATTTGGAATGGCAACGAGTTGGTTGGGCAGCACAAAAAATATATTGGCGAGGCGACAAATAATCAAGCAGAGTACAAAGCCGTGATTTTGGCGCTTGAAGAGGTAAAAAAAATTGGCGCAGAGGAATTAAATTTTTTTCTGGATAGCGAGCTGGTTGTGAAACAAATAAATCGCGAATATAAAGTTAAGGATAAAGATTTAGCGGCGCTTTTTGTTCAGGTTTGGAATTTGAGCATGGGTTTTAAAAAAGCGACTTTTACTCATGTGCCGCGGGAAAAAAATAAAGAAGCGGATAAATTGGTTAATGAGGCGATTGACCACAGTACGAAGTTTAAATAAATTAATGTTTCCGGCGGAGCAACGGAGGTAAAATTAATTGTCATTGAAAACATCAAAAATCTTTAATTCGTACGTGGCAGGTCAGCATACGGATCGGTAATTTTGTGCTATAATTAAAGCATGGAAAAGGCAAGAAAAATCCTTGGCAGCAAAATTTTTAAATTGGCGCTGATTTTTGTTTTTCTTTTTTTAATCAGTGCTTTTTTGTTAGTAAAAGAAAAAAACAAGGAAGCTCAAGCCGGGGAGGAAGACAACGTAGCTGGTTGGGCGTGGTCGTCGGATAATTTTGGTTGGTTTTCGGCGAATTGTTCTAATTTAGGATTATGTCCTGATGCCGGGAGAATTGATTATGGCATGAATGTGGAAGATGACGGAACAGTTGATGGTTATCTTTGGTCAGAAAATATTGGTTGGGTGCGTTTTGGAAATCCCGACGGAGAACTCGCGCCGGGCGGAGACGTGGCGCGCGCGATTTATGATAAAGTGCGCGGCAGAATTACGGGTTGGGCAAAAGTTTTAGCGTTGGGCGATGAGGGATGGTTAAAACTCCGTGGGCCGGATGCCGGAATGCCGGGCGGTCCATATCGGGCTTGCACTGATTGCCAAGACGTGGAAATTCCTGGAGATCCGCCAGTTATTGATTATCAATGTAATATTTGTTTTACTGATAAATTTCCCGATCCGTCAGAAACAGGAATCGGAAATATTTGTGACATGTGTTTTGACTGCGTGCGCGGGGCATCGGAAGACACCTGTAACTCTTGTACTTTTTGCGATAAATACGGCGTTTCGGTTGATCGGCAAAATGGGAGAATTGTTGGTTGGGCGTGGAATGGAAATAATGATCCGGCTGTCGGAGCCGGATGGATTAATTTTTCTCCTACGCCGGGCGGGCTTGGTTTAGCCTCACCTTGGCTTGAAACAAAATACGGAGAAATTTATGGCAAACTTTCAGTTGAATCGCCAAGCGCTTTTGTGGAATTGATTGGAAAATATAACGCGACTTATTGTATTTTATCTACTGGCGCGATTACTAATTTCAGAAGCGGCGAAGGATGCGTCAGAACTCCTTTTGAAAATTTTAATTTTCCCAAGACGGGGAATCTCTACACAAATGTTTTCGGGAAAATTGATTTGGCGGGAATTTTAGCTGGAAAATATGGAACCGTGCAAAATATTAATAATGAAGCAGACATCCCGAATTTACTCGCCGGAAAGGTTTATTATAAAAATGGCGATTTAACAGTTGGCGCCAAAACTTTTAGTAATGGTTCAGGAAGGCAGGACGGTTCGGGTTTAATTGTTGTTAAGGGAAATTTAACTATCACGGGCGATCTTTCCTATCAAGTCGGTGCGGTTTCCAATTTAAAAAATTTAGCTTCGGTCGGATGGCTTGTAGTTGATGATGGTTCCGGCACAAAGGGGAAAATTATAGTAAATCCCGCGGTTAAAAAGATGGTGGGAGCATTTTACGCGGAGCAAGAAATTAGTACTGGAACAACCAATAACCGCCGGACAGATGAACCTCTTACGGTGCGTGGGCTGATGCTGACTAAAATGTTTAGATTTGAAAGGCTTTGGCAGTCAGCGGAACGAGGTTCAGAACAAGTTATTTATGACGGCCGAGTAATTGCCAATACGCCGCCAGGAATGGCTGATTTAATGAGTGCTTTGCCTATTTGGCGGGAGGCGGCGCCGTAGAATTGGTTATGGGTTTATTTTTGTGCTATAATAAAATAATTGTTAAGAGTTAATTGTTAAAATATGACCAAAAGTTTTTTGGGCGTTGATTTGGGCGCGACGAGCATCAAAATTGTAGAATTAAAAGAAGAAGCCGGGAGGGCGAGGCTTTTGACTTACGGTTACACGGAACAAAGTGTTGGTTATCCAGAGAAAGAATTTACGGAAACCCCGGAACGGTCAATTGATTTGATTAAAAAAATTTGTGCTAAGGCGAGAACGGTTTCAAAACAAGCAGTAGCGGCATTGCCTTCCGCGTCGGTTTTTAGTTCAGTAATAAACATTCCATCCGCGCCGGGAAAAGATTTAGCTGAAGCAGTGCGGTGGGAGGCGAAAAAAATTATCCCTTTGCCCTTAGAAGAGATGATTTTAGACTGGAAGGTTTTGACTGCCGAAGCTGCAGTCGGCGCCGTAACGCCCGCTGTGCCACAAAAAACGACAAGAGTTCTTCTTACTGCGGCGGCTAAAAATTTGGTCAAAAAATATTTGGATATTTTTAAAGGCGCCGGGTTGAATCTTGTGAGTTTGGAAACGGAAACTTTTGCTTTGGTCCGCGCGCTGGTGGGCGTTGATAAATCTACGGTAATTGTAGTGGATATGGGCGCGGCGAGCACTGCGATTTCTATTATTGAAAATGGAGTTCCATTTTTAAATCGTTCTTTAAATGTCGGTGGAATAAATATTACTAAAGAAATTGCCGCGAGCCTTGGAATTGATTTTAATCAGGCTGAGCAGATGAAATACGACGCTGGAATGTCGCCGGGCGCGGGCGGAGGGGTTTCTAAAATCGTAGAAAGAGCACTCTCGATGCTTTTGAATGAAATTAAATATTGCGCGAATATTTATCAAAATCAAGAGGGTGGGTCGGGCAAAAAAATTGAAAAAGTTATTTTGACCGGCGGGGGAGCGCTTCTTCCGAATTTTGTTGAATATCTTTCGGGCGCGCTTAGTATGAGAGTTTATGCTGGAAATCCTTGGGCGAGAATAATTTATCCCGAAGAATTACGTCCCATTTTAGACCAAGTCGGACCAAAATTTTCCGTGGCGATAGGACTCGCAATGCGTGAATTAGAATAAATTAAAGATAAAAAATTAAATACTTAGTTTTTGCGCTGGTATTTTTGAAGTTATGCCAAACGGCAACAAAAACAACGGGAACGATGATATTGAGTTGCTGCCTCTAGAACTTCAGAGGCCGGAAGAAAAAAGAAAAAAGGAAGAGCGGCCAGAAGTAAAATTATTCGTTCCCGAAACGGAGGAGAAGCCCCAAAAATCAACTTTCATGGGGAAATTTTTTAGTTCAAAACAAACACTAAAGCCAATTTCTCCTCCGCCAAAACAAACAGGTCAGGCTGAAGAATCAGACCTTTCTGTTTTTAAGATGCAAAAAGAGGTTCCAAAAGCTGCTCCGGTTTCTCCCCCTCCGCCAACTCGGTTTTCTCCGCCGCTCCCGCTAAAACCAATTTTGCCTCCACCAAGACCAATTATAGAACAAAGACCGCCGCAGAAAATTGAAATGAAGCGGCCGCAAAACTCCGCCCCAAAGACAAATTTATCAAAGCCGTCCGGGGAAAAAATTTCCACTGATAAAAAAACTGATATTACTTTAATTCCAGTGGAGGAAGTAGCCGTAAAAGAAAAAAGGGGAAAATCAAGGCAGATAATTCTCCTTGTCGTCGTGGCAGTTATTTTGGCATTTATCGGAGTGGGAGCATATTTGGCATTGAAATGGTATGAAAATAAAACAGAGTTAGTTTTACAAAAAGTTGAAGCAGATTTGGAAGTGATGGATAAAAAAAATAGGGAACTAGCCCTGGAAAAAGATCAGGCGCAATTTTTTCAAAAAAAATTAAAAACAGCGGATAAACTTTTAGGAAGCCATATTTATTGGACAAACTTTTTCTCCTTTTTGGAAAAAAATACCGTGGCAGATGTTTATTTTGTTAATTTAATTGGAGGAAGCGATGGACAGGTTGTTCTGTCGGGCGTGGCGAAAAGTTATAGAGCAATGGCAAGACAGATCGTTTCCTTCCGGGCCGACGACCGAGTTTCTAAAGTTTCTATTATGTCTGCCTCGGCAAGCGTTGATACCGAGGGGAACGTGGTGGAGGTTAATTTTGATGCGAAACTGCAGCTTAGTTCGGAAATTTTTTTGAAATAATTGTAGAATAAAATAGTTATGGCGAAGGTAGAAGAAACAAAGCCCAAACCAAAGGAAGAGCCGGAGATGAAGAAAAAAACATCTTCGTCGTTGCTCTTAATTTTATTGATAGTAATTTTCGCGGTTGCGGGATATATTTTAGTTTGGCCGGAATATGGCCGATTAGTTGACGCTCAAGAAAAAATTATTTCGCAAAAGAAGGCATTGGAAGATGAGTCTAATTTTTTTCGCGGCACAAATAAATTATTAGAAAATTACGCTGATATTTCTTCTGAAAAAAGGGAAAAAATAGAAACGATGCTGCCCAGTGAAGTTGATGAGGCGGGGTTATTTTCCTTGTTTGAATCCTTGGCTCAAAAAAACAAAATTATTGTTTTGGCAGTTGATATAAGTGAAAAAGAAGCGGCGGGGGATTTAAAAAATTTAGGGGTCAGTGAAGTCCAGGTTTCTTTGAATTTAACTGCGAGCCCTGATTCGGAAAATGCATACGGAGATTTTAAAAATTTTTTAGCCGACCTGGAAGAAAATTTAAGATTGATAGACCTAATATCGATAAATTATACGCCAGAAACAACTTCTTATACTTTAAATTTAAAAACTTATCGGGTGGTGCCGGCACAAAGCAGTTCTGCGGCGGTTAGTTTTTAAAAATTAATTTTATGAAAAAGAGAGCACTTATTTTAATAGTTATATTGTTCATTATTGCCGGAGGCGGATATTTTTTGTATAGCATGCTAATAATCGGCGAGACGGAAAGTGTTTTGAGCGCCGGAAAAACTATCGATACTAGTTTTGATACCAAAATTTTTTCTGAAGAAAAATTTAACGATCTAAAACAAAATATCACATTGCCAATTGAAGTTGGCCAAAAAGGAAAAATTGATCCTTTTATGAAGTTTTAATATGGACAGTCCCTTGCTCAGTGTTCTGCTCCAAGAGAAGTTAATTGATGGCGCAAAAGCGGGTGTATTAATGGAGGAGAGCCAAAAAACAGGAAAAAGCATAGAAGCCCTTATTGATGAATCTGGCCAGATTGAGGAAGAAAAGCTGGCCGAAATGAAGGGCCGTGTTTTTAATTTGCCTTATGTTAATTTGGTTGGCAAAGAAATAAAATATGAAGATTTAAATATTATTTCGAAAGATGTCGCGGAGAATAACCATGTCGTTGCTTTTGAAAAACTCGATGGTACGGTAAATGTTGGCATGATAAATCCTGGAAATATTGCAGCCATGGAATCGATTAATTTTTTGGCTAAAGAAAAAAATTTCTCCGTTAAATATTTTATAATTTCCCCAGCTAGTTTCCGGGACGCCGTAAAAAAATATGAGATTTTGAAAAAAGAGGTAGAAAAGGTTTTGGAAATAGCAGAAGAAAGATTTAGGGAGGAGGAAAAGGAAATTGAAGAGATTCCGGTGGGTGAGGTGGCGGAAGCGATTAAAAAAGCGCCTGTTTCCAAAATGGTCGCGATGATTATGAAATATGCGGTTGATAATAAGGCTTCAGATATTCATATTGAACCCGCGTTTAAAGAATCAAGAGTTCGCTATAGAATTGACGGTGTTCTTCGGCCTCGCCTCGCGTTGCCGGCTTATATTCACGCGGCCGTGATTGCGAGAATCAAAGTTTTGGCGAATTTAAAATTGGACGAGACGAGAATTCCGCAGGACGGCAGAATCAGGCAGGTAATAAATGGCCGCAATGTTGATTTTCGTATTTCTACTTTGCCCTTAATGGATCAAGAAAAAGTTGTGATGAGAGTTTTGGAGACAGCAACAAAAGCTATTTCTCTTGAAGATCTTGGGTTTCGTGGGCAGGCGGTGGAAATTATCAGCCGAGAAATAAAAAGGCCGCATGGATTGTTGCTCGTTACTGGTCCGACTGGTTCTGGTAAATCAACGACCCTCTATACGGCGCTTTCTATGGTGAACCGCGAGGGAATTAATATTGTTACCCTAGAAGACCCGATAGAATATTATATTAGCGGGATAAACCAATCGCAAATTAGGCCAGAAATTGGATTTTCTTTTGCGGCCGGGCTTCGTTCTCTTTTGCGCCAGGATCCAAATATAATTATGGTTGGTGAAATTCGCGATAATGAAACAGCTGAACTCGCGATTCACGCGGCGCTTACTGGCCATTTAATTTTTTCTACTCTGCATACAAATGACGCCGCTGGATCTATTCCGCGTTTGATTGATATGAAAGTAGAACCATTTTTGTTGTCATCGACTTTAAACGTAGTCATCGCGCAGCGATTAGTTAGAAAAATTTGTTCTTATTGCAAGGAAGAGATTACTGTACCCGCCGAGGTCACGGAAAATATCAAAAAAGAATTAGCTTCTATGCCGAAGAAATTTTTTCCGCCAGGAGTTGATTTAGATTCTTCTCTTAAGCTTTGGCACGGAGCAGGCTGCACTCGTTGTAATAATGAAGGTTATATTGGCCGAGTTGTAATTTCGGAAGTTCTGGAAGTTACGGATAATTTAAAAAGAATTATCGCCGAGGGATTTAATATCAAAAATTTTAATGAGGAAAGAAAAAATCAGGGCATGGTCAATATGAAGCAAGATGGATTTTTAAAGGTGCTTGAAGGATTGACGACGGTAGAAGAAGTTTTGCGCGCGACGCAGGAGTAGCGGTACAGTATTTGACGAAAGTTCGTTCAAATAAAATTTATTTTTATGGAAGGTGAACAACATTTTTCTCCCGAAAAGAAAAAACCGCCATTTTTATATCATGCTTCATCAAATAGGGACATTAAGAAATTTGAACCTCGGGCAAAAAGCACCCGTGATCCAAAAGAAGGGCCTGTAATTTTCGCTACTCCCGATTTAGCGCTTGCCACAGCATTTTTAGTTAGCGAAACAGATGATAGATGGTCTCTAATTGGAAAGATAAATGATATTCCTTATGTAGTAATCAAAGATAAAGAACGTTTTTTAAAGTGTGACAAGGGCGGTTCAATTTATAAATTTAATAGCGACAGTTTTTCTTTTGACCCGCACAAAGGCATGGGCGAGGACGAGTGGGTTAGTAAAAAGCCGGTTGCTCCGGTTGAAAAAACTGAAGTCCCTTCGGCTCTTGAGGCGATGATAGAAAATGGTGTGCAAGTATTTTTCGTAGATGAGGGCACATTCAACAAAATTAAACACTCCTCAGATTTATTCGGCATGCTTAAAACACTTGAATCAGAAAACCAGCGGCGGGGAAAAAATGTTGTTAAATTTGAAGATGAAGGATGATTTTATTTAAGAAATATTGAATACACTCTGTGTTTTTACCCAGTTGTGATAGATGAAAAATTATGGCAATGGATATAAACCTCGACAAATATATTGCGAAAATACCTTTTTTAAACCGAGTTCCGGCGAAGGACTTGGTTATTTTTGCTCGTCAGCTTTCCGTGATGATTTCCGCCGACGTGCCGGTTGTTCAGTCTTTAAAGGTTTTAATCCGGCAAACAACTAATAAAAGTTTACGGACAGTTGTGGCCAATCTCGCTGCTGACGTAGAAGGGGGAACAAAACTTTCTATCGCGCTTGGCCGGTACCCCCATATTTTTGATGATTTTTTTGTTAATATAATCCGCTCCGGAGAAACGACAGGGAAGCTGGATGAAGTTTTGGATTATCTCGCGACACAAAGAGAAAAAGATTATGACCTGCAAAGCAAAATAAAAGGCGCCATGATTTACCCGGCGTTTATTTTATTAAGCTTAGTAGCTGTCGGTGTGGTAATGATGATTTTTGTTATTCCTAAACTGACAGATATTTTACAGGAGACGGGAGGGACATTGCCGCTTTCTACGAGAATTCTTATTGGAACTTCGGATGTAATGACAAATTATTGGTGGGCGCTCGCGATTCTCATCATTGGAATTGTTATGGGAATAAGATATCTTATTTCATATCCCTTGGGTAGAAAATATTGGGATACTTTAAAATTAAAATTACCAATTTTTGGACAATTGTTTAAAAGGATTTATATAGTTCGTTTTACTCGCGGCCTGACAACGCTTCTTACCGGCGGGGTGGAAACCGTCGGGAGTTTAAAGATTGTTGCGGAAATTACCGGTAACGCGGTTTATAAAGATCTGATTTTGGAAACCATGCGGGAGGTGGAAGATGGAAATCCAATTACGACAGTTTTCGCGAAGAGTAAAGAAATTCCCGTAATGGTGACGCAGATGTTGGGTATTGGCGAGCAAACCGGAAAAATCGACGTCATCTTAGAGCGCATTACGGATTTCTACACGCGGGAAACGGAAAACATGGTGAGAAATTTAACCACGATTATGGAACCGCTCATTATGCTTTTGATGGGTATAGGCGTTGGTATTATGGTTGCGGCAGTTATTTTGCCAATGTATAGCATGGCGACGCAGTTTTAAATGTGTTATAATAAATAAAATTAATCTTTTGAGTCGCGGTTTCCCCGCGGCTTCTGGAAGGGGGTGAAATAATGTTTAAAAATAAAAAAGGTTTCACTTTGATTGAATTGTTGGTGGTTATCGCCATTATCGGCTTGCTTTCAACTTTGGCGGTCGTTGCTTTGAGTTCAGCCAGACAGAAATCAAGAGACTCAAAGAGAGTTTCAGATATGAAGCAGGTTCAGACAGCCATGGAATTGATGTTTAGCGCCAATAATTCTTACGTGATGGCGGGTTGTGCCGCTCCGGGCGCTTTGCTTAGCTCTTGTAATGGTCCAGTCCTTCCTGCGACTCCAATTACGGAATTTTTGCCAGGGATACTTAATTTGAAAGATCCGAATGGTGCAGCCGCTTGCGCCGCCGCTTGTGACGCGACAGTCCAAGCTCCTTGTAATTATTCCGTCAAAGTAGTCCCGACGGCTACTACTTACGAATTCTGTTTTTACTTGGAAGGAAATACTGGAGATTTGCTAAAGGGAGCTCACAAAGTTACTCCGGCAGGCCTGCAGTAAAATTTAGTCTCAAAATTTTGAGAGATCAAAAAACTCCCGCGCGGGAGTTTTTTGTTTGGTTTTTGTTAGTTTTCGTGTTATAATTCTCGAATATGGCACACGTTATTGTTTTTATTTTTGGCTTAATTTTCGGCAGTTTTTTGAATGTTGTAATTTGGCGGCTACACGCCGGAGAATCAATTTTAACCGGCCGGTCCCATTGCCCAAAATGCCGCCACGTTTTGGGGCCATTTGAACTCATTCCAGTTTTGAGTTTTTTAATTCAGAAAGGGAAATGTCGGCACTGTGGGAAGCCAATTTCTTGGCAATATCCGCTCGTGGAACTTTCTACGGCGATTTTATTTTTATTCGCGTATTTGCCTCACGATCTGCGGTTTACAACTTATGATTTTTTTCTTTTGGCAAGAACCTGGTTTATCATTGCTACCCTAATCGTGATTTTTGTTTCAGATTTAAAATATTATTTAATTCCAGATAAAATTATTTATCCCGCGGCGGCCGTTGTTCTCGTGACGCTGCCGTTAATTTATGGCGGAGAAATTTCCTGGGCCGGACTTTTTGATCCACTTATCGCGGGCGTACTCGGCGGCGGATTTTTTCTTTTGCAATATATAATTTCAAAAGGAAAATGGATTGGTGGAGGAGATATAAAATTGGGAGCGTTGATGGGATTGATTTTGGGGTTGGGCGGACTTGGCGTGGCATTATTTTTTGCTTACGTAGTGGGCGCGATTGTCGGTCTGGCTTTAGTAGTTTCCAAAAAGAAAACAATGAAAAGCCAAGTACCATTTGGAACATTTCTTGCTGCCGGAACGATTTTTGCTATGTTTTTTGGTACGTCGGTTTTAAGTTGGTATTTAAATTTTTAAAATGAAAAAAGGTTTTACGATAATTGAACTTCTTGTTTCTTTGGGAATTTTTGTCGTTGTGACGGCCATGGTTGTTACAAATTTTCGGGGAGGAAGTCAGAGCGATGAATTAAAAATCGCGGCCGATACCCTTGTTTCCAATTTACGCAAAGCACAGAATATGGCTTTGGCTGGAGAGCAGGTAGGTGGGATAACGCCCCCAGGAGGATATGGAGTTTATTTTACTCTTGGTACGCCGCTTCAATATATTGTTTTTGCTGATTTTAACGGCAATCAAAAATATGATTTGGGTGAAGATTTATTGGATGGAAAAATTATTCTCGCAAAGAATGTTGTCATCACGGGAGTGCAGCCGCTTGCTAATTCCAGTGTGGTTTTTAAACCACCAAAGCCGACAGCTTATATTAATGGCGGCACAGCCGACAATGTTTTAGAAGTAGATTTGAAGCACAATATTAGCGGCAAGATCAGAAAAATTTTAGTCAATCGGGTTTCGGGGAGAATTGATGTTGAATAAAAAATTTGAGTTATGCTTTTTAATTTTCAAAATTTAAAATCGGAAAAGGGTCAAAGTTTGGTGGAGATGATTGTTGCCATCTCTATAATTTTAACCGGTTTGGTGGGGGCCCTTTCACTTACCATTTCTAATCTGAAAGGAGTAGACGAAGCTGGGACAAGAGTGGTGGCTTCAAATCTTGCGAAAGAAGGCGCGGAAGTTGTTCGCAATTTTCGAGACGCTAATTGGTTGAAAAATTTAGTTTGGGATTCGGGACTTTTTTTGGGAAACGATTTTACGGCAATTGCGGTTTTTAAACCGGCAACGAATAAATGGAGCCTTGATTTTACGCCGAACGTCGTTTCCGATCCCGCGGCAAAATTATATCGCAGTCCGGAAAATTTATATTTACAAGACGTAGCGCCGCCGGCTGGCACGGCAACTCTTTATTCACGAATCATCACCCTTGATCCGATTTGTTTTAACGCGGCGACAGAGACGGAAACGATTACTGGAAATCCTTGCGGCGGGGGAGAAGAAAAAATTGGCATCAGGGTTAGGTCGGAAGTAAGATGGACTATTTCCGGCCGTCCGCGAGATGTGACGCTAGAAGACAAAATTTATAATTGGCGGTAGTTGAGACCCTTTGAAGAATAATCTTTTCTACTGCAACTCACATTTTTGGCTGCAAAAGGCTCAAAACTTCTCCGCTTAATTTAAATTTATTAAACGTCGTAGTTTGTTCGCCTTTTTCGCTCAAAACTGCTTCGTTTCGCAACGAAAAATTATTCTCCAAAATGTCTCTTATGAATAAAAAAGGTTTTACATTAGTTGAAATGATGGTTGTACTCGCAATTTTTTCCGTGGCAACGGTTGTTATTATTGATATTTTTATGATGGCGGGCAAGGCACAGCGCCGAACCTTGGCGATAGAAAAAATTCAATCTGACGCGCGTTACTCCATGGAGGCAATGTCTAAAGAAATAAAAATGGATATGATTGATTATGGTTGGGCTGGTTACGCCGCCGGAATAACTTTGCCCGAAGACGAGCTGGCGCTTTTGGACGCGGATAATAATTCAATTATTTTTAAAAAAAGTGCGGATAATTGTCCGGCGGGAACGGCTAAATGTCTCACGGTTAGTATCGACGGGGGAGTAACCTGGGCAAGTATTACTTCAAAGGGAAATAATGTGGAAGATTTAAAATTTTATATCGATCCGGCAGTTGATCCGTTTTTAATGAATGCGGGAAATACTTATGATTCCGATAATCAGCCGAGAGTGACGATTGTTTTGGCGACTAAAGGCATCGGTGGTCGGGTGGAAGAACAACAAACAATTTATTTAGAAACAACTGTGTCAAGCAGAATTTATAGAAGATAAAATGTTTAAATGTTTTAAAAATGAAGAAGGTAATGTGCTGCTTTTGGCGCTCCTTGTAATGGCTGTGATTATGACGGCTGGGCTTGGTATTGGCGCGATTATTTTAAGTGAAATTAAACAAGCGAGGAATATTGATTTTTCCGCCGTGGCTTATTATGCCGCCGAGGCGGGCGTTGAACAGGCGATTTATAAATTAAGAAAAGAAAACGCGGTTTTGGTTTGCCCGGTGGGAACTTGCGAGGAGAACGGATTTTGTTCGGGCGGAGAAAAGGAGGCGTGCCTTACGACGGAGGGAAATTTAGATAATCAATCCTCTTGGGCAAGAACAATCGTTGATCGAGAACAACAAATCTACGGAAAAATTGATAAAGATAATTCAATGCAAATTGATCTTTTTGATCCGGAAAATGCCGTTGCCGCGGGGATAGAATCCGTTAAAATCGAATGGACACCAAATTGTATCGCGCCGGCAGTTTCGATGATTGAAGTTGGCTACATTGCATGGGATCCGGTAGTTGGTTGGTCGGACGCGGTGGAACAAAAATTTAAATATTCGGCACTCGCGAGTCCGGCGATTAATAACGGATTTTCTAGCGTCAAATCTTATCGGCTTCGCGTCAAAGCACTTTATTGTGACATTAATAATGTTATAATTACAGCTTGGGGAGCCGATAATGCCGCTTTGCCGCAGGTAGCAATTCCTGCGAGAATTGTTTTAAGTTCAACTGGTAAATATAGCACGGTGCGCCAGGCGATTAGAGTAACAATGCCTCGCAGATCGCCGATGTCGGGACTTTATGATTATGTTCTTTTCAGCGAGCGTTCGCTCGTGAAAGGGGACGAGGCTGTTTGTCCGTAATTTTATGCCCCGTAGTGAAACTTCGACAGTTCGCCTTTAGGCGAACAGCAGGAGAAAATATATGACGTTGAATTTTACGGGATGGGGATATAGTTAAACAATTTAATATTTAAAATAAGTCGAAGTTCTACTACGGGGTATGACAAAAGAAGAAGCAAAAAAAAGAATAGAAAAATTAAAAACGGAAATAAATTATCACCGCTATCTTTATCATGTCCTAGATCGTGAAGAAATTTCCGACGCCGCCTTGGATTCGCTAAAGCATGAATTATATAAATTGGAACAAGAATATCCGGAATTTATCACGCCAGATTCTCCGACTCAACGTGTTGGCGGCGAAGCATTGAGAGAGTTTAAAAAAGTTGTTCATGAAACTCCAATGCTTTCCATCGAAGATGTTTTTGAATTTAAAGAATTGGAAGCTTGGGAAGAACGGATAAAAAAACTTTTGCCACATCAAAAATTTGATTATTATGTCGAAGTGAAAATGGATGGACTCGCCGTATCTTTGATTTATAAAAATAAAGTTTTCAGTATTGGGTCCACACGCGGCGACGGAAAAATCGGCGAAGATGTAACGCAAAATTTAAAAACGATTGAGGCAATTCCGCTTCGCCTAAACGAGCCGTCGGAGAAAGAAATTGAAATTTTCGTGAAAAAATACGGCAAGGATATTGATGAAAAAATATTTTTATCAAAAATAAAAAATTTGCCGGAGAAGATAGAGGTTCGCGGTGAATGTTTTATGAAAAAAAATGTTTTTGAAGAGTTGAATCGTGAGCAAAAGAAGAAAGGGGAGCCGCCTTTCGCGAATCCCAGAAACGCCGCGGCCGGAAGCATCCGTCAACTTGATTCAAAAATTACCGCCAGCAGAAAATTAGATTTTTTTGGCTACGCGCTTATAACCGACTTTGGACAGAAAACCCACGAAGCGGCACACGAAATTTTAAAATTGCTGGGCATTAAGATTAATCCGGAAAACCGTTATGCAAAAAATCTTCTTGAAGTTGAAGAATTTCATAAATATTTGGGAAAAATCAGGGGAAAATTAAATTATTGGATTGACGGGGAAGTGGCCGTCGTGAATGATAATGCGGCTTTTGATAGATTGGGCGTGGTTGGAAAAACTCCGCGTGGCATGGTTGCTTATAAATTTCCGCCGGAGCAGGCGACGACAATTGTCCGCGAAGTAGTTTGGCAGGTCGGCCGGACGGGAGCCATAACGCCGGTTGCGGTAATGGATCCGGTTTTTGTAGCTGGCACGACCGTGACGCATTCAACTTTACATAATCTTGATGAAATAGAACGGTTGGGCGTGAAAATTGGCGATACAGTGATTATTGAAAAGGCTGGCGACGTTATTCCAAAAGTTGTCCAGGTTTTGCCAAATTTGCGGACAGGAAAAGAAAAGAAAATTATCCCGCCGGAATTTTGTCCGATGTGCGAGACAAAATTGATCCGACGTCCGGGAGAAGTCGCGATTTATTGTCCAAATCCAAAATGTTTTGCCCAAACGCTTCGCCAGACTTCACACTTTGTCTCTAAACGAGCTTTTAATATTGATGGTTTAGGTCACAGGATTCTTGAAAGATTTTTAGAGGAAGGATTAATTCGCGACGCGGCCGATTTATATGAACTTGAGGCGGGAGATATTTTACCGCTTGAACGATTCGCGGAAAAATCAGCGGCTAATTTAATCGAGGCGATTTCGAAAAGCAAAAAAATTCCGCTTGGCCGGCTTATTTATGCTTTAGGAATTCGTCATGTCGGAGAAGAAACCGCCATGGATTTGGCTAATTATTTCGGCAGTTTGGAAAAATTACAAGAGGCAACGATTGAGGATTTGCAAAAAGTGCCAAATGTCGGAGGTGTGATGGCGGAAAGCGTGATTGAGTGGTTTCGCGATAAAAGTAATAAAGATCTTGTGGTACGGCTGTTAAAAAATATTTCTGTCATTAAACCAGCGGCGACAAAAAAAACTTGGCAAGGATTAAAATTTGTTTTGACAGGAACTTTGGAAAGTTTGACGCGCGATCAAGCTAAAGAAAAAATTCAGATGCTCGGCGGCGATGTGGCAGGTTCGGTTTCAAAAGAAACCGATTATGTCGTGGCCGGTAGCGAGCCGGGGTCAAAATATGACAAAGCGAAAAAGTTGGGAGTGAAAATTTTAGATGAAAAAGAGTTTTTGGAAATGTTAAAAAAAGCTGGTTAATTTGTGGCTGGCGCAGTATAATAACTAAGTATGAAATTAACGAAACAAGAAGTTGAGCACATCGCCACTTTGGCGCGGTTAGAATTAACCGAAAAAGAAAAGGAGAAATTTGGCGGACAATTGTCCGCGATTTTGGGATACTTTAAAGAACTGCAGAAAGTTGATTTGAAAAAAGTGGAACCCACGGCGCAGGTGACGGGATTAGAAAACGTGGCGCGGCCAGACGAGGTCAAAAAATGCGACGAAGAGACAATGAAAAAATTGGTTGCGGCGGCGCCGGAGAAAATTGATAATTTAGTAAAAGTAAAAGCGGTTTTTGAATAATATGAAATTGAATGAATTGACAATTAAACAAGCGCACGAAGGATTAGTGGCCAAGAAATTTACTTCGGTTGATTTGACTAAGGCATGTTTGGCGGAGATAAAAAAGTCGAATAAAAAATTGAATGCTTTTATTACTGTCACTGAAAAAGAAGCCCTGGAGCAGGCGAAGGCGGTTGATAAAAAAATTTCCGCGGGAAAAGAAATAGGAATTTTGGAGGGCGTGCCGATGGCGCTAAAAGACAATATTTTAGTTAAAGATATTCGCGCGACTTCAGGTTCAAAAATTTTAGAAAATTACGTCGCCTCATACGACGCGACTGCGGTGGAAAAATTGCGCATCGCCGGTGCGGTTATTTTAGGGAAAACGAATTTGGATGAATTCGCCATGGGTGCTTCAACCGAAACTTCCTATTTTGGTCCGACAAAAAATCCACATGATACGGCTCGCGTGCCGGGCGGCTCTTCCGGCGGTTCAGCGGCGGCAGTCGCGGCAAATATGTGTATTTACGCGCTTGGCTCTGATACCGGCGGTTCAGTGCGCCAGCCGGCGTCATTTTGTGGCGTGACTGGTTTAAAGCCGACTTATGGCGCGGTTTCGCGCTATGGTTTGATGGCCATGGCTTCAAGCTTGGATCAGATCGGACCGATTACAAAAACTGCAGAAGACGCGGAAATTGTTTTTGAAACTATTCGAGGGAAAGACGAAATGGATTCAACTACGGTCGAAAATAAAAATAAAAAAGGGAAAATTGATATCAAAAAATTAAAGATAGGGATTCCAAAAGAATATTTTGTCTCTGGAATGGATCCGAAAGTAGAGAAATGTGTGCGCGATACAGTGGATAAATTAAAAAAAATGGGGGCAAAGATTGTAGATGTAAGTTTACCGCACGCCGAATACACTCTCGCCGTTTATTATTTAATCGTGCCAGCCGAAGTTTCGGCAAATTTAGCGAGGTATGATGGCGTGAGATATGGTTATCAAACAAAAAAATCTAAAACTCTTTTGGAAACTTATTTAAAAACTCGAGCCGAAGGTTTGGGCGATGAAGTTAAGCGGCGGATAATGCTTGGAACATACACTCTATCGGCTGGATATTATGACGCGTATTATTTACAAGCGCAGAAAATGCGAACTTTAATCCGCGAGGACTTTGAAAATGTTTTTAAAGAAGTTGATTGTTTAGTAATGCCAACTGCGCCGACTACGGCATTTAAGATTGGAGAAAAAATTGATGATCCGCTCACAATGTATTTATCTGATGTTTTCACGGTTTCAGCAAACATCGCTGGTCTCCCAGCAATTTCCGTGCCCTGCGGCGAAGTAAAAAAAATGCCGGTCGGTCTACAAATTATGGGGAAATGGTTTGATGAAAAAACAATATTAGAATTAGCAAAATTAATTTAAAATACAATGAGAAAAATTAATATCAAAAAAGGAAAGAAATTCACGAGCCAGACTGTTCTTACGGGGTTAAAAAAAGATAAGCTGACTGCCGGCCATACGCCGCGCATCGCGCCGAGTTGGTGGGAGTATGAAGTGAAAGGGAAGAAACCGTTGTGTATTTGTTCCCGTTGTGGCGCGGTTTATTTTGATGAGCATTGGCACACTATTCCAAATTTTTTGGCGATGTATAAAAAAATGTTGCCGAAAAAACCGGTCGTGAAAGAACTTTGCGCCGAATGCAAGTGGATTACGGGCGGCAAAGGAAAAACCGGATGGGAAGGGGAGTTGATTTTAGAAAATTTAGTACCTGAAGAAAAAAGTGAAATTATAAATTTGGCGAGGAATGTCGGTAAGCGCGCATTTGTCCGCGATCCGGAAGATCAGATTATAAAAATTGAAGATATGGGCCGCAAGGTGCGCGTCACGACCACGGAAAATCAGCTGGCCGTTTCTATCGGCAAACAAGTAGCGAGCGCTTTCAAGGGCGGGAAATTGGAAATAAAATGGTCGGCCGAAGACGCGCCGGCGAGAGTTCGGTGGACGAGGAAAGAAATATAAAAAGTGCCATGGGGAATAATACTATCCACAAGCTGCCATTTCTTGAGGCGGACAGAAAAAATTTTGAGTTGATACGGCGGGGGAAGAAAAAGATTGAAACGCGGGCGGGAAATCCGGAATATTTTCAGATCCGTAAAGACGATAGTATTGAGTTTTCTTGCGGCGATGAAAAAATTATAAAACGGGTTAAAAAAATATCTCACTACAAAAATTTGGATGATTTATTCGCCGCGTATAAGTTTCAGGAAATCAATCCGGAGATTTCTTCGTACGAAGAGCTCAAGAAAAGGTATGCTGAGTTTCCTGGATATGAACAACGGATCAAAAAATATGGGGTTCTAGTTTTTGAATTAGAATAAACGTAAAATATGACAGTTGAAATTGATATTTTTACTTTACTAAAATTTATCGGCGGGGCGCTGGCCGCCATTGCTTTTATTTTTTTAATTTATCGCGCGTACAAAGCTATCGCGGTATTTTTTAAAAGTAGAGAATACGATCTTGATAAAACTGGTATAAAAAAACGCTGGCAAGAGATAGAAAAAATGTTGGATGGACCCGGCGAGATGAATTATAAATTGGCCGTAATGGAAGCGGACAAAATGCTTGATTATGTTTTGAAATCAATGTCTATGTCCGGAAAAGATATGGGCGAGAGAATCCGCTTCGCGAGTTTTAAATATGGCCGCTTGCGCAAAGTTTGGTGGGCGCATGTCCTTCGAAATCAGCTTGTGCACGAGGCAACTTTTGTTTTGGACCACGGCATGGCCCAAAGAGCCATAAAAACATTCAGGCGCGCTCTTGAAGAATTGGGCGCGTTATAATTTTAAATTTATGCAGTCAAAAAATTTAAATTTTTTTCTCGCCAATTTATTTTTTGCCGCGATTATACTTTTTTATATTTTTATCTTGTGGCAAGGGCAAAAAATCGGGGGA
Source organism: Patescibacteria group bacterium (assembly GCA_041653675.1). Classification (GTDB taxonomy): domain Bacteria; phylum Patescibacteriota; class Patescibacteriia; order XYB2-FULL-38-15; family XYB2-FULL-38-15; genus JAHIRI01. The sequence goes on along the minus strand of JBAZEY010000005.1, from coordinate 27,119 downwards.
TTTTTTCTGACGGCGTTTTTTACTTTATCGGTTTTTATTTTTACTCTCTGGCACGCGTTTAGAAAATTTGGCGCGCGAAACGCGATACTTTTTCTCATTTTAGTTTTGTCGGTCAGTCTGGGGGCGGAATTTATCGGCGCGAATTTGGCCAATAATTTTGAGGGGTATTATAAATATTCTGAATTTTTAGGATGGAAATTTTTGAATATTCCGGTGCTTATAATTTTGATGTGGGCGGCGATTATTTATCTTTCTTACCAAGTTTCGGAGCACATTACGAATTTCAGGTTTACAAAGCATACGCCTTTTTTGCAAAAATTTTGGGTCAGTTTTTGGTGCGCGCTTTTAACTTCGCTTGTGGTTGTGGCTTGGGATTTTTCTCTTGAGCCGCTTGCGGTAGAAATGGGATGGTGGTCATGGCTTCATCCCGGAGAATATTTTGGCGTGCCAATTAATAATTTTTTTGGTTGGATGACAATTTCTTTTTCAGTAGTTTTTCTTTACAAAATTTTCTTCGAGCGCGAGCGGCCGGAAGAAGCGACTTTATTTGATTACGCTCCAGTTATCGGATATGCCATGATTTGTTTTTTTACAATTTTAACAGCCATAAATATTAATAAGCCAATTTTTGCTTTAATTGCTTTTACGGGAATGTTTCCTTTTGCCTGCATTATGGTTGTAAGATTTCTGGTCAGCCGGCTTAATTTTCCCGAACAATACAGAAAATAACCTCATATTTTGCAAAAAAGATGATTTTTATTTTAATTTTAAAAATGAACCCGCAATAGGGTTATTTTTGTTATTAACTTGACTCATTTTTTGTGCTATAATAAATATCAGAGGAAGGAAATTTGTAAATTAGTTAAAAATAGTAATTTGCGTAGTGATGATCACTATTGATTTGAGTTATTTTGATAAATTAGCGACAATGTCGCCTCCTGCTATAATGTGGCGGCTTTTCGCCGACGGAGGATGGGCCATAATCCTTTGGGTTTTTCTTTGGGGATCATGGGAAATTTGGGTTAATTGGCGGCAGAATCTTTACGAAGCAAAGCGCCGCTGGATTTTTTTAGCAATAGATATTCCGAAAGCTGTTTTGGATGAACCAGGACAGTCGCCCCTAGCCGTAGAAAATATTTTTTCCCATCTGGACGGCGCGCACGGCACAGATACTCTTTGGGAAAAGTATTGGGAAGGGAAAACCCAGGATTGGTTTAGCTTAGAAATTGTAAGCACTGAAGGGTATATCCAGTTTGTCATTCGCACTCGCGATAAATTTCGTGATTTAGTTGAGGCAGCGGTTTACGCCCAATATCCCGCCGCAGAAATTACGGAAGTTGTTGATTATACAAAGTGGGCGCCGAAAATTTTTCCAGACGCCGAATGGGAGTTATTTGGCACGGAATGGGTTAAGGTTAAAAAAGAAGACGCGTATCCCTTACGGACTTATCATGATTTTGAAGATCCAACGACTAAGGAGTTTAAAGATCCTTTGGCGGCCATGCTTGAGACGATGTCCAAAATGGGAAAGGGCGAACATATTTGGTTTCAGATAATTATCACTCCGATTAGCCAGAAAGAATGGACCACGAAAGGTGTAAATTTGGTTAAAAAATTAATTGGTGCGAAGATTGAAGCGAAAGAGACCTGGCTGAGTAAAATTGTTGATCTGCCTGGAAAAGTCGCGGACACGGCCTTGACTCAGATTTTAAGCAGTGGAGAAGACGCGCCGGTGAAGAAAAAAGAAGAAAAGAAAGAGGCGTCCATGATGCAATATCTTTCGCCCGGAGTAAAAACCCTGGTTGAGGCGATTGAAAGAAAAATTTCCAAGATCGGTTTTCAAACAAAGATAAGAATGATTTATCTTGGGAAAAAGGAAATTTTCAAAAAAGCACGCGCGGCGCATCCTATGGTTGGCGCGATCAAACAATTTAGTACTATGGATGGCCAGAGTATTAAGCCGGAATATAAAAAAGTTGGCACCGCCGCCCATTATATTTTTATAAAAACAAGATTAAAGTGGAAAAAAGAAAAAATTTTGCGGGCCTATAAGGGGCGCAGCCAAACGAGGGGAATTGGAAAGGGCTTTGTTTTAAATATTGAAGAGCTGGCTACGATGTGGCACTTCCCAGCGGCTTGGATTAAGGCGCCGCCCGTTAAGACCGTGGAAAGTAAACGTGGCGTGCCGCCTATTAATTTGCCGTTTGAATATCCGAACTATATGAAAGCGATGAAGGAAACCGGAGGGGAAGAGGAGTTGTCAAAGGAAGAAAAAGAAGGATTACCACCGGAAAAATTACCAACAGTATAAACAAATATGCAAAACGAGGAGGTAGCATTATTTGCTGAAACAAATTTTCGAGGAGCTCGAAAACGTTTCGGCATTAAAACCGACGATCGCCGTCGGCACATGTACATCATCGGTAAAACCGGCATGGGCAAAACGACCACGCTGGAGAATTTAATTATCTCCGATATCCGGGCGGGACGCGGCGTAGGCGTGGTTGATCCACACGGCGATTTGGCGGAAAAAATTCTTGATTTTATCCCGGCGGATAGAATCAACGACGTGGTTTATTTTAATCCGGCTGATTTGGACTGGCCGATTGCTTTTAATATTTTGGAATCTATTGATCCAAGATATAAACACCTTGTTGCTTCGGGCATGATGGGAGTTTTCAAAAAAATATGGCCTGATGTTTGGTCAGCCAGAATGGAATATATTTTGAATAACACAATTCTCGCGCTTTTGGATTGTCCGGGATCGACCATGCTTGGAATTAACAGAATGTTAGCCGACCGGGATTATCGGAAAAAAGTTATTCTTAAACTGAAAGACCCGGTTGTCAAAGCTTTTTGGGTTGATGAATTTGCCAAATATAATGAAAGGTTCGCCACGGAAGCGATCGCGCCTATCCAAAATAAGGTTGGTCAATTTTTATCGGCATCAATTGTTAGAAATATTGTCGGCCAGGTGAAATCCACAATTGATATGCGCGAAATTATGGACAGCCAGAAGATTTTTATAATGAATTTGGCTAAAGGCCGGATTGGTGAGGACGCGAGCGCCCTTTTGGGAAATATGCTTGTTACAAGAATTCAGTTGGCGGCCATGGGCCGGGTGGACATTCCAGAACCCCAAAGAAAAGATTTTTATCTTTATGTCGATGAATTTCAAAATTTTGCTACTTTGAGTTTTGCCAATATTTTGTCTGAAGCCAGAAAATATCGTTTGAATTTAGTTTTAGCCCATCAATATATTGAACAGTTGGCCGAAGAAGTTGCCGCCGCCGTTTTTGGTAACGTCGGAACAATTGTTGCTTTCCGGATTGGCGCGGCCGATGCCGAGGTTTTGGAAAAAGAATTTTTGCCGACTTTCACGGCCGAAGATTTAGTAAATTTGACCAAATACGATACGTACATGAAATTGATGATTGATGGCGTATCATCAACGCCTTTTTCTGCGTCGGGTCTCCCACCGGTTACGGGACCGACTGATAATAGAGATAAAGTCATTCGCGTTTCCCGGGAACGTTACGCCAAGCCGAAGGAAATCGTTGAGGAAAAGATTATTCGCTGGAGCGGAATGCAGGTTATCGGCACTGAAGAAAAATCCGACGAAGAACTGGAGGCGGAGATTAAAAAATTAATTGAAGAAAAAAAACAAGAAGCGGAAGGCATAAAAAGCGGGGCGGTAGCAGTAGAGGTAGAAGAAAAGAAAAAACCAGAAATGTCGCAAGTCGAGCTTGAAGAGCGCGCCATCACCGCTCGTGAAGCAATTTTGGAAAAATCAAAAGTACAAGCTGTTAATTTCTTAAAAATTTTTGAATCAGAGCCGGAAAAAAGAGAAAAATTTAATGAAGAGCGAGAGGTGCAAAAAGAAGTTATTGTGCCTACCGTAATTGTTCGTCCACCGAAAGTTGTGATTAAACCAAAGGAAAAAATTGATATAGATATCAAAATAAAGCAGCCGCCGCTTGTTCCAAAGCCCGTAAGAGAAGAAAAAAGAGTGTTGGTTAAAAAACAAGAAGAAAATATCCCTCAAAAATCAATCGTAGAAGAAGACGTCCCGTCGCCCTTAAATCTGGATGAACCGGACGAGAAGAAAATTGCGCCTATTCCGCAAAATCTGCCCGCTGTTCTTGAAGAAAAAAAATCAGCTCCGGCCGCGTTGCCCGTTCCTCCCGCCCTGTCCATCAAAAAAGAAGAGGGAAAAAAAGAAAAAGAAAAGGGAAAGGGCGATGATAAAAGAACATTCGAGGAAAAATTTCCTTATGAAATAACTTGTTCTGCCTGCGGGAAGTCGGACCGGGTTTCTTTCAACCCCGATCCGAATCGCCCGGTTTATTGTAAGGCCTGCCTTAAGACTGAAAAAGAAAAAGAGCGTCAGGCAAAAAAGAAAAATGGGGGCGGGGGCGGAGGTAAACAAAATTTTCCGCCGAAAACGGGCGGCCAGAATCAGAAGAATAACGGTTTTAAATAAAAACAAGTCCCCTGGAAGGACTTGTTTTGTTATGCTAAGATGTTTTTGTTATGAAAGATAAGCCAAAATTACTATTACATATATGTTGCGGCGTTTGCGGGGCGTGGATACCGAAAAAGTTATCCGCTGACTTTGACGTGACGTTATATTTTTTTAATCCAAATATCGCTCCGGAAGAAGAATATAAAAAAAGATTGGAAGCGGCGCGGCGGGTGGCGGGCGAGGCGAAAGTGGAATTGGTCGAGGGAAAATATCAGCCGGAAGAGTGGCTGGCGCTTGTCCATGGCCATGAGGCCGATCCGGAAAGCTCCGAGAGATGTGAGATGTGTTTTAGTTTGCGGCTTGGTGAAACGGCAAAATATGCCAAAGAGAATAATTTTGAGTATTTTGCTTCAACGCTGACGGTTGGTCGGAATAAAAAAGCGGCGGTAATAAATCCACTCGGAGAAAAATGGGCAAAACAATTTGGCCTAAAATTTTTGGCGGAAGATTTTAAAAAAGGCGGCGGGCAAGTGGAAACTGATAAAGAGTCGCGTCGTTTGGGTTTGTACCGGCAAAATTATTGCGGGTGCATTTATTCGATGAGATAGACCGGTTCATATAGCGGTGGCATTTCGCCGCTGTTTTTTATTTAATAAATTTGTAATTTAAGTTTGTTTAGATTAAAGTAGCATTAGGAGGAAAGAAAATGGCGGAAAATCGTGAAGTGAAGTTCGCGCTAGGTGAATACATTTCCGGGGAGATCCGTGCGGTCGGAGAGGAGATCTCCGCCGCGTGGTTCGAATGGTACACGGCCGATCAACACAAGGTTCTCCAAGCCATGGGAAAAGCTCTGGGGTTTCCTGTAGTGGAAGTGGAGAGCCATGACGCCGGAAACGGCCACCTGTCGGCCAAGCTTCGGCGGGCTACACCGGAAGAGGCGGCAATCCAGGCCAAGATCGCAGGCTGCGAGAAGGTGGACTATTGGAGATTGTCGCCGTATTCGCGCCTCGAGGCGATGAAGGCTGAGTTGGGTGACGCCCTGATTCATGTCTATGACATCCCAAACTCGCCGACCGTCTTCGCTTGGCAATGGGTGATCGACACCTCCAAGGTGAACCGGCAGACGTTTTTCGGGAAGTGGGCGACCCAAGTACGCGAGGACTGTCTGGAAGCAGCACGGGCGGGAAATTGGTTCGACGCCCAGTGTGCGGCCACAATCAATTTCTGCTACGCACCGAGGGGGTCGGCGGGGGATCCCGAAAGGGCGGCGCTCCTGATTCTCGCAGAGGCCAGGCAGATGCCGGAAAAGGGGCCCGGCTTCTCGGAGGCAACGATTCTCACCATGGGCCGTTCGCACGGCTTGGTTTACGCTCGCGCCCTGCAGGTGCAGCTCGAAAGACTCCGCGGGCTCTTCGGGTTTGTCGGCGATTTGCCCGACATGTTCAACGTCAAGAAGGTCGTGTGCGGTTACCTCGAACGGGAGCCGAAGCGGCGATCCTTCGAGCGCAGGCTCGTGGAGATCGCGGAAGGCGAGTAGGAGGAGGGCGAAGTGCTGGCCAAATTGCGTTACGGCGCGATGGCCAGCGTTTTTTATCTCTTGTTTTTATAGATAATTTATTGTAAGATTAGATAATTATTATGATGAAGAAAAAGGAAAAAGTAATGGTAGCAATGTCGGGCGGAATTGATTCTTCGGTCGCGGCCGCACTTTTGAAAAAGCAGGGGTTTGATGTCGTCGGCGTTTTTATGCGGTTTTGGTCGGAGTCGGCCAGCGGCGCAGGTTGCGCGATGAATAAATGTTGTTCATTTGAGGCATACAGCGACGCGCGACGCGTGGCGCAAAAATTGGGAATTCCGATCTATACGCTGAACATGAAAGTTCCGTTTAAGAAATTGGTGGTAGATTATTTTTTGAAAGAATATCGGGCCGGACGGACGCCGAATCCTTGCGTGGAGTGTAATAGGTTTATAAAATTTGGAGAATTGTTAAAGAAGGCGCGGGCAATGGGTGCAGAATATGTTGCGACCGGACATTACGCGCGAGTTATCAATGGTAAATTATTAAAAGGAAAAGATCCAGAAAAAGATCAATCGTATTTTCTTTATACTTTGACGCAAGATAAATTAAAGCAGATTTTGTTTCCGGTAGGCGATTATGTAAAACCGCGAGTGCGAGCGATGGCCAAAAAATTCGGCTTGCCGGTTCACGCGAAAAAAGACAGCCAGGAAGTTTGTTTTGTGGGAGCAAGTTTAAAAAGTTTTTTGAAAAAATATTTGAAAGTTAAAAGTGGAAAAATTGTAGAATTAGAAAGTGGAAAGAAATTGGGTGGGCACGACGGTTTGCCATTCTATACAATTGGCCAGAGAAGGGGATTGGCGCTCGGCGGCGGGCCGTGGTATGTTGTGAAAATTGATACTGGAAAAAATGTTTTATATGTTAGCCGCGATCAAAAGAAATTATTATCAAAAGAATTAATAGCCGGAAGAGTGAGCTGGATCGCCGGGCACGCGCCAAAGTTGCCGATGCGCGCCAAAGCAAAAATACGATATAAACATAAAGAAGCGCCGTGCGTGATTAAAAAAATAAAAAATAATTTTAAAATAATTTTTGATAAGCCGCAGAGAGCTATTACGGCGGGGCAGTCGGTGGTTTTTTACAAAGGAGACGAAGTGCTCGGCGGGGGAGTTATAAAATAAAATTATGACAGCTAAAGAATTGAGAGAAAAATATTTGGAATTTTTTGAGGAGCGCGGCCACGCAGTTCTTCCTTCGGCTTCTTTAATCCCGGAAAATGACCCGACGGTTTTGTTTACGACCGCCGGGATGCATCCGCTCGTTCCGTTTTTGCTTGGCGAAAAGCATCCGGCCGGAAAACGTTTAACGAGCGTACAAAAATGCATTCGCACGGGAGATATTGATGAGGTTGGCGATAATTGGCATAATACCTTTTTTGAAATGTTAGGAAATTGGTCGCTTGGCGATTATTTTAAAGAAGACGCCATAAAAATGTCTTGGGAATTTTTAACGGATAAAAAAAGGCTCGGACTTGATAAAAAATATTTAGCTGTTACCGTTTTTGCCGGAGACGAAGATGCTCCTTTTGACAAAGAAGCTTATGATATTTGGATCTCTCTCGGAGTTGCTCCGGAACGAATTGCCAAACTGCCGAAGAAAGATAATTGGTGGGGACCAGCTGGTACAACCGGACCATGTGGACCAGATACAGAAATGTTTTATTGGAAAGGCGAAGGAAAACCTCCTGAAAAATTTGATCCCGAAGATTCAACAAAGAGTTCAACGGAAAAATGGGTAGAAATATGGAACGATGTTTTTATGCAATATAATAAAACCGCCGACGGGAAATATGAACCGCTTGCGCAGAAAAATATTGATACTGGCATGGGGCTTGAGCGGACAATCGGAGTTTTGAACGGTTGTAATAGTGTTTATGAAACAGAAATGTTCGCGCCGCTCGTGGCCAAGATAAAAGAAATGGCGGACGCCGATCCGGAGGAAAAATCAGTTAGAATTATCGCCGATCACATTCGTGCCGCGACTTTTATTTTGGGCGATCCGATTGGGATTGTTCCGTCAAACGTCGGTCAGGGTTATATTTTACGTCGTTTGATTCGCCGAGCTATTCGGCATGCAAGAAAGATCGGCATTGAGGGGACTTTTATGTACGGTCTTAGTAAAGTAATTGCTAGTTATTACGGGCAGGAATATCATGAATTAGAAGAAAATAGCGAATTTATAGCTCAAGAATTAGATAAAGAAGAAAAAAAATTTGATAAAACTTTGGAAAGAGGATTGAAAGAATTTGAAAAATTAGAAAATGTAACGGGAAAAGATGCGTTTAACCTTTTTACTACTTACGGCTTTCCCTTGGAACTTACGATGGAATTAGCACAAGACAAAGGCGTGAAAGTTGACGTCAAAGAATTTGAAGAAGAATTTAAAAAACATCAAGAACTTTCTCGAACCGCTTCGGCCGGGCAGTTTAAGGGCGGCTTGGCTGATGCCGGAGTGGAAACAACTCGGCTGCACACCGCGGCACATTTGATGCTCGCGGCCCTGCGAAAAGTTTTGGGCGAGCATGTGGTGCAGCGCGGGAGTAATATCACCGCCGAGCGATTGCGTTTTGATTTTTCGCATCCGCAAAAGGTAACGCCGGAAGAAATTAAAAAAGTGGAAGAAATAGTTAATAATGAAATCAGCAAAAAAACGCCGGTGCAAATGGAAGAAATGACGGTTGATGAAGCTAAAACAGCTGGCGCAACCGGAGTTTTTGAGCATAAATACGGCGATAAGGTTAAGGTTTACACGATTGGCGACTTTAGCAAAGAAATTTGTGGCGGGCCGCATGTGGATAATATCGGAGAACTAGGGACTTTTAAGATTATAAAGGAAGAGGCTTCAAGCGCGGGAATTCGCCGAATTAAAGCGGTTTTAGAGTAATAAGACCTTTGATTTGACATAAAATAGGGGATTCTGTATAATACTACTTGACACCTTTTAAGGGGAATAATATAATAAAGGGCATCAACCCTGTGTTGACTGCGCTCGCTCGGAAATGAAATGAATTTCATTTCTCTCACTCGCTTGTCAATAATTCCAGCGATAACGAAATCAAAATTTTAGGACTGGGGACTCGGGTATGAGATTCCGGGTTCTGCGGTTTTTATTTTAGTTATCAAAGAGAAAATTAAAAATTCTACACCTTATGGTGCAAGACACGAGTAAAGACTTTATTGAAGTGACTGGCCAGGTTCTCGAACTTTTGCCGGCGGCTACTTTCAAAATCAAGCTGGAGGACGGCCATGTTATTATGGGCCATCTTTCCGGCAAGATGCGTTTAAATAAAATCAGATTGCTTCCTGGTGATAAGGTCAAAGTGGAAATGACGCCGTACGATTTAACCAAGGGAAGAGTTGTTTATAGATTTTAAAAAATTATGAAAGTCAGGGCTTCGGTTAAAAAAATTTGTCCGTCATGCAAAGTTATAAAACGCGGTAAGCGGATTTTTGTAATTTGTAAAACAGCTAAACATAAACAAAGACAAGGATAACCGACGCGGTGTGTGGTAAAAACTGCTTGGGCTGTTATCACGCAACAAATCGATAGAGATTAATTTAACAAATTTAACAATATATGGTAGTTAGAATTGCAGGTTTAGTCCTCCCACAAAACAAAAGAATAGAAATCGCATTGGGTTATTTATATGGTATTGGCCGGGCACAGGCGAATAAAATTTTGGTGGCCACGAAAATTAGTCCGGATACAAGAACTAATGCTTTGACTGACGAAGAAGTTAACAAATTAAGAGAATTTATTGAAAAAAATTATAAAGTTGAAGGTGATTTGAAAAGAGATGTATTTAGCAATATTAAAAGATTGAAAGAAATAGGAGCATATCGGGGAACACGGCACGCAAGAGGCCTTCCAGCGCGTGGACAACGAACAAAGACAAATTCTCGCACCGTTCGCGGCAACACTCGAAGAACAATGGGTAGCGGCCGTAAGGCAGCGGGACAAAAAACTTAATATAAAAAGTCAAAAATAAAATAATTTATGGCAGAAGAACAAATTGTAAAAACCGAGGCAGCCGTCGGGCCAGAAGAAAAAAAGACTACGGAAAAAAATGCGGAAAAAACCGAGGCAGCTCCAAAAGCAAAAGCGAAAAAGAAAAGAGTCGTGAGGCATGTGCCGAGCGGCCGAGCTTATGTTCAGGCTACTTATAATAATACTATAGTTACTTTAACCGATCCGAATGGTAATGTTTTGTCGTGGTCTTCATCCGGACTTTGCGGCTTTAAGGGTCCGAAGAAAGCTACGCCTTACGCGGCGGGTCTTGTCGTAAAAGACGCAGCGGAAAAAGCCGTTGATTATGGTTTGCAAGAAGTGAATGTTTTGGTTAAAGGCGTTGGTTCCGGACGGGAGGCGGCAGTTCGCGCCCTAAACGCCAATGGATTAAATGTTTTATCAATTAAGGATATGACCCCGATTCCGCACAACGGTTGCCGGGCGCCAAAACCAAGGAGAGTGTAATTGAAATATGGGAAGATATTTAAAATCTAGATGCGCGCAATGTCGTCGAGAGGGAGAAAAACTTTTTTTAAAAGGGGATCGTTGTAATTTGACCAAGTGCGCCATGGTCAGAAGGGGTTACCCGCCGGGTGTTCATGGTCCGAAAGGAAAAATCAGATTAACTGGTTACGGAACACAGCTTAGAGAAAAACAAAAATCTAAACGTATTTACGGAATTTTAGAAAGACAGTTTAGAAATTATTTTGAAAAAGCCATTAAAAAAACCGGCGATACGAGCGAATTCTTGCTCCAACTTTTGGAAATGCGCTTTGATAATGTTGTTTATCGCCTTGGAATTGGAAAATCACGTCAACAGGCGAGACAGCTTGTCGGCCATGGTTTGCTCTTCGTAAATGGAAAAAAGGTTACGATTCCTTCTTATCAAGTTAAAGTCGGCGATATTGTTTCTATAAAATTAAACGCCGCCGCTAAAAAAGTTTTTGAGAATTTGCCGCAGACGCTCGCAAAATTAGAACCTCCGGCATGGCTTGCGCTTGATGCGGCAAAAATGGAAGGAAAAGTCATAAGAAAACCGACCAAGAATGACGTGAAAACGCAGTTTGATCTTAAAATGATTATCGAATTTTATTCTCGTTAATAATTTAAACGAGTTTAATAAAGTCTTATGGAACCAATTATTTTACCGTCCAAAATCGAAATCAAAAAAGGAAAAAACAAAAACGAAGCAACGGTTATAGTTGAACCTTGCTATTATGGTTATGGTACGACTTTGGGCAACGCTATCCGGCGCGTAATGCTTTCTTCTTTGCCGGGGGCGGCAGCGACAGCTATTAAAATAAAAGGCGTCCAGCATGAATTTTCCACGATTCCACACGTAAAAGAAGATGTGGTGGAAGTTCTCTTAAACATCAAACAGCTTAGATTGAAAGTTTTTTCAGCCGAACCAGTTCGTCTAGTCCTCAAAGCTAAGGGAGAAAAAGAAGCGACTGCTGCGGATATTCTGGAATCATCTGATGTAGAAATTATAAATAAAGATTTACACATCGCTACTTTGACTAACAAAAATGCCGATTTAGAAATGGAAATTTTTGTAAGCCAGGGTAGAGGATTTTTACCGGTTGAGGCGCGAGAAAAAGAAAAATTGGAATTAGGAGCTATTGCCGTTGATTCAATTTTTGCTCCGATTAAAAATATCGGGTATAAAGTAGAAAATGTCCGCGTTGGCGATATTACAAACTACGATCGTTTGATTTTGGATATTGAAACTGACGGAACAACTACTCCGGAAGAAGCATTAAAGCATAGCGCGCAGATTTTGATTGATCATTTTAATTTATTTTTGGATGGCGTTGGTTCAAGGGCAGAAGTTCCGGAAAAAGTTGAGGAAAAAGAGGAAGTGAAAGAAGAAGTCGCGGAAGAAGAAATGGGGGAAGCCCCAGCCGAAGAAAAAGAGAAGAAAAAAAGAGGAAGACCTAAAAAGGCTAAATAGTTTGCTGTTGACTGGCAAAATTTAATTGTTAAAACTTATTACACGTCATAGTAAAATTCATTATGCGTCACAGAAAAAAGGGAAAAATTTTAGATAGAAAAGTGGGACCAAGAACTGCCTTGCTTCGAGGATTGGCGGTAAGTTTGATTTTGTATGAAAAAATGCAGACAACGAAAGCTAAGGCAAAAACCGTAAAGCCGATTGTTGAGAGATTAATTACTCGCGGTAAAATTAATACTTTGGCGACGAGACGATATCTCTTAAAATATTTGTACAAAGAAGCAGCGGTTAAAAAGATTTTGGAAGAGATTGGTCCAAGATACAAAGATCGCAAAGGTGGTTATACAAGAATTATAAATGTCGGCCGCCGGCAGGGAGACGCGGCAGAAATTGTTCAAATTGAATTAGTGTAAATTTATGCCAAAAGAAATAATAAAAAGACAAACACATACAGTTGATGCGGCGGGTGTACCGCTCGGGAGACTCGCAACAAAGGTTGCTCTACTTTTACGCGGGAAAGGAAGTCCCTCTTTTAGGTTTGATGTGGACGGCGGAGATTTTGTTAATGTTATAAACGCCACTAAAGTTAAATTCACTGGTAAGAAATTTACTGATAAAAAATATTTCTGGCACACTTTCTATCCGGGCGGAGCCAAGCAGCCGACGATTAAAGAATTGTTCGAGAAAAGCCCGCAAAAAGTTGTTTGGAAAGCTGTTTGGGGAATGTTGCCGACGAACAGAACAAGGAAAAAAATAATCAAAAGGTTAAAAATCAGCAAGTAATAATTTATGACTGAGGAAATAAAAAAACCTAAAAAGACAAAAACTGCGACTACCAAACCGGCCGCGAAAAGAGTTGCTAAAAAGAAAGTGGTGGAAGAAAAACCGGAGCTGGAAGAAAAGAAAGAAACAGTGGCGGTTGCCGAAGAAAAAATATCCGAAGATAAAAAATCGGGATATATTTATGCTATTGGTCGGCGCAAAGAAGCTGTTGCCACCGTGAGACTTCATAAAAATGGCAAGGGCAAAATTACGGTTAACGGAAAATTATACACAGAATGTTTTCCGACCGAAGAGATGGAACAAATTGTTTCCGGACCATTAAAATCAGTCGGCCAAGCGGATAAAGTTGATATTGAAGCGAAATCATCTGGCGGCGGTTTACGCGGCCAGGCTGAGGCGGTGCGCCTTGGTATTTCTCGCGCACTGGTTCTTTTAAATGTTAATTTTAAAAAGAATTTACGCAAGGCTGGATTTTTAACTCGCGATCCTAGAGTAAAGGAAAGAAAGAAACCGGGCCTCAAGCGCGCGAGAAGAGCACCGCAGTGGCAAAAGCGCTAAGCTTTTGACGCGAGGACTGGAAAGGGGTCGGGAAAACGATAGTTTTCCCGTGGCGGAAATATTAAAACCGAAGGGTTTTAAGGAGACGCGAAGCGTCGACGCCGCATTGGCAAAAACGTTAAAAATAAAACATGTTATAATAAAAGGGACGTTGATTCGTCCCTTTTTCGTATGAAATTATCTGAATTTGATTTTAATCTTCCGAAAAATTTAATCGCCCAAAAACCGGCCAACCCGCGCGACGCCTGCCGGTTAATGGTGCTTAATTGTGGAGAGCAATCCATGGCTCACGATAGCTTTTATAATCTCGGAAAATATTTACGTCCCGGCGACGTTTTGGTTTTAAATAATTCCAAAGTTTTGCCGGCGAGATTGATAGGAAAAAAGGAAACCGGCGGCAAGGTGGAAATTTTACTTTTAAAACAAATTTCAGCGGCATCGTGGCAATGTCTTGTGGGTTTTGTTCCGGTCGTAAAACAAATTGGTTTGAAAATAAAATTTAGCCGCGGATTGGGTGGAGAGATCGTAAAAAGAGCAGGGGACACGGCGGTTATAAAATTTAATTTAAGTGGTGTGAAACTGATGGAGAAAATTTTAAAAATTGGCCAGCCGCCCACGCCGCCGTACATCAAGCGACTGGCAAAAAGCACGGAATATCAAACTGTCTTCGCGGAAAAATTGGGATCGGTTGCCGCGCCAACCGCCGGAATGCATTTTACAAAAAAATTATTGGCAAAATTAAAAAAGATGGGTGTGCGAATTGAATATATCACGCTCCACGTCGGCCTCGGCACTTTTCAGCCGGTAAAAGAAAATGATATTACAAAACACAAAATCCATAGCGAATATTTTGAATTGGATAAAAAAACCGCTCTGCGATTGAATGGGGCGAAACAAGATGGCCGAAGAATTATTGCTTGCGGGACAACCACAGTGCGAGTTTTGGAACACTGCGCCAGCGATGGGAAAGTCCGCGCCAAAAGCGGCGAAACAAATATCTTTATCTATCCCGGTTACAGATTCAAATTTATTGACGCTTTGATTACTAATTTTCATGTTCCAAAGTCAACTTTGATAATGCTCGTCGCGGCTTTCGCTGGCAAGAAATTTATAGATAAGGCCTATCAAATTGCAATTAAAAAACGTTATCGGTTTTATTCGTTTGGTGATGCAATGTTGATTTTATAATAAAAAAAGACGGGCAACCTCTGCAGGTTTCGCCCGTCACGCAACTCATCGGAGTTGCGGTAGTCGTCAGCTGGGGAATTCGTCGTCGATCTCGTACGGCTCGTGTTTGTCCAAGATCCAGTCGGCGTCGCTGGCCGAGAGGGCCTGGACGCCCGTGCCGCACTCGAAGGTGCACGTCCCCGGGTTGCACTCCTCGCAGCCCAGGAAGCCATCGCCATCGCCGTCGATCTCGTCGAGCGGGAGCGGCATCAACGGCGTCGAGACGCAGGCCTGGACGCCCGGGTAGCACTCGCACGGCTCGTCGATCGTGGCGTCGTAGTCGTCGTTGAGATCAACCCGATGGACGACCGGGTACCCCACGCAGCATTCGCCGCACATATGCGCTTCCTGGAGGCACTCTTCGCAGTCCGGGAAAATGGGAATGGGCGGCCAGAGAGTTAGGTAGCAGGTCCGGATGCTCGGTTCGTCCATGTCGTCGCTCATCTGACGGGCGACGCGGGCGGTTTCCCTACGAATCCTCTTCACAACTTCCTCCTTCTAAGCCACTCTTTCGTGGCCAGGCTGGAACGCTACTTCGGCGTACAACAAATTATAATATCATAATCTTAATCGATTGTCAAGATTGCCAAATCGCGGTAAAATTGGATAATACTTATGGCTCAAGAATCGGGAAAAATCGCGAGAAATACTATCTATTTAACCATTGCCACGGTCGGGCAAAAAGCCCTGGCTTTTTTGTATTTTATTTTAATCGCTCGGCTTGCCGGAGTGGAAGGCACGGGCAAGTATTTTTTTGTTGTTTCTTTTACAACAATTTTTTCCATTTTTGTTGACCTCGGACTTTCCTCGGTTCTAATTCGTGAAACGGCCAAGAAGCGCGAAATGGCGGGAAAATATTTGGGAAATATTTTGGGAGCAAAAGTTGTTTTGGGTGTTTTGACATATCTCGCGGTGATTGTCGCCATCAACGTGATGGGTTATCCGCCGGCAACGAAATTGATGGTTTATCTTTCCGGGATTGTGATGCTTTTGGATTCCTTTAATGTCACTTTTTACGCGGTTTTTCGCGGCCAGCAAAATTTACGTTACGAATCAATGGGCGTGGTGGTGAGCGAAATTTTGATAATTGCGGTCGGCGGAGTAAGTTTGATACTTCATGCGCCACTATATTATTTATTGCTCGCCTTAATGTCGGGCAGTATTTTTAATTTTTTCTTTTCATCAATTTTACTTTGGAAAAAAACCGAAGTTCGGCCGTGTTTGTGTTTTGATAAAACTCTTTTGATTTCCCTTTTTAAAATTGCTTACCCCTTTGCCTTAGCCGGAATTTTTGTAAAAGTTTATTCTTATCTTGATTCTGTTCTGCTTTCAAAAATGGTGGGAGACGCGGCAGTCGGTTTTTGGAGTGTGGCGTATAAACTGACTTACGCTTTTCAATTTATTCCCATGGCTTTTGCCGCGGCGGCTTTTCCGGCAATGAGCGCGTATTTCGTCTCTGACAAAATCATGCTCCGGAAAACTTTTGAGCGCGTCTTATTTTATCTTGCGATTTTAGCCGTGCCGATTGCTTTCGGAATTTTTTCTTTGGCCGAACCATTAATTTTAAAACTTTACGGTGCTTCTTACGCCGCGTCGGTTTTACCGCTTCAGGTCGCTATTTTTACCGTGATTTTTATTTTCTTAAATTACCCGGTAGGTTCGCTTTTAAACGCTACGGATCGCCAGATGACTAATACTGCCATTATGGGTGTTTGTATGGGTTTAAACGTCGTTTTAAACGTAATTTTGATACCGCGGTACTCATTTCTCGGCGCGGCGATTTCCGCGGTTATCTCACACGCCCTGCTTTTCGCGATCGGCCTGATTTTTGCCGGACGGATTGTGGATTATAATAAAAAATTTATTTTCAGTGCGCTGTTTAAAATTGTTCTCTCGGCCGGAGTGATGAGCGCGGCAATAATTTATTTGCGGCCGTATGTTTATTGGATATTTTTAGTTCCGATCGGCGCGGCGGCTTATTTTGGATTGTTATTTTTAATTCGTGGCATGGAGTGGCGCGACGTTTTAAATATTTTTAAAGCCCTAAAAAAAGAAGAGGCAGTAGAAATGATTGATGGTAAGGGAGAAGAAATATGAAAAAGTTATTAATCGCGACAATTGAATTTCCGCCGCAGAAAGGCGGGATAGCGAATTATTTGGCGGGTCTGGCCGGAGCGTTACCGGTGGATAGAGTTGTGGTTTTGGCGGAGAGGCACGGTGGGGTGGAAATTTTTGATAATCATCAATCTTATAAAATTTACCGGCGAAATTTATTTTCTAAATTTATTTGGCCAAAGTGGTTGCCGCTTGTTTGGCATTTGTGGCGAACGGTTCGGCGGGAAAAAATTGAAGTGATTTTAGTTGGCCAAGTTCTGCCGGTCGGTACTAGCGCAATGATTATAAAAAAATTTTCGGGCATCCCATATTTTATTTCCTGTCACGGAATGGATATTTTGACCGCCGCCGGAGATCCGCGGAAGAAAAAAATGATGAACAAAATTTTAGAACAAGCGAGCGGAGTAATCGCAAATAGTGAATTCACGAAAAATGAATTAATAAAATTTAGTGTTCCGGAAAATAAAGTTATGATCATTTATCCGTGCGTGGCAAAAAAAGATGGAATCGCACCGGATAAAATTTTAGAAATAAAAAACCGGCTGGGGTTGGCCGATAAGAAAATAATCCTTACCGTTGGCCGGCTCGTGGCGCGGAAAGGACAGGATAGAGTAATCGAAGCGATGCCAAAAATTTTAGAGAAGATTCCGAACGCGCTTTATGTCATTGTGGGCGACGGACCGGAACGGGAAAAGTTTCAAGTTTTAAGTTCCAAGTTTCAAGTTGATGGTAACGTTTTATTTACCGGGGAAATTTTTGAAGAAAAAAAATCGGCTTTTTATCAATTGTGTGATGTATTTATAATGACCCCACGGCAGATTGGGCCGGATGTGGAAGGATTTGGCACAGTTTATCTTGAAGCAAATCAATATGGAAAACCGGTCGTGGCCGGACGAAGCGGCGGAGTTGCTGAAGCGGTGGTGGATAATGTCACGGGATTAATTGTAGATCCGGAGAACATAAATCAAATTGCCGAAGCAGTGATAAAAATATTATCTGATGAAAATTTAGCGAAAAAATTTGGAGAGCAAGGGAGAGAAAGAGCGGAAAAAGAATTCAGGTGGATGGTGCAGGCGGAAAAGTTAGAAAAGATATTAAATTGACTTTTGAAATAATAATAGATAAGATCTCTCTTAGAGAGGAGGACAAAAGATGGGGCATCTGCGTAGAGACGATGATGATCTCGGGACCAAGAGGTTGGAGGCAGCGGCGTCAACGTGGGTAGAAATTGGGCTCGCGACCCCGAAGCAGGCAGAAGAACTTGCTGATGTTGTGTTGCGCGTGCGGATGCAGGCGCGACAGATTATTAAGCAGTTGAAACTGCCGAGCATCAACAGTTGGACGCGACTTGTCCAACTTTTGGAAGCGGCCCTCGCACGAGTGGAGGACGGTCAACTCATCGAGAGAGAAGTTCCGGCGCAGGTTAAAGAAACAACCGATGAAGATCTAAGTAGCGTTGAGTTGGTGCGGGCAGAGGCTATGGATCTCGTCTGGCAACTGGAACCCGAACACTTAGACGGAAAATTCGGGCTCAGCCAGATTCTGGAGCGAGCTCTGGAGCGCGCGCGGTTTGGACAATGGCTTCATAGCAAATAAGCCAAACGAGCCTCGATGATTTTCGGGACGAGCAGGTGCTGGCGAACCTTCGGGAACGCCAGTCTTTTTTTAACAAAAAGCTCTCCATTGCGGAGAGTTTTTATATTTGCGAAAATTTTTATTTATAAATATTTTACGAATTTATTTTTTTTGTTCACCAAAATATTTTTTGGTTTGATTGGTTTGGCGGTCAATTCAAAACCCATAATGATTATTTCTTCGCCAGTTTTTATTAAGTGAGCCGAGGCGCCGTTCATACAAATTATGCCGGAACCGCGCTCGCCGGCAATGATATAAGTTTCAAGCCGTGCCCCGGAAGTATTACTTACGACTAAAACTTTTTCGCCTGGCCAAAAACCGACTTTATCAATCAGATTTTCATCAATCGTAATGCTGCCAATGTAATCTAGATTTGCTTCGGTTACGATTGCTTTATGAATTTTTGAACGCAGGACAAAGCGCATAAATTTAACCTCTCATAACTAAGAAGGTAATATAAAAAACGTAAGCAACCACAAAGAAGACGCCATGCCATCGTTCAAGAAAGCGTTTTTTGCCGATAAAAATAAAGGCGAAGAGAGCTAAGCTGGCCAAAATGACCATGCCGATATCTAAAGTCATCTCCGGACGAAAAGGAAGGGGTCTAATCATCGCACTCACACCCAAAACCCAGAAAAGATTGAAGATATTTGAGCCGACAATATTGCCCACGGCGATGTCGGCATTCTTTTTATAAGCGGCTACGGCGGAAGTGGCAAGTTCCGGGAGCGAAGTGCCGACGGCAACGATAGTTAAACCGATTAAAGATTGGCTGACGCTGAAAGCCGTGGCAATCGCTACTGCCCCATCGACAATCCATTTCCCACCTAAAGTAAGGCTCGCCAAACCAAGTAAAATATAAATAACCGATCGTCCCGTGTCGATTTCTTTAACTTTTGTTTTTTGTTCAAAAAATCCTTCCTTGGCTATACCCACAATATAAACTAAAAAAATAATAAAAAAGGAAATAAGAATTAAACCGTCAATTCTGGTTAAGGCCGAAATTCCGGTTTTATCTATTAATACATCATTGGCCAAAATCCCCACTACCAGCGCCGCCAAAAGAGATAAGGGAATTTCTTTCCAAGTGGTGTTTTTCTTTACTGCCAGAGGATAAATAATTGAAGAAATACCGAGAATTAAAAGTATATTGGCGATGTTGCTTCCCAAAATATTTCCAATCGCTAAGCCGGTATTACCTTGGGCGCTTGCAAAAATGTTAACGACCAACTCTGGCGCCGAAGTGCCAAAAGCGACAATGGTAAGGCCGATTACAATCGCCGGAATTTTTAATTTCTTAGCCAAAGAGGAAGCACCATCGACTAACCAATCGGCACCTTTGATTAAAATTCCAAAACCAAGGGCGAAGAGAATATAAGTAAGCATTTTATTTTTTCTTAGCGACGTAAATATCCGCTTCAAGCATTACGTCGTTTTTATAAAAATGATGAATAAAATAAACATTTCCCTCGTTATCAATTGTCGCTTCGCCGGCTAAGGGTGAAAACATTTTTATTGATTTCTGCCAAACGCCGTCAACTTTTTTTGACCGCCATAAACTATAATCTTTATAAGTCCATAATTCATTTTCGTCGGGCGAAAGAGCTGGCCATCCTTCGTTGCCGGAAGTATTTACCGCAGCGACATTTTCCGGTTCCTGCCAGGCGTCACGAACTTTTTTTGAAACCCAAATATCAAGTCCGCCTTGGCCGCCCGGACGGTCGGAATGGAAATAAACTTCGTTGCCGTCAGCGGAAAAATGCAATTCGCCGACTTTATATTCCGCGGGAAAATCGGCGTTTTGCCAGTTTTGCCATTTATTATTTTTAAATTCTGCGGTAAACCAATGAATGCCATCGTATCCTTCGCGCGCCGAGCAAAACCATATCATGTCGCCCTGGATAAACTCACATCCGTCAAGCGCGACTTTATTTTTAGCTTGTAAAATTATTCTTTCAGGATTTTGCCAAAGGTCATCAACCTTTTTTGCCACATAAATTCCCGTGACACCGTCAATCAGTTGTTTCTCGGCGGGAATTCTCACGTCCGGCGTGAAAAAGAAATATAATGTGTTTCCATCGGGCAAAATAAAAGACGAGTCCTCCGCGCCGGCGGTATTAACTGGCGAGGGCAGGGGAATGGGATTTTCGTATTCAGAGGAAAGGGATTTTGGTGGAGAAACATCCGCCGTAGGCGTAATTTTTATTGCCTCAGCCGGAATTTTACTTTCTCGTGACGGCAATTCAGTCGGCGTCTGCTCGCATCCGCCGCCAAGAGTGACGACGCTAATTATTGCGGCGCAAAGTAACAGAAGTTTATTCATTTTGGGGTTTTTCATATCTATATTTAAATTTATCAAATTCATTTTCGTACACTTCGTCGCTTACTTTTTTAAACCCAGCGCGTTCGTGGGAAATAATTGATGGACGGTTTTTTCTATCGATCGTCGCTATTAAAGTATTTAATTTCTCCGCATTCATCAGCGCTTCATAAAATTTGGATACGAGTCCTTTGCCGCGGTATTTTGGGTCAATAATAATATGGGTAATATTTTGTTCGTCTTCGGTGTCGTAAACTCCAACAATGCCAAGTTTTTCGCCACCGTCACCGATAACCGTGTAATATTTTTGATTTTTGCAGTTTTCCTGGCCGATGGCAATCCAGCCATCTTCTCCTTCGAGAGTTTTAAAATATTCCATATCAAAATCAGCCAGTCCTTCAACTTTTATTTCTTCTTCTTGCATTTCCGGCATCGTTCCGCCCGTTTCAGGATTTGTCATATTATTTGATTTTTAGAAATGATTTAACTTTGGCGAGCAGAAGAGGATAGGTTTTTTTTATCCGCGGAGCGGACAGGACTTTTTTAATTGATACTACGGTTCCTTTTGGGACGATGATACTTTTTGGAAATTGTTTGAGAGTAAAATCAATTTCTTTACCGTTCGGCAGGCGGTTCCAAAAATGGGAAACTAATGGCCGTTTTTTAATTACGGCAAAAAGTATTTTTCCACCAAACAAAGTTTGGACAACCGCCGCGGTAACACGGCATTGGTCGGCAGAAGGATTTTTAGGGTCAAATTTTCCAGTCCAAGAAGTTTCTTTACTCCATGAAGCTAAAAACGCTTTGCTGATATTTTTATAATTTATTTTTTTATCAATTTTTTTCATTTCGGACTACCTTTTTATAATTTTTTAAATTTTTCTTCTTGCCGGCCGAGGTCGTCGAGATGGATTTGCAAAATCATTTTCAAATTTACAAAATCAGGTGCAAGGGTGTCGGCATATTTTTTCCACGCTTCATCGGTTTTCATTACCCTTATATTTTTTTCGTAAGTAAAATTATCTCCTTGTTTTTTAATTTCATATTTACCATTTGGCTGTAGCCCGCCGCCAAGCGATACTTCGGCCATTTGCCATTCAATATCAGCACCACTTACTGGGGCGATAGCGATTGAGTATTCAAGCAAGTTTTTTTCTTTCGACGGAATTTGCCCCAAAGTTTTTAGAAGTACGTCTTTTTGCATATCTAAAGTTTTAAGAGCAAGATCAAGCGGAATACCATTTTCGGGCGGGGAAGAGTCGGGGGCCATCAAATTAATAATCTCCTTGATTAAATCCACGGCCCTTCCATCGCTGGCCATAATTTCCAATTTCACGAGTTTGCTATTTTTATTCAAGAAACGGAGTTCTTCTTCTTTTTTTATTTCTGTTTTTTTATCTTTTGATATTTTTTTTGATTTATTTTTTAAAACTGAATAGATCGCCCCAGCAAGAGCGGCTAAAGTTGCGATGATAATAATTGAAATCAGGCCAAGGGGTGTAGCTTCGCCGCTCGTTTTTCCCATCTGAATTGGTACGGCAGGAGCGGGCGTGACGTTTGTGGCTGGCGAGGTTGGAAAGGGAATAGTTACCGGCGGAACGGTACTTATTGTGGGAATCGCGCTGACAGGCAAAATATTTTTATCTTCATTTCCGTTTGTGTCTATTGCGGTTACGGCAAAAAAATATTTTGTGCCGTTCGTAAGTTCGGTCGCTTGGAACGTGGTGGTTATCTGGTTGGAAATTGTTGCGAGTGGGGTAATCCCGGTTACATTTACAAATTCAGTCTCTTTTAAATAAATTGCGTAGCGGCCAAAATCTAAAGCGTCGCTTTTTATCCAGGCGAGGTCTATTTTTCCATCAAGCGCGTCGGTAGCCGTGAGACCAATAATCGGCGGCGGAGGCGTTGTGTCGGAAGCGGAAATCACCGTAAATCCTTGTAAAAAAGTGCCTGTCGGCTGTTGTGGATTTGTCACAATTACGTCGCGCGCGAGAAGCGGCGCGTCGGCGGAAATTGATATATTAGTTCTGATTTCCGTAGCGGTTATAAATTGCGTAGAGATTATAGAAATACCGTCGGCTGGATTAAAAGAAACTTGTGCCCCATTTTGAAAATTTTGTCCTGAAATAGTTAATCCCAAGGTTTGTCCTTGTCCGCCGGAGGACGGAGAAATTCTCGTAACCAAAGGTCCGGTCGGGGGTGCGGCGACTTGGGCGAAGACAATGGTGGGTGCGAGAAAAATTAGAGTGGTGATAATGAAAAACAGTTTTTTGTTCATATGCGGATAATTAGCATTGCCGCGCGATATTTTGGGGCGGCGATTTTTTTAGATTCGGATGTATGATAAAATCATCAATTAAATTTGGGGTTTAATTTTCGCTATCGCCAAACTTTGATCAAACCCAGCCGTTCCAATTTGCCTAACCGGAAGGCCGTTATCATCATTAACATCTTGAATAAGTCCGCCATTTCTACTAATTGTCTCTAGATCGGCGACAAGAATAATAGCAGTTTTTCTTTGCTCGGCTGATATTTCAACGGTTAGGCCCCTCTGGGTTTCAAAATAATCACTTGTCCAATAATATTCCGGTTTCGGAGTGTCAGAAGGTTGCGTGGCGCGGAAAAATAAAATTTTAGACGGATCAATCCCTTTAGTTTTTAAATAATCTACATTAATTTTGTAGCCAGATTCGGCTCGCCTTGTTCTACCTTCGGCATGCGTTGTTTCAGCTATGTCCACTTTTTCGCCGAGCAATCCAGAAGTGTCGTTATCCCATCTTCTTTCTCTTTCCAAATGGATAATATCGTTAAATTTTCCAGAGTTATCTAGGAGTTCGGACAATTTTTGATCGGAATCACGTATTTCCGCCGGTAAGGAATTAAAAAAATTAGGGTCTTCGAAATCCTTCAAAATAAATGGATTAACTGATGTGCCTTTCTCAATTAAATTATTGGCAATTCTATCCATCCTGGCATTGATTTGTGGATCTTCTCTTAGTTGGTTCGCAAGTTCGACACCCGAAAGTAAATTTTCTAATCCCATATTTTGGCTTAATTACAATTTTTATGTTATGATTTCTTAAAGAATTTTAGCAAAAATCAAGCAAAAACGCAATTTATGGATGATTTATTGAAGGATCTAAACCAAGCACAAAAAGAAGCCGTATCCCATGAAGACGGACCGTTGCTTATTGTTGCCGGCGCAGGGACAGGAAAGACGACCGTGATCACGCGGCGGCTGGCTTTTTTAATTTTAGAAAAGAAAATAAAACCCGACGAAATTTTAGCGCTTACTTTTACGGAAAAGGCGGCCGGAGAAATGGAAGAGCGCGCGGACCAACTTTTGCCTTACGGCTATGTGGATCTTTGGATTTCAACTTTTCATTCTTTTTGCGAGAGAATTTTAAAAGAGCACGCGATTGATATCGGCTTGCCCGGAGATTTTAAATTATTAAATCAAACCGAGCAGTGGCTTTTGATGCGCCAGAATTTGGAACGTTTTAATTTGGATTATTATCGGCCTCTTGGTAATCCGACAAAATTTATTCATTCACTTTTAAAACATTTTAGCCGGGCGAAGGATGAAGAAATTTGGCCGGAAAATTATTTGGACTACGCGGAAAATTTAAAATTAAATAAAGATAGCGCTATCGCCGAAGACAAAGATCGTCTGCTTGAGGTGGCGTCGGCCTATCATACTTACGAACAATTACTTTTAGAAAATAACGCCTTGGATTTTGGCGACTTAATAAATTATACTTTAAAACTTTTTCGTACCCGGCCGGCGATTTTAGAAAAATACCGGCAAAAGTTTAAGTATATTTTGGTTGACGAATTTCAGGACACGAATTGGGCGCAGTATGAACTAATAAAAATGTTAGCCGCGCCCAAAAATAATTTAACGGTTGTCGGCGACGACGACCAATCAATATATAAATTCCGCGGCGCGTCTATTTCAAACATCATGCAGTTTAAAAATGATTTTCCCTATGCCCGAGAAATTATTATCACAGACAATTATCGCACCAAGCAAAATATTTTGGATCTGGCGTACAAGTTTATAAAACAGAATAATCCAAACCGGCTGGAAGCTAAATTGGGAATTGTGAAAAAACTCGCGGCGCAACGTGAAGGTGAGGGGATCATAGATCATCTACATTGTAAAACCGCAGATCAAGAAGCGCGAGCTGTCGCAGAAAAGATTTTGGAATTGAAAAAATCTGATACAGCAACCAGCTGGCAAGACTTCGCCATTTTGGTGCGCGCCAATAATCAGGCGGAAATGTTTATGGGTGTATTGGATCAATGCGGAATTCCATATCATTTTTTAGCCTCAAGCGGACTTTATGGGAAGCCAGTGATTTTAGATATTATTGCTTATTTAAAAACTTTAGATAATTATCATGAGTCAACTGCTTTATACCGCGTTTTAAATATGCCGTTCGTAGATTTGGTTTATGACGATCTTCTCGCTATGAATTTTTCTGTGAAAAAGAAAAATTGGTCGCTTTACGAGGCGATGAAGCATGCGGCGGCAGTCGGAGTTTCAGGAGATGGCCTTCGAAAAATCAATAAAATTTTAGGATTTATAGAACGACATACGGCAATTGCTCGCGAGCGGGGAGTTAGTAAAGTCGTTTTTAAATTTTTGGAGGATTTTCAGTATCTCGCGAATTTAACTAAACGCGCTGAGAAAGGGGATTTGCGTGCCGCGGAAGATATCGGCTACATTAATAATTTTCTAAAAAAGATAGAAGAATTTGAAAGAGCGAACCCGGATAAGTCAATCAAGAATTTTATGACTGAACTTGACATGGCTCTTGAGTCCGGAGAAGAGGGGTCACTTGCGGGAAGTTTTGATGAAGGACCGGACACGGTGAAAATTTTAACAGTCCACGGAGCAAAGGGCTTGGAATTTAAATATGTTTTTATTGTAAATTTGGTTGATTTGCGTTTTCCGTCCACCGATAGAAAAGAGCCAATTGAAATGCCGGCTGCGCTTGTAAAAGAAATTTTGCCGGAGGGCGATATTCATCTTGAAGAAGAACGGCGGCTTTTTTATGTGGCCATGACCCGCGCCAGGGATGGATTATTTTTGACTTCAGCGGCTGATTACGGCGGCCAGCGAAAAAAGAAATTGTCGAGATTTTTAGTAGAACTTGGTTTTGTCACGCCAGAAGCAGTGACGCCAACCGGACAGGTTTATTTTGATGAAGAAAAACAAACGGCGGAAGGCCGCACACCTGTAAAAAAATTTTGGCTCCCGAGCAAATTTAGTTTTACTCAATTGAAAGCATTTGAGACTTGCCCCTTGCAATATAAATTTGCCCACGTTTTAGTTGTGCCGACGCGGGGAAAATTTACTTTCAGTTTTGGAAAATCAATGCACGGAACTTTACAGAAATTTTTTGATCAGATCTCAAAAAAAGAAAATAATAAACAAGCGGACTTATTTGGCGGAAACAGGGCGGGGGAAAATACCGCCGTTCCGTCGGTTGAAGATTTATTAAAAATTTATGAAGAGACGTGGATCAATGATTGGTACGACAGCAAAAGTCATGAAGATGAATATAAAAAACTTGGCCGCGTAATTCTTCGCGAATTTTATAAATTGCACGAAGGTCAGTGGCCAAAAACAAAATTTTTGGAAAAAGGATTTAATTTGAAAATAGGCGACTCCACTGTCCGCGGCGTGATTGATCGGATTGATGATGTCTTGGGTGGTGTGGAAATTGTTGATTACAAAACCGGCAGCGTGCCGAAAGATGAAAAATATTTAGACAAAGATCAGCTTTTGATTTATCAGGCGGCGGCGTCTGAAGTTTTTGGTGAAAAACCGGTGACACTTAGTTATTATTATTTGGGTGAAAATAAAAAAATGTCGTTTTTGGGAACAGATGAAGAACTTGGCGGGATTAAAGAAAAAATTGCCGCGACGATCGAAGAAATAAAAAAGAGTGAGTTTCTCCCAAAACCAAGTTTATTTACTTGTAAAAATTGTGATTTTAAAGATATTTGTGAACATCGCGTCTTATGACCTTTATCCCGCTTAAAAATATTTTAGCGCAAAACGCCCGGCAATCTGGCATTAGCCAGCAGATTTTGGCCGCCCAAGTAATAGAAAAATTTAATCTAATTTTGGGGGAAGTTTTCGGGCCGGGAGTGGCAAGAAAGGCCAGGGCGATGTATTTACGCGGAAAAACTTTAACTATCAGTTGTTTATCGTCGGTTGTAACGCAAGAAATTTATTTGAAACGCGGAAAAATTATAAAAGAATTGAATAGAAGGCTCGGCGGGGAAGCGGTTACTGAATTGAAATTTAAGATGTAAGGATTGACCCCGTTTAGAAGTCTGTTTTATAAAATTAAATAATAGTTTGAAAATGGAATATTAAAGGAGTAATTGGCGAAGAGATTTGGACATAAAAATTTCGAAAAATTTTTATGTGGAGGACTTCTAACGGGGTTGACAAAAAGCT